>NZ_JBGMEG010000014.1:0-220422 GCF_046365465.1 Anaerococcus groningensis | reverse complement strand
GTATTCCGGATTTTGGGGTGCAGCTCAAAAGGGAGCCTTTTTATTTGGTCAAATTTTGTTTAATTTATTTACTATATCTTCAATTTCACTTAGTTTTTCCTTAGCATCTTCAGGATCATTATTTTCTAAGGCCTGATACACACAATGGCTAAGGTGGGCTGATAAAACTTCTTTGTTGATATTTTTTAAAATTGAGATTGAAGCCATTAGTTGATTGCTTATATCAATGCAATACCTATCTTCTTCAACCATTTTTATTAAACCATCGATTTGACCGCCGACAGTTTTTAATTTCCTTATTGTTTTTGCCTTATCAGCGTGCATTACTTATATTCAATACCGTTAAATTCGTATCCTGCTTCTGTGATAGCTTCTTTAATTTGATCTTCTTCAGCACTACCAAAGTAGTCTACTGTTGCATTTTTTGCTTCTAGATCTACATTTGCATTTTCTACAAATGATAATTCATTTAACGCTTTTTCTACATTTTTCTTGCAGTGTTCACAAGTCATTCCGCCTACATTTACTACTAATTTATTTGTATCTGCCATTTTTTCTTCTCCTTTTGTTTCTTCTATATTATTTGATAGGTGTTCATTTTCTTCATTTGATGCTTCTATTTCGTCTATAGCTTTTTGATTTTTAAACTCTGGTTTAAATCCTCTTAGTCTTAGTGAGTTTAAACATACGAATACAGATGAAATACTCATTGCAAAGGCTGCAAACATTGGATTTAATGTGATTCCTTTAAATGGATATAAAAGCCCTGCTGCTACTGGGATTAGTATTACATTGTAAAAGAAAGCCCAGAATAAATTTTGCTTAATGGTCTTTATAGTTGATTTTGAAAGTTCAATTGCACTTACTATATCTAGTAGTGAATTTCTCATCAATACAACATCTGCAGAGTCTATAGCAACATCAGTACCATTACCAATGGCCATACCTATATCACTTCTTGCAAGAGCAGGCGCATCATTAATACCATCACCTACCATGGTTACTTTTTTACCCATATCTTGCAATTGTTTTACAACTTTATCTTTATCTTGAGGTAGGACATCAGCAAATTTTTTATCAATACCTAAGTCAGATCGGATTGCTTCTGCTGTTTTTTCGTTATCTCCAGTTACCATAGTTACTTCATAACCTAGATTTTTAAGCTCATCTATAGCAATTTTTGAAGTTGCTTTTGGTAAGTCCTTAGCAGCTATTAGACCAATTAATTGATTTTCATCAGCAAAGTACATAGAAGTCTTACCTTCATTTGCATAAGTATCAGCTATTTCTATATAGTTTTTAAGATCTATATTATTTTCTTTCATTAGCCTTAAGTTACCTGCAAGGTATCTTTGGCCATTATATGTTGCGCTTATTCCTTTACCAGAAATAGCGTTAAAGTCTGATACATTCTCTGAAGCTATATTATTTTCTTCAGCATAGGTAACTATTGCATTACTTAATGGGTGTTCAGATGAATTTTCTATAGAAGTTGCAAGTTTTATAAACTCATCATGGTCTATATCAGTTTTTACATCTGTAACTTGAGGTCTACCTTCAGTAATAGTTCCTGTCTTGTCTAGAAGTATTGTATCAACTTTGCTTAAGTTTTCTAAACTTTCTGCACTTTTAAATAATAAACCTAGTTCTGCGGATTTTCCAGTAGAAACCATTATCCCCATCGGTGTAGCTAGACCTAGGGCACATGGACAGGATATAACTAAAACTGAAATCATTAAATTTAATGCAAATTCAAAACTATAGCCCAGTGCCATCCATATTATAAATGTAGCAATAGATATTATAATTACAGCTGGTACAAATATAGCTGAAATCTCATCTGCCATTTTTGCAATTGGAGCCTTAGTTTCATTCGCTTCGTTTACTAGATTTATTATCTGAGCTAGAGTAGTATCTTCACCAACTTTGGTTGCCTTAAACTTAAATGAACCTTCCTTATTTATAGTTGCAGTGATTACTTCATCTCCAACACCCTTATTAACAGGAATAGATTCACCGGTTAAAGCTGCTTCATCAAGTAGGGAAGAGCCTTCTATAATCTCACCATCCACTGGAATAGAATCTCCAGGTCTAATTAAGATTATATCTCCTTTTTCTATCTCAGAAACATCTACGCTTTTTTCCTTACCATCAACAAGAATTGTTGCTTTTTTTGGTGCTAGATTTATTAAATTTTCTAGGGATGCTTTAGTTTGACCCTTTGATCTAGCTTCAAAATATTTACCAAGAGTTATTAAAGTTAGAATCACAGCAGCAGACTCAAAATAGAGGTTATGCATATATTGATCTATAATTTCTGGTTGGTTAAATCCGAAACCATAGGCCATTCGCATTATAGCAAAAATACCATAAAATGTTGCTGCACTAGCACCAAGAGCCACTAGAGTATCCATGTTTGGAGCTTTATTAAATAATCCTTTAAATCCATTTATAAAAAACTTTCTATTTACTACTAATACTGGAATAGTTAGTATAAATTGTATAAAGGCATTATTTATAGAACCTTCTCTTCCTTGCATAAAAGAGGGAACTGGTAGACCTATCATAGGTCCCATAGCTATATACAAAAGCGGGATTAAGAAAACCAATGATACTTTTAATCTAAATCTGGTATTACTTTCTTCTTGGTCTTTTTCCTTTTCTTTACTAGCTACTTCTTTTTTACCCTGGTCTTTAGGGCTTGCCCCGTAACCAATTTTCTCCACTGCGTTAATAATGTCATCATCACTTAGCTTATCCTCATCATAATCTACACTCATAGATTCATTGATGAGGTTGACATTTACATCATTAACGCCGAGTTTTTCAACTGCTCTTGTAACATTGGCTTGACAGGAAGCACAAGTCATGCCTGTTACATCGTAGCGTTTTTTCATATAACCTCCTCCTACACCCCTAGGGGGTGTTAATATTATTAAACTATATTGATAATATATTTCAAGTACTATGGTAAAATAAAGGTAAGGAGAAAATATGAAAAGATATAAAATATTATTTAAAGGAAGAGTTCAAGGAGTAGGTTTTAGGTATACATCTAAAATGCTGGCAGATAAATTAAATTTAACAGGTACTGTAGAAAATTTATCTAATGGTGATGTAGAATGTTTTATCCAAGGGACTGATGAAAAAATTGATGAATTTATAAGAGCGTTAAAAAATCAAAGGAATATAAAAATATCATCCTTTGATAAAAATGAAGCAAAGCTAGTAGATAGCGAATCATCCTATAAAATTATAGGTTAGATATTGCCAAGTTCACTTTTTAAGATATACTAAAATTATGAGTGTAAGAAATAAATTAACAAAAGAAATAGCAAAAATAGTTAGGGCAGGACTAAGGCTTACAAATCGTAAGGCAACATCCCTACCTGGCTATGTTGCTTATAAATTAGATAAAAATATATTAAATGAGTTGTCAAAAAATACCAAGTTCATCTTTGTTACTGGTACAAATGGTAAAACAATGACAACCCATTTTTTGGTAAACATATTAAAACAAAGATACGATAAAGTTTTTACAAACGAGTCTGGATCAAATATGGTTCAAGGAATCATAACCACCCTGCTAGATAATCCTTCTAAGGAAGAAACCATAGCAGTTCTTGAAGTAGATGAGGCAAACCTAGTAAGGATAGGTCAAAATATAAAGCCTGATTATGTTATATTTACAAATATATTTAGAGATCAGATGGACAGGTTTGGTGAAATATATAATATTTTTGCAAAACTTATGGAAGGGATGGCAGTAATGCCAGATGCAAAAATTGTTGCCAATGGAGATTTGCCTATCTTTAATTACGATCAGATGAAAAATTATAATAAGACCTATTTTGGTATCAGAGATTATCAAAAGGCGAGCGAAGACTATAATCTGGATGCTGAAGTAAATTCTGATGGTATTCTTTGCCCACATTGCCACCATGTTTTAAAATATAAACTTAATAATTATTCTTCTTTAGGTGACTATGCTTGTCCAAATTGTGATTTCAAAACTCCTGCTATAGACTATGCTATAGATAAATTAATAAAACTTGATGCAAACTATTCTGAGTTTATGGTGGGAGATGAGTTTTATGAGGTAAATGTAGGTGGTTTATATAATGTTTATAACGCTCTTGCTGCTTTAAGTGTTGCCAAAGAGATCGGCTTAAGCTATGAAGAAATTCATGAAGGTCTTCGTAGCCAAAAAAATGTTTTTGGAAGGCAGGAAAATATTGATATCGAGGGTAAAAATGTAACCATTAACTTAGTAAAAAACCCTACAGGTCTTAACCAAATCATAGACCTTATGCTTTTAGAAGAAAATCCAGTATCTCTTATTTGTTTATTAAATGATAATTATGCGGATGGGACTGATGTAAGCTGGATATATGATTCCTACTACGAAAATCTATCTAATCTTGATATAAAAGATGTCTATGTTTCCGGTATAAGAAAAAAAGATATGAAAAGACGTCTAGAGATTGCCGAAATATTTGATGATGCGATTAAAGAATTTGATTATGAAAATGAAATCTATGATGTCATAAAAAATTCTAAGACAGATAATATATATATCCTATCAACTTATACCGCCATGCTTAGATTAAGAGAGGTATTAGGATTATGAAAAAAATAAAAATATGTCACCTTTACGGAAATCTATTAAATACCTACGGGGATGTAGGAAATGTAATGGCCTTTGCCCATGAAGCTAGAAAAAAAGGTTATGAAGTTGAAACTGAAACTATAAGTATAGGTGATAGATTTTCTTCAAATGCTTATGACTTTGTCTTTTTTGGTGGAGGTCAAGACTATGAGCAAAGAATAGTACAGTCTGACCTATTAGAAAAGAAAGATGAATTAGAAAAATATATAGAAAATGGTGGAGTTTTTCTAGCTATTTGTGGAGGCTATCAGCTTTTAGGCCAGTACTACTTTGACGCCTATAATAAAAAAATTAAGGGCCTTAATATCTTTGATCACTACACCCAAAACCAAGAAAATGCTTCTAGGTTTTCAGGCAATATAAAAATAAAGGATGCTATTAATGGCCAAATTTATGAAGGCTTTGAAAATCATGGGGGAGTTACCTATTTATCCGAAAATCAAAAGCCATTTGCTACTGTGATTGAGGGTAATGGCAATAACGGCTCGGATAAAACTGAAGGATTTAGATACAAAAATACAATCGGAACTTATTTACATGGTCCGTTACTAGCTAGAAATGAAAAACTTTGCCAGGAATTACTTTCAATTGCTATAGGCAATAAATCTGATAATTAGAATCATAATAGAAAATTATTTGCATATAAAATCATATGAGCAGAATATTTTGACAAAAGTATGTTCATATCAAATTTTAGTGTATAATACTAATGGAACAAAAGACACATTTTATATACTCGGGGGAAAAATGACAGATTCAAAATTAAGAAATGAACAAATAGATGAATTATTTGAAGCAATTTTAATGCTAAATGATGTTGAAGAATGTTATGCATTTTTTACAGACATTTGTACAGCCAGAGAAATCCAATCTATAGCTCAAAGATTACATGTTGCAAGACTGCTTAAAATTAGAAAAACTTATAATGTTATTGAAGAAGAAACAGGTGCATCAACTGCAACTATTTCTAGGGTAAATAGATCATTAAACTATGGATCAAATGGCTATGACATTGTCCTTGATAAACTTATCGAAAAAGATTTAAAAAGACAAAGAGAAAATCAAGATAAGTAGTTTTTTATTATAAACAAATTTAAAGAGCAGACTTTATGTCTACTCTTTTTTCATGTGGTATAATAAAATAGATAAGGGGGAATGTGATGATTTTAGAAGGTTTAAATGACAAACAAACTCAAGCAGTCCTACATAAAAAAGGACCTCTTTTAGTTTTAGCAGGAGCTGGTAGTGGGAAGACAAGAGTACTTACAACCAGCATTGCAAATTTAATAGAAAATGAAGGGGTAGACCCTAGAAATATATTAGCAATCACATTTACCAACAAGGCTGCAAATGAGATGAAAGATAGAGTGGCTACTCTTTTAAATATGGATGTCAGCCACCTTTGGATAGGCACCTTTCACTCCATTTGTGCTAGAATTTTAAGGATGAATATAGAAAAAATAGGATATTCATCTAATTTTACCATTTACGACACCAACGATCAGAGAACTTTGATAAAAGAAATTATAAACGACTTGGGATATAAGGATGATATAAGTGTAAGAGATGCTCAAAACCTTATAAGTTCTTTAAAAAATAAATCTATAAGTCCAAGTGAGTTTTTGAAAATTGATGGTTACTATAGAAACCAAAATGAATATTACGAAATATACCGCTTATATGAAAAACGTAAAAGAGAGTATAACTCCTTAGATTTTGACGATTTAATAGAAAAAGTTCTTGAACTTTTTATGAAAGATAAGCAAGTTTTAGAATATTATCAAAAAAAATTTGAATATGTATTTGTAGATGAATATCAAGATACCAATGCTGCTCAATATGAACTTATAAAATACTTTGGAGGCTACCATAATAATGTAATAGTTGTTGGTGATGCTGACCAATCTATTTATAGTTTTAGGGGAGCTGATATTAG
This sequence comes from Anaerococcus groningensis, assembly GCF_046365465.1. Classification (NCBI taxonomy): domain Bacteria; kingdom Bacillati; phylum Bacillota; class Tissierellia; order Tissierellales; family Peptoniphilaceae; genus Anaerococcus; species Anaerococcus groningensis. The sequence continues at coordinate 213,817 of NZ_JBGMEG010000014.1, read as the reverse complement.
CAATATATTAAACTTTGAAAGAGACTTTGAGGATGCTAAGGTAATAAAGCTTGAGCAAAACTATAGGTCAACATCAAATATACTAAATACTGCAAACTCTTTGATAGAAAATAACATTGAAAGAAAAGATAAGAATCTTTGGACTGCAAATGGTAATGGCGATGAGGTTATCTACAAAAACAATTCTGTAGAAAGTGAAGAAAGTAAGTTTGTAGTTGATGAGATAAAATCTCTAGTAAACTCAGGTTACTCATATAGTGATATTGCAATTTTATATAGAACCAATGCTCAATCAAGACCATTTGAAGAGACTTTAATGAAAAATCTAATAGATTATAAGGTTATTGGTGGTTTAAAATTCTATGATAGAAAAGAAATCAAAGACTTAGTTTCTTATTTAAAAATTATAGTAAATCCTAAGGATGATGTTGCCCTAAAACGCATTATCAATGAGCCAAAACGTGGCATTGGTCAAAAAAGTGTTGAACAAATGAGTAGGATTGCAAGTGAAAATGACATAGCCATGCTAGAGCTTATTACAAATCCTAATTATGATCAATTATTAACTGCTAGGTTAAATAAACTAGCCTTTAAGTTTTACAATCCTTTAAAAGAAATATTTAAAAATGCTCTAAATTATACTATAACTGATTTGATAAATGAAGTTTTAGATAAGTCTGGTTATTTAAAAAGTTTAGAAGCTAGCTATTCGGTAGAGGATAGGGCTAGAATTGATAATATCAATGAATTTATAAGTGCAGCAAGTGAATACGAAGAAAATAATCCAGATGATACTATCTATGATTATTTGGAAAATCTAAGTCTTATTTCTGATTTGGAAAAGACAGAAGATAAAGAAGATTCGGTAGTACTTATGACCATGCATGCAGCTAAAGGTCTAGAATTTTCAGTAGTATTTGTTGTAGGCTTAGATGATGGATTATTCCCAGGAAAAAGATCAATAGATGAAGGTAATGTAGAAGAAGAGCGTAGATTATTTTATGTAGCAATTACTAGAGCTCGTGAAAAACTATATCTAACTAGTAGTGAAGTTAGAAGATCTTATGGACAGCCAATCTATTATAAGACTTCAAGATTTGTGGACGAAATAAGAGAAAATATAAAAGAACTCGAAAATAAAACTTTTGCTAGTTTTAATTCTAGATCCTTTGAAAGAGCCTCTAATGAAGATTACATGAGAGAAAAAACTCGTCAATCGGTATTAGACACAAAACTTAAGAAGCATGAAAATAGTGATGAAACTTACCAAGTTGGTGATAAAGTTGTTCATTCTAAATGGGGTAAGGGCATGGTAGTTCAGATAAAAGAAAGCGAAGATGGCAATGAGTTAGTGGTAGCCTTTGATAAAAAAGGACTCAAAAAACTCAACCAAGACTATGCTCCAATATATAAGGTGTAATATGGATAAAAAAGAAGAAATTAATGAACTAATAGAAAAAATTGAAGAATTAAACTATCATTATTACACCCTAGATGCACCTTTGGTATCTGATGGTGAGTACGATAAGTTATATGATAGGCTAAAACAACTAGAAAATGAAACAGGTATACATCCTGAAAACTCTCCCACCCAAAAAGTAGGAGGAGAGGTTTTAGAAAAATTTGAAAAACACTTTCATATTTCAAGATTGTATTCGCAAGATAAGGCCCAGTCTTATGATGATTTGAAAAATTGGATAGATAGGGCTATTAGACTTTGTAATGCTTATAATGAAGATAATGATGATAAGCTACCAGAACTCGAGTTTGTAATGGAGTATAAGTTTGATGGTTTAACTATAAATCTGACTTACGAAAATGGCAATCTTATAAATGCTGCAACTAGGGGTAATGGTATTGTTGGCGAGGAAATTTCAGCACAAGTAAAGACCATAAAATCAGTGCCGTTAGAAATTGAAGAAAAGTCTTTAATAGAAATCCAAGGAGAGGCATTAATGCCTCTATCAGAACTAGAAAGATATAATAAAGAAAATGAATTTCAGCTAAAAAATGCAAGAAACGCTGCTGCAGGAGCTTTAAGAAACCTTGATACAAACGAAACCCGCAAAAGAAATTTAACAGCTTACTTTTATAATATTTCAACAACTAACCTAGATTTTTCAACTGAAGAAGATATGTTAGAGTTTCTTAAAAAAGAAGATTTTAACATTCATCCCTACCACAAGTTAGTAAAGACCTACGATGAAATAATCGCAGAACTTGAAAGAATTGAGGTTGAAAGAAAGACTCTCGATATCTTAACTGATGGGGTCGTTATAAAAATAAATGACATAAGAACCCAAGAAGTCCTAGGATTTACTAATAAATTTCCTAGATGGTCAGTTGCTTTTAAATTTGAAGCTGAAGAATTTACTACAACACTTTTAGATGTAGTATGGAATGTAGGTAGGACAGGAAAAGTTACACCATCTGCAATACTTGAACCCGTAGATTTCTCAGGGGCAACTGTTTCTCGTGCAACTTTAAATAACTATGATGATATTTTAAGAAAAAAAGTGCGCATAGGTTCACAGGTCTTTATTAGAAGGTCTAATGATGTTATTCCAGAAATTCTTGGTGTAGTGGATGAAAATCAAGATGGTACAAAAAAAATTGAAAGACCAACTCATTGCCCATATTGTAATACTGAACTAATAGAAGGCAATGTTCATATTATTTGTCCAAACTCTATATCCTGCACTCCTCAACTATTAGCACGTATGGAACATTATGCTTCTAGAAATGCTATGGATATAGAGGGTTTATCAGAAAAAACCATAGCCCAACTAATGGATGAGTTAGATATAGATGATATATATGAAATCTATGATTTAACCTATGATGATTTGATAAACTTAGATAGGTTTGGTCCAAAAAAATCTCAAAATCTGCTCGATGCCATAAAGTTAAGTAAAAATCGCGATTTAAATAGGTTTATTTATGCTATAGGCATACCAAATGTGGGGGAGCGTACTGCAAGAGACCTTGCAAATAAATTTAAAACCTTTAATAATCTACGACACGCTACAGCCGAGCAATTAGTTGAAATAGACGATATTGGCGAAATAACAGCTGATAATATAGTAGAGTTTTTTAAAGATGAAGAAATAAGTGACGCTATAGATATTCTTTTATCAAAGGGTATCAAATTAAATGAGGTCAATGAAGATGAATCTTCAAATGAACTAGAAAATCAAACTTTTGTAATTACCGGAACTATGGAAAATTACAAGAGAGATGATATAAAAGAATTAATTGAAAAAAATGGCGGTAAGGTTACAGGTTCTGTTTCAAAAAATACTGATGCTCTCCTTTGTGGAGAAAAAGCAGGATCAAAACTGACAAAAGCCAGAGACTTGGGTGTGGAAGTTTATGAAGGAGAAAAACTTTATGACTTTTTAAACCACCTAGAAGGGAAGTAAGATGCAAGCAAAAGAAGTAGAAAAAATTTATAGACTAGCAAATCTTAGCCTTGAAGGCAAAGATGTAGATGACTTGTCCGACAAATTTAATATTGTAATTGATTTTATAGAAGATATTTTTGATGTGGATACCGAGAATGTAGAAATGACTGAAAGCATTGATGCCCACAAAGCAGTTTTTAGAAAAGATGAGGCGAAAGAATCATCTAGCCGTGATGAGGCATTAAAAAATGCACCAGATAAAGAATTTGGATATTTTAGATTAGATTGGAATTTATAGGAGATTTTATGAATATAGAAAATTTAGTAAGTAAATTAAAATCTGGAGAAATTTCAGTTACTGATTATACAAAAGAAACATTAGAAAAAATTAAGAAAAATGAGCACAATGCTTATATCTCTTATGATGAAGAGGATGCCCTAACAAGAGCAGAATACTTAGATAATAAATTAAAAAATGGTGAAGAGTTAGGAAAACTTTTTGGTTTACCTGTCGCAGTTAAAGATAACATTTCATATGAAAATATGAAAATGACTTGTGGATCAAAGATGCTAGAAGATTTTACTCCAATTTATAATGCTACAGTTGTTGAAAACTTATTAAAAGAAGATGCAATTATAATTGCTAAAACAAATATGGATGAGTTTGCCATGGGTGCAAGCTCAAAAACTTCATATTTTGGTCCGGTAAAAAATAACTTAGACACATCAAAAACACCCGGTGGATCTTCATCAGGATCTGCAGTTGCAGTTTCAAATGAGGATGTATTAGTTTCTTTAGGAACCGATACAGGTGGATCAGTAAGAGGCCCAGCATCATACACAAATATTATTGGATATAAACCAACATATTCTCTAATGAGCCGTTATGGTGTGGTATCAATGGCAAATACATTAGACCAAGTAGGTTTATTTGCAAAAAATATAGATGATCTAAGATTATTAGCTGATATTACATCTTCACCAGATGAAAATGATATGACTGCTATCATTGATGCCTATGAATATAAAAAAGAAGACTATGACTTTAATGGTAAAAATATTGCAGTTATTAGCACAGATAGCATTCTTTATAATGGTATAGAAGAAGCTGTAAAAGAAGATTACAAGTTAGCTTTAAAAAGACTTAAAGACCTTGGTGCAAATTTAGTAGAAATAGAACTAAAATATGCAATTTATGCAAATCCTGTTTATAATATAGTAATGAGTTCTGAAGTTTCATCAAATATGAGTAGGTTTGATGGAGTAAGATACGGTCACCAAACTGATGGCTATAAAGATTTATCAGACCTATATATAAAGTCTAGATCAGAAGGCTTTGGCGAAGAGGTCCAAAGAAGAATTGCCTTAGGTACTATGTATTTATCAGCAGAAGATGATCAAAAAATTTACAAAAAAGGACTAAAGCTTCGTACCTTGATTAAAGAAGAATTAGAAGAGTTATTTAGTGAATATGATTTGATTGTAACACCAACATCAACAAGCTTACCGCATGATTTAGATGAAAAAACAGAGAAAGATCCACTTTCAGATTTTAAAGCTGATGGATTTAATGTTATTGTAAACCTTGCTGGTATGTGCGGACTATCTATTCCAGTAAAAGAAGGGATATCAGGATCTATCCAATTTATTGGAAATAGATTTGAAGATAATAAAGTTATAAATGCAGCTGATAAATTTTTAGGGGAGGCAAAATGAATTTTAAAACAATAATAGGTCTAGAAATCCACGTGGAGCTAGCAACTAATACAAAAATGTTTTGCTCCTGTAAAAATGAATTTGGAGCAGTACCAAATACAAATGTATGCCCAGTTTGTTTAGGGCATCCAGGTGCTCTTCCAGTTATGAATGAAAAAGCAGTCGAACTTGCTCTTAGAGCAGGACTTGCTTTTAATTGTGATATAGCAAATAATCAAAAAATGGATAGGAAAAAATATTTTTATCCAGACTTAACTAAGGGCTATCAAATTACTCAATATGATAAACCTTATGCTACAAATGGTTATGTAGAACTTTCAAATGGTAAAAAAGTCGGTCTAATCGAAATCCATATGGAAGAAGATACAGGAAAATCAAATCGTGATGAAGAAGGTAGAACACTAATGGATTATAACCGTGCCGGTGTTCCACTTATAGAGATAGTTACAAAACCTGATATAGAATCGCCAGATGAAGCACGTGAATTTGTAGAAACACTTGCATCAACTTTAAGATTTTTAGAAGTATCTGATTGTATAATGGCACAAGGTTCTATGCGTGTGGATGTAAATATCAATATAGTTGATACTGATACAGGCAATAAAACAAGTATAGCTGAAATTAAAAATATGAACTCTATTAAAGCTATAGAACAAGCCCTAGCCTTTGAAGAAGACCGTCAAAGAAAACTTCTAGAAAATAATGAAGCTGGTATAAAAGAAACCAGAAGATGGGATGACGAAAAGTTAGAAACTATCCATATGCGTCATAAAGAAGTAGGAAATGATTATAGGTTTTCTGTAGATGGTGATATTCCTAAAATATATCTAAAAGATAGCTATATAAATAGTGTTGGAGAAAATCTACCAGAATTACCAAGTCAAAAACAAAGTCGTTATATAAAAGAATATGATATGACAGAGTATGATGCAAACCTACTAGCAAATGATAGAGAACTTGCAGAGTTATTTGAAAGTACTAATGAATTAGTAAAGGATGCAAAAATATCTGCGAATTGGATTTTAACAGAATTATCTAGAAGATTAAACGAAACTGAGCAAAGACCATCTACTATGAACCTATCAGTAGAAAACTTTGCAAAACTTATAAATCTTGCAAAAGAAGACAAGATTAATAATAATGTAGCTAAAAAACTATTACGTGAAATTTTTGAGTCAAACGAAGACCCAGAAAAACTAGCAGAGGAGAGAAATCTATTACAAATTAGCGATAGTGGCCTACTAGAAGAAGTAGTGGATGAAGTATTAGCAGAAAATCCAGAATCAATTGAAGATATCAAAAACGGAAAAGACCGTGCTTTTGGTTTCTTAGTTGGCCAAGCTATGAAAAAGACCAAGGGTAAGGGAAATCCAGTTGAGATAACTAATTTATTAAAAGAAAAGATAGGAGAATAAGGAGTGGGCACCCACTCCTTTTTTGTAATATGAACACATTAATCCAAAATACAAATATTTTATCTATGGTAGATGATAATATAAAACAAGGTAATATTTACATAGAAAATGGAATAATATCTAAAATAGGAAAACTAGAAGATTTTGAAGCTGATAAAATAATAGATGGGTCAAATTATATAACCATGCCAGGTTTTATTAATGCCCATACCCACGTAGCTATGAGTTATTTTAGAAACTATGGTGATGATAATGAGCTTTTTACTTGGTTAAATGATTATATTTTCCCAGTAGAAGCTAAACTTACCGAAGAGATAGTATATCATGCATCTTTATTATCTTTTGCTGAGATGATAAAAACTGGCACAACTACTTTCGCGGATATGTATTTTTTTGAAGAACAAACCATAAAAGCCTTAGATAAAGCAAAACTTAGAGCACAAATATCAAGGGGACTAGCAAGTCCAGATCCAGATGATGAGAAAATAAATGAGTGTATAAACCTACATAAAAAATATAATGGCCATAATGGAAAAATAGAAATAGCTATGGGACCCCATGCAGTATATACAACAGATAAAGATTATCTAAAAAAAGTTGCGGCTATAGCAAAAGATAATGAAATTCCAATCCATATCCATCTCTCAGAAACTAAATTTGAAAATGAAGAGTGCTATAAAAAATATGGCCAAAGCCCCACAGAAGTATTTAATGAATGCAATATTTTTGATAACAGAACCATAGCAGCCCATGGGGTGCATTTATCAGATAAGGACATAGAAATTTTAAGAGACAAAAATGTATCTGTGATTCACAACCCATCTAGCAATTTAAAATTGTCATCAGGAATTTGTGATGTAGCCCGTTTAATGGAAGGTGGGGTAAATGTAGCCCTAGGAACTGACTCAGCTTCAAGTAATAATAAGCAATCCATGCTTAGAGAAATAGAAGTAGCATCCTTAATATCAAAATTAAAAGCAGCTGACAATTTAAAAGCATTTGATGTTTTAAAAATGGCAACAATAAATGGAGCTAAAGCCTTAGGTATAGATGATAAAGTGGGCACAGTTGAGGAAGGTAAATGTGCTGATTTAATTATGATAGATATTGATAATATAAATCACATACCTCAAAATGACCTGATAGCATCCATTTGCTATTCAACCTATGAAAATGATATATCCTATGTATTTGTAGATGGTGATTTACTTTATGAAAATGGTAAATACACATACTTAGATATAGAAGATATAAAGAAAAATGCAAGAAAACTAAGCAAAGATTTAATATGATTGGCATAGACCTTGTAGATATAGAAAAATTTTCTATAAAAGCTAGCGATAAATTTTTAAAAAAGATTTATACTGAAAACGAGCTTACTTATAGTTTTAATAAAATAAATAGTTTACAAACTCTAGCAGGAATATTTGCAGCAAAAGAAGCCATCATTAAGGCAATTAATTTAAACTTGGCCTATATTTTAAGAAAAAAAATTGAAATCAAACATATAGATAACAGACCAATAGCCTTGCTAGGTGGAAAAGAGATAAATGGTAGCATCTCCATTAGTCATGATGGCAATTATGCCATAGCCATTTGTCAAATTAAGGAGCAATATCAGATGAATATTAGCAAAGAGATTAAAGCATTAATGCCAAAAAGAAAATCAGAATCTCACAAGGGAGATTATGGTAGAATAGCTGTTCTTGGTGGTAGTAGTGGTATGGCAGGATCAGTTTATATGGCTAGCTTAGCTGCTATGAGAACAGGTGCGGGTATGACTTTCATCCTAGCTCCAAAGTCGATTAGTAAAATTCTACAGATAAAAGCTAACGAGCAGATAATAAAAGAAATTGCTTGTCAAAACTTTTATTATAGTCCAGAAATAGTTAAACAAATATTAGATAATATTGATGACAAAGATGCTCTTATAATCGGCCCAGGTATGGGAAAGGGCGAAAATTTAGATAAGCTTATAAGTGAAATAATAACAAGTACTGACATAGATATTATTATAGATGCAGATGGTTTAAATGCTATTAGCAAAGATTTAAGTATACTAAAGTCTAAAAATAATATAATACTTACTCCCCACATGGGAGAATTTTCTAGACTAACAGATATTGAAATTGATAAAATAAAAGCCGATGAGGAAAATATAGCTAGAAAATTTGCTAAAGATAATGATGTTATTCTTGTTTTAAAATCAAATCAAACAATAGTTACAGATGGCGAAAACTTTTATAAAAATGAAATAGGCAATCCTGGCATGGCCACGGCTGGAGTGGGCGATGTTTTAACAGGTGTTATTGCAAGTTTTATGAAGAGATTAGATCCATTTCAGGCTGCTAAATTAGGAGTCTACATTCATTCCCTAGCAGGAGATATAGCAAGTCAAAAACTTGGTGAAGATTCACTGATGGCAACAGATATTATAGATAGCTTACCAGATGCAATAAAGAAATTGAGGTAATTATGATTGAAAGTTATGTAGAAATTGATATTGACAAGATTATAGAAAATGTTCAAAATATTCGAAGTATAAATCCAGACTCTATGTATTGCGCAGTTTTAAAAGCAAATGGTTATGGTTTAGGAGCCTATAAGATTGCAGAAGAAATTGAAGAATTTGTAGATTATTTTGCAGTTGCCAGACTTAATGAAGCCATTTCTTTAAGAGAAGCAGGTATTAGCAAACCAATCTTAATTCTAGGTGCTGTTTATTATAAAGATGTTAAAAAATGTATAGACTATGATATAGATATACCAATTTTTGACTTAAACTACGCTAAAAAAATAAATGATTATATAGACAAAAAAGTAAATGCTCATATCCTCCTTGATACCGGAATGGGAAGGATAGGCTTTAGGGACTTTGAAGAAAATGAGATAAGAGAGCTTAAAAGTCTGGAAAATTTAAATATTATTTCAGTATTTACACATTTTTCAACTGCAGATGAGGCTGACACTTCATATACTGAAATGCAGCATGATAAATTTAAAAAAATCATTAACGACATTAATGATGCATTTGATTTAAAATTTGTTCATATTGCAAACAGTGCGGCTGCCATAAAGCACAATATTAGCAAAGATATGATGCGTGTAGGCATAGCAACTTATGGTATCTATCCATCTGATTTACTAAGGGAAGAAAACAATGAAGAGCTAAAGCAATGTTTTTCTTTTAGATCACGCGTTATCTTTATAAAAGACGTTGAAGCTGGCACATCAATAAGCTATGGTAGAACATTTATAGCAGATAAACCTATGAAAATTGCTACATTAAGTATCGGCTATGCAGATGGTTTTATAAGAGCTTTTTCAAATCTTGGAGAAGTTCTTATAAATGGAAAACTTTGCAAAGTAATTGGCAGGGTTTGCATGGACCAAATGATGGTGGATGTGACAGGTATAGATGTAAAGGTCGATGATAAGGTAATAATATATCCTGATATATATAAAGAAGCATCAAAAATTGATACTATTCCTTATGAACTAATGACTTCAATTAATCTCCGTGTACCTAGAATTTACAAAAAAAGTGGTAAAATAATTAGTATAGATAATTATATAGGAGAAATCTATGAAGATTAAAAGAGGAGATTTGTTCTATGCAGATCTATCTCCAGTTGTGGGAAGTGAGCAGGGGGGAGTTAGACCTGTTATAGTTGTGCAAAATGATGTGGGGAATAAATATTCCCCGACCATCATTGTCGCACCAATCACCAGCCAACTTAACAAAGCAAAACTTCCCACCCATGTAAAGATAAGAGGAAACGAATTTGGTCTTCCTAAAAATAGCGTAGCTTTACTAGAGCAACTTAGAACTATTGATAAGAGAAGACTAAGAGAGAAAATCGGCAACTTCGATGATACGGTTATGATAAAAATAAATGAAGCCATGGCTATATCCTTAGATTTAGCGCACGATTTTTAAATATGTACATATTAAAAAAATGACCTCCATTAGGGGGTCATTTTTAATTAAGCACTTACTTTTACTTGATCATCTACTATCATATGAGCAAGAACATCAGGGTTACCACATCCAGTAGTAAGTATTAAATCTGATGGATCTGCTATGTCATAAACATAGTCTCTTGCCTCTTCGAAAGTAGCAAGATACTTAGCATTTATTCCTTTTTTATTTAGAGCAGCTACTACATCTTTTGAATGAATAGTTGGGTCATATTTTTCACGAGCTGCATATATATCAGTTATAATAACTTCATCTGCTGCATCAAAGCAAGTTAAAAAATCATCAAATAAAGACTTTGTCCTACTATAGGTATGGGGTTGCCATACACAAACAAGTTTTCCTTCAGTGTGCTCTTTTAAAGCATTTAGGGTTACTTCAATTTCTGATGGATGATGCCCGTAATCTGTCATGATAGTTGAATCATTTACATGGCCAATTATTTCCATCCTACGTTTTAGGCCAGTATATGTCCTTAGACTTTCCTTGATTGTATCTAAGTCAATACCATTTTCATAAGTTGCAATTATTGCAGCCATTGCATTGTTTATATTATGACGGCCTATAACTCCAAGTTCAAAATGCTCAATATTTCCATCTTTCATTTTTAAGTCAAAATTTGGTCTACCTATTTCATCAAAGGCAATATTGTGGGCAACATAGTTAGCATCATAATTCTCTTGGGCATAGGTTATTAGCTCACCTTGAACTGAATCAATAATTAGCTTATTATTTTCCTCATTAAGATTTAAAATAGTTTTAGAGTTTTTATCTTGGTTTCTTAGATATGTTTTAAATGTGTCTACTATATCATCTAAGTCCTTATAATAATCTAGGTGGTCTTCATCTATATTTAAAATTATTACTGTTTGTGGATAGTAGTATCTAATATTTCCCTTATACTCACAAGCTTCAGTCACTAAATACTTATCATCACCAACATGGACGTTGCCATCCATATCATCCAACTCTCCACCTAAAAGAATACTAGCATCTTCACTTGAGTTTAGTAATATTTTTGAAATAATACTTGTTGCTGTTGATTTACCGTGAGAGCCTGAGACCGCTATGGAATGCTTATAATTTCTCATTAAAGCTCCTAAAAATACTCCTCGTGTAACAACTGGTACATCAAGTTTTCTTGCTGCTATTAATTCTTCATTATCATCTAAAATAGCATCTGTATATACTACTAGGTCAGGGTTTGTAATATTTTCTGCTCTTTGACCTATGTAAATTTCAGCGCCATTATTTTTTAAATTCTCTACGATATCAGACATTGATCTATCAGATCCTGATATCTTATATCCTTTATTTAACAGTAAAGAAGCGATACCACTCATTGAAATACCGCCTATACCGATAAAATGAACATACTTATAATCGTGTCCATTTAAATTAAATTCAAACATTATATCTCCTAGTTCTACTTACTTTATTACAATATATCATATGCTTTTTGCTATTACTTGTAAAGTTGATATCCGTATGTTACCATTAAAATAGAATTTATACAATAGGAGGATAAGCTATGATTTATGCAATAGGTAATGACCATGGTGGTATTGATTTATATGAGCCTATTAAAGAAAAATTAGAAGAATTAGGACATGAGGTAATCCATGTAGGTACAGATGGAACAGATAGTGTCGATTATTCTGATTTTGCTCAAAAAGCTTGTCAAAAAGTCTTAGATAAGGAAGCTGATTTTGCAATTTTAGTTTGCGGAACAGGACTTGGAATGAGTATTTCTGCAAATAAAATTGATGGTATAAGAGCTGCCTGTGTTTCAGAAGCTTTTTCTGCTAGGATGAGCCGAGCTCACAATAATGCAAATTGCTTATGCCTTGGGGCCAGAGTAATAGGTAGTGAAACTGCAAAAATGATTGTTGAAGAGTTTGTAACTACAGACTTTGAAGGTGGCCGCCACCAAAGAAGAGTTGATAAAATAACAGAGATTGAGAAAAGATAGAAAGTAAGTCTATCTTTTTTTAGTTTTAAAATAATTTTAAAAATGTTATCATAGTATATGAAATTAAATATTAGGAGAAATTATGAATATACCTACACCACATATTTCAGCAACAAGTGCTGATCAAATTGCAAAAACTGTATTGATGCCAGGAGATCCTCTTAGAGCAAAATTCATTGCAGAAAATTTCCTAGAAGATGTAACCCAGTTTAACAAGACACGCGGCATGCTTGGGTTTACAGGTTATTATAAAGGAAAAAAAGTTTCAGTAATGGGATCAGGCATGGGAATACCTTCATCAATGATTTACTATAATGAACTTTTTGGTGGTTATGATGTAGATACCATAATAAGAATCGGTACTGCAGGTTCCATGCAAGAAGATATAAAACTTCACGATATAGTTTTAGCTACAAGTGCTTGTTCAGAAAGTTCTATAAATGATAACCTTTTTGCAAACATTAACTTTGCTTCTACACCTGACTTTAATTTATTGCTTGAAACTTATAATAAATCTTTAGAATTAGGCTACCCAACCCATTGCGGTCAAGTACACAGTTCAGACCAGTTTTACAATGAATTACCAGAAGGAGTTTTTGAAAGCTTACGTAAGTACGGAGTTTTATGTGTAGAAATGGAAAGTTATGGACTATTTATGGCTGCTAGAAAATATGGCAAAAAAGGTCTTGGTATATTTACCATAAGTGATTCTCTAGTAGAAAATGTAGCCGATAGTGCAGAAAATCGTGAAAAGTCTTACACAGACATGATGACTTTAGCTCTAGAAGTAGCCAGTGAGTAAAACTTATGCTAAAAACAATAATAATGGCTGCGGGTGAAGGGACTAGGATGAAGTCCAAAACATCCAAAGTCTTACATAAATTATTAAATCGAGAAATTATAAAATACGTCGTTGATGCATCAAAGCTTGATGACTCACAAACAATAATAATCGGTGGGAAAAATAAAGACAAGCTAGCAGAACTTTTTCCAGCTGAGACCATAATAGAGCAAAAGATAGGTGATGCTTATCCTTATGGAACTGGTTATGCAGCATCTCTTGCCATAAATGAAATTGCAGATGATGATCAAGTTTTAGTTTTAAATGGCGATATACCTTTAATTACTAAGGAAAGCTTAAAAGAATTTGTAGAAAATCATAAAGAATCTAATAGCAGTGCATCTGTCTTATCAACTAGGGTCCAAAATCCAAAAAGCTACGGTAGAATTATCCGAGATGATGATGGAAACTTTATAGGTATAGTTGAAGACAGAGACCTAGATATAAACCAAATAGCTATAGATGAAATAAATACTGGTATATATATTTTTAAAGGAGAAGACTTAAAGCAAGCTTTAGCTAAGCTTGATACAAATAATGACCAAAGTGAGCTATATCTTACAGACTGCATAAAAATTTTATATAATGATGGTAAAAGAGTCATGGCCTTTGCTGCCAGTGATGCTGATGAATTTTATGGTATAAATAATAAAAAAGAGCTTGCTGAGGCTAAGAAAATACTGCAAAAACGAGTAAATGAAAATCATATGCTAAATGGTGTTATAATAGAAAACCCTGAAATAGCAATAATTGATCCACAAGCTAAAATCGGTATGGATACTATAATTTCAGGACCTGTTAAAATTTTAGGAAAAAGTGAAATTGGGGAAAACTGCATCATAGAAGGTTCATCTAGAATAGAAGATTCTATTTTAAAAGATAATGTAAAAATCAATAATTCTGTAATAGAAAAATCCTTTGTAGATGAAGGATCAGACGTAGGTCCCTATGCCCACCTAAGACCTAAGGCGAAGCTTGGTAAAAATGTTCACATTGGAAACTTCGTAGAAGTAAAAAATGCTACAATTGGTGATGGCACCAAAGCAGGGCATCTAGCTTATATTGGAGATTCTGATTTAGGTAGTAAAATAAATATTGGCTGTGGGGTTATTTTTGTAAATTATGATGGCAAATTTAAACATAGGTCAATAGTTAAAGACAATGCTTTTATAGGATCAAATTCAAATATTATTGCCCCAGTAATTATAGAAGAAGAAGCATACATAGCAGCAGGCTCTACAATTACAGATGATGTTGAGCAAGGCGCCCTATCAATAGAGCGTGCCGAGCAAAAAAATATACCTGGCTATGTAGAAAAAAAACGTAAAAGAGATTTAGAAAAAGAAAAGGAGCAGAAATGACATCTGATAAATCACAATCATCTATTCACAGAGGAGAATTAAAACTTTTAACAGGTAATGCAAACCCAAAATTAGCTGAATCAATTGCAAGAAGCTTAGACAAAAAAATAGGCGATGCAGATATTGAAAAATTTAGCGATGGGGAAATCAAAATAATTATTAATGAATCAATCAGAGGTAAGGATGTATACATAGTACAACCTACTTCATCACCAACAAATGATAACTTAATGGAACTTTTAATAATGATTGATGCTTGTAGACGTGCCTCTGCTGGATATATAAATGTTATTGTTCCTTATTATGGTTACGCTCGCCAAGATAGAAAAACACGTGGTCGTGAACCTATAACTGCAAAATTAGTTGCTAATCTTATTACTGAAGCAGGTGCTGATAGAGTAATTACTATGGATCTACACGCAGGACAGATTCAAGGGTACTTTGATATACCAGTAGACCATTTTACAGCTATTAGACTATTATCAGAATACTTTAAGGATGAAGCATACGATAAGCCAGATGATTATGTTGTAGTAAGTCCTGACCTTGGTGGTGTAAGACGTGCTAGAGAATTTTCTGACTACCTAAAACTACCAATTGCTATTATCGAAAAAAGAAGACCTAGACCAAATGTTTCAGAAGTAATGAATGTAATTGGTGATTTTAAAGGAAAAACAGCTATTCTTGTAGATGATATGGTAGATACAGCAGGAACTATTACAAATGCTGCAAATTACTTAATTGATAATGGTGCAAAAGATGTATACATTGCTGCAACACACGGGGTATTATCAGGTCCAGCTGTAAAAAGACTAGAAGATTCAAAAGTAAAAGAAGTAGTTATTACTGATACAATATACCTACCAGAAGAAAAAAGAATAGATAAATTAACCCAATTAGAAGTAGGACCATTATTAGCTGAAGCTATTCACAGAATAAATACTTACGAGTCAATTAGTGGGTTATTTGAGGATGAAGAATAAATGTACTATATAGTGGGGCTTGGAAATCCAGGCTTACAATACGAAAATACTAGACATAATGTTGGTTTTATGACAATAGATTATTTAGCAGAAAAACATAACATTAATGTCAAAAAATTAAAACACAAAGCACTTTATGGTCAGGGAGAAATCTCTGGCCAAAAAGTTATGCTTATAAAGCCACAAACTTATATGAATAATTCTGGTGAATCAGTAAGGGATTTTAAAAACTTTTATAAATTTGATGATGATAAACTTATAGTTATTCTAGATGATATAGATATAGACTTTGGACGTATCCGTATAAAGAAAAAAGGGTCTGCCGGTACTCATAATGGAATGAAATCTATAATATATCAAACCCAAACTGATAAGTTTCCTAGGATAAAAATTGCTGTAGGACAAAAACCAGAATATATGAATCTTGCAAACTTTGTATTAAGTGGGTTTCATGGGGAAGATGTGGATATAGTAAGAGAAGAAATTATTATGGCTGCAGAAGCTATCGAAATGATGCTAGAATCAAATATCGATAAGGCAATGAATAAGTATAACTCAATAGATTTATTGGAAAATAATGATAAATGAATCAATTAATTAAAATATTAGAAAATACTGAACAACTAAATAAAATAAAAGCGAATTATATAAGTGATTCACCTATTTACTTACATGGTCTTACTGAAGGGATAAAAGCACATTTGATTTTATCTCTTTTTGATACTTTGGATAAAAACATCTTAGTCATTACAGAAAATGAAAAAAAAGCTAAAGACTATCAGAGAAATATAAACAATTTAGTAGATGTGGCAAGTCTATATCCAGCAAGTGAGATTAATTTTTACAATATAAAATCGGTTGATGAAGATATAAAAAGTCTTAGGATGGAAAATTTAATTAGCCAAGCTAGGGGACAAAAGCAAATTACTATAACAACCATGGATGCAATAGTAAATAAAATCACACCTTTACGTAAATTTAACAATAGCTTTGTTAGAATATCTGGTGAGGATATTGTAGATGTAGATGAATTTATAAGCACCCTTGTAAGTTTAAACTATAGTCCTACTACCCTTGTAGAAAATAAAGGTGAATACGCAAAACGTGGTTCTATTATAGATTTTTGGCCAATAGATTATGAAAATCCAGTTAGACTTGAGCTTTTTGATGATGAGATCGATTCAATTAGAATTTTTGATCAGAAAAACCAACGTACTATTAAAAAAGTAGATGAGGTTACTATCTCACCTTTAAATGAACTTATCTATGATCAGGACGATTTTGATAATGCTATAACAAATATTGATAATAATATTAAAAAATTAGAAAAAAATATAAAAGATGCCAATGATCAAAAGCTAATAGATAAGTATAAACAAATTAAGTCATACATAAAAGATAGTATGTATGTAGCTAACTGGGATTTGATAAATGCCTATAGGGCTGATAATTATGAAACTTTTATAGATTATCTATCAGCTGATACAATTTTTGTTATAGATGATATTGCTAGAATCTATGATGAAGAAAATGAATCTTATGATAGGTTTTTAGAAGATGTTACAATTCAAAGAGAAAGGGGAGAAGTTTTTACTGATTTTGCTAACCTCTTAGTAAAAGCAGAAGATATTTATAAAAAAATAGAAAGTTACCCTATTATAAATCTCACATCTATTCTTAAAAGATCCAAGCTATTTAATCCAAAAATGCTCCTTGAATTTAAAACAATTGAGGCAGAGCATTTTAACAGGAAAATAACTACTGTTGCAGATTCATTAAAACATCAAAAATCAGATGCAAAAACTTTTATTTTTGCTGGCAATGAAAACAATAAAGAAAATTTGATAAATGCTCTTAGAGAAAATGATATCTTAGATATATCAGATGACTATAATGCCAAAATTACAGTTACTAGTGATACAGCTAGCGAAGGGTATTATCTGCCAGAATATAACTTTTATTTTTTTACTGAAAAAGAAGTTTATGGTACAAGTAAGAAAAAAGTTAAGAAAAAGATAAAAAATAAAATGTCATCTACTGATATCATCAATTATTCTGACTTGGATAAAGGTGATTATGTAGTTCACGAAAATAATGGTATAGGTGTTTATGATGGCCTAGAAAAAATAGAAGTAAATAACATACAGAAAGATTTTATAGTAATTAATTATAAGGGCAATGATAAAGTCTATGTACCAGTTGACCAAATGAATTTAGTTAGTAAATACATAGGTAATAAGGGTGAGAAACCACGCTTATCTACTCTAGGTTCTCCAACTTGGTCAAAGGCTAAAGCTCGTGCTAAAAAAGCAGTAGATGAAATAGCAGATGATTTAGTAAAACTATATGCCAAAAGATCTAAGGAAGTTGGTCATGCATTTTCACCAGATACCCCTTGGCAAAAAGAATTTGAAGAATCTTTTCCTTATGAGGAAACTTATAGCCAGTTAAGAAGTATCCATGAAATAAAAGAAGACATGGAAAAAGATAAGCCTATGGACCGTCTATTAACCGGTGATGTAGGTTATGGAAAAACTGAAGTTGCCCTTAGAGCTGCATTTAAGGCAATCGTTGATGGATATCAGGTAGCATTTTTAGTACCAACTACAATTTTAGCCAGTCAACACTATGAAACAATGAAAGAAAGATTTAAAGAATTTCCAATTGAAGCTAGACTTTTATCTAGATTTAATTCTAAAAAAGAGCAAGATGAAACTATAAAAGACTTAAAGACTGGCAAAGTGGATATAGTTATAGGAACTCATAGAGTTTTATCAAAAGATGTAAAATTTAAAAATCTGGGTCTGCTTATCATTGATGAAGAGCAAAGGTTTGGGGTAAAACATAAGGAAAAACTAAAGCAACTTAAAACAAGCTTAGATGTATTAACTTTATCAGCAACCCCAATTCCAAGAACTTTACAAATGTCACTAGCTGGTATAAGAGATTTATCAACCCTAGATGAACCGCCAGAAGAAAGGCTACCAGTAAATACCTATGTGATTGAATATGATGAAAATATTATAAAAGCAGCTATCGAACGAGAGCTTGCTCGTGATGGTCAAGTTTACTTTGTTTATAATAGGGTCCACAATATTGATTTACTTTATAATCACATAGTAGAACTTATACCTGAGGCAAGAGTAGAAATTATCCATGGTAAACTAACTCCAAGACAAATTGAAGTAATAATGAATGACTTTGTAAGTGGGGATATAGATATTCTCCTTTCTACAACCATTATAGAAACAGGTATGGATATAGCAAATGTAAATACAATAATTATTTATGATGCAGATATGATGGGTCTATCCCAACTTTACCAATTAAAGGGTCGCATAGGCAGGGGAAGTAGGTCTTCCTATGCTTATTTTACCTATAGACGCGGCAAAGTTTTATCAGAAATTAGCGAAAAGCGATTAAAATCTATTAGGGACTTCTCTGACTTTGGTAGTGGTTATAAGATTGCTATGAAAGATTTAGAGCTACGTGGCGCAGGAAATCTCTTAGGAGAAAGTCAAAGTGGTCATGTAGAAGCTGTAGGATATGATCTATATGTAAAATACCTTCAAGAAGCAGTAGAAAAAGCCTCAGGAAAAGAAGTTGATATTAAGAAAAAATCAGATGTTTATATTGATATTAAAGTCAATGCTTATATACCAAATACCTATATCTCTGATCAATCACAAAAAATTGAAATATATACGAGAATTGCAAATATTGAAAATATAGAAGATTATAATATATTAGTAGAAGATTTGATTGATATTTATGGAGATATACCAGTAATGGTGGATAATATAATGTATGTATCCATGATAAAATCTTTGGCTGAATCAATCGGTTTTAAAGAAATCCGTGAAAGGGATGGCTACATTAATATCAATTTTACAAATAGGGATGATTTTAGTATAGATGAACTAAAAAAAATAAGTGAAGAGTATAAGGGAGAGATGAAACTTGACCTGTCAGCCAATCCATCTTTTAAAATCCCTATATCAAATACAAAATTAATCGATACTTATGATTTACTAGAAGTAATATGTAAGGTAAGGAGTAAAAATGAAAAAGACAAATAAAATTTTAACAATTATGCTAGCAAGTTCAATGTTCTTAGCAGCTTGTAACAATGAAACAACAAAAACAGATAATGATTCTGCTACAAATAAAACTGAAACCGTAGAAAAAGCAGACACAGCAGATAAAAAAGAAAAAACTGATGAGAAATTACCAGAAAATGCTGTAGCCTTAGTAAATGGTGATGAACTAAGCAAAGATAAATATAAAGATGAAATGGCATTTTATTCTGCATTTTTAGCAAGCAGTGAAAATGCAAAATCAAAAGTAGTTAGCATGATGGTTAGAGATAAGTTAGTTTCAGATGATGCTGCCAAACACGATATTACTGTAACCGATAAAGAAGTTTCAGATGAATTTATGCAAACTGTTGAAAATATTAACAGACAAAATGGCAAAGATGCCTTTGATAAAATGCTAGAAGACTACAATATGGATAATGATATGTTTAAAGATACTATCAGAAAAGATATTCTTTATACCAAACACTTAGAATGGTTTAAAGAAAATAATCCTGTAAGTGATGAAGATATCGATAAATACTACGAAGAAAATAAAGAAAGTTTTGAAAAAGTAGATGCAGATCATATTCTTGTTGAAGATGAAGAAACAGCTAAAGAAGTAAAACAAAAATTAGATAATGGGGAAGATTTTGCTGAACTTGCAAAAGAATACTCAAAAGATACTGGTAATGCTGAAAAAGGTGGAGCTTTAGGTGAATTTACTAAAGGACAAATGGTAAAAGAATTTGAAGATAAGGCATTCTCTATGAAAGAAGGAGAAATAAGTGAACCAGTAGAAACACAGTTTGGCTGGCACATTATAAAAGTAAATAAAGTTATAAATGAACTTTCAGAAGATGATCGTAAATTAATTAAAGAAAATCTAGAAAACCAAAAGTACCAAGAATACACGAACGAATTAGCAGAAAATGCTAACATTGTTACCGAAGATTCTCAAACTGCAAACGAAGAATCTACTAACGAAGAAGTAGTTGAAGAGTCTGCTGATAATAAAGATAAAGCAGAAGAAAAAGAAGATAAAGAAGCAGATGAAAAGAAAGATAATTAAGACTGTATTATTTGCAGTTTTAATATTTAATCTATCATCGTGCACTTCTTCTAAACATAGTGAAGGAAATGTAGCACTTGTTGATGGAGTTGCCATTAGTAGCGACACTTATTTAAAGGAATTAGACTTTTACCAAAAATACTATTCCCAAAAATTTGGTGAAGGATATCTTGATCAAGAAGTTGAAAGAGGCAAAACAAACAAAGATATCTTAGAAAAGGACCTGGTTGACTCTTTGGTCAAAGACCAAGTGATGGTAAATGACCTAAAGGCTAATAATATAAAAGTCGATGATAATGTAGCATCATCTCTTAGAAAAGATTTAGAAGAAAAACTAGGAGGCAAAGATTCATTAAAGGCTAATGTCAAAGCCCTAGGTACAGATGAAAATAAGTTTAACCAAGTACTATATAACGACTCTATTAGAAAGCAGCACTATAATTATTATTTAAGTCATAATGATATAAAAGATAGTGAAATTTTAGAATACTATAAAGCAAATGAAAAGTATCATAAAGAGTATAAGTATGACGTTCTAGTATTTGATGATAAAAATGAGGCTAATAAGATACACAAAAATTTAAAATCACCAGCAGATTTTAAATCCTATCTTAATAAGCCTGTACAAAATTATGAAGTGATTAACTCTGATTTTGTCTATAACGATGACCCACTTTTAAAAGAGGCTGGTGTTTTGGAAAAAGATGAGATAAGCGATATCTTTAAACATGAAGATAAATATATGATACTTATGATAAATTCATACAACGAAAATGAAAACGACTTACTAATAAATGTCAAAGATATTTACCTAAAAGAAAAATATGAGGATTATCTTAATAAGTTAGTAAAAAAGTCTAAAATCAGGCTTTTTGTCTAAGTTTTGCTTGAAAAAGCTAGGATTATTTTGTATAATCAAGAATAGAGTTAAACAGAATTATTTATTGATTTATAGGAGGAAATATGAATAAATCAGAATTATTAGTTAGCATTTCAGAAAAAAGTGGACTTAAAAAAAGCGAATCTGAAAAAGCACTAAATGCAATGATAGAAACAATTACTGAAACATTAGTTGCAGGTGATAAAGTACAATTAGTTGGATTTGGTACATTTGAAACAAGAGATAGAAAAGCTCGTGAAGGTAGAAACCCAAGAAAACCTGACGAAGTTATCAAAATCCCAGCTTCTAAAGCTCCAGTATTCAAAGCTGGTAAAACTTTAAAAGAAGCAGTTAATAAATAATTTCTAAAAAACAAAACCGGAACTTGAAATAAAGGTCCGGTTTTTTATTATTCAATTTCTTTGAATTGGTTACTTAAGTCATCATTAGTATCTACGGTTATAGTATTAAAGTTTTCATAATAAACCATACCAGGTTTTGCACCCTTGGCTTTATTTACATTTTTCTTTTCAGTATAGTCAATATCTATTTTTTCTTCATTACTTATTGATGAGTTAATAGCAGCAAGATAGGCGGCAATAATAACATCATCTTCATTTATATTATCTGACCTGAGGATAACATGACTGCCTGGCACATCTTTCACGTGAAACCACATATCATCTCTATTAGCAAGTTTTAAGGTAATGTAATCATTTTGCTTGCTATTTTTACCAACATAGATATCAGAATTATTTTTTGTAACAAAGTGGTAAGGTTTAGATTTTTTATTTTTAATTTTATGCTTAGACGATTTTTTAATAATATTATTTTCAACCATCTCATCACGTAGATCATTTAAATCATCTATACTATTTGATCTTTGGGTAAAGTCTATTAATTGGTTTAAATAATCTAGATATTCTTTTTGCTTTGGTAAATCTTTTCTAGCATAATCTACAGAGTTCTTAATTTTTTTAGCCCTAGTATAGAACGCTTCTGCATTTTCCCAAGGGGTTTTTAAAGGGTCAAGGTCAATTTTCACTTCTTCGTTGTTATTGTAAAAATCGTTTAATAAAATCTCTTTATCACCCTTGTTTATTCTATGAACATTTGCTGATAATAAATCTCCATTTTTTCTAAGACCTTCTATTTTTGATTCGTTTAATATATTATCATTTAAGATATTTATCTTTTTTTGAGTTGTTTTTACATGAGAATTTATTTTTTTAATATAATCAGATTTTATTTGATTTAACCTATCATGGGTTTTATTTACATTAAAAAATTCTTCTATGGCATCACTCATTAACTGATAATTATTTTCCTCGTAACTTAAATGAGTAAGCTTTAGCGTATGAAATTCTCTTACCTTTTTCTTATCCTTATATGAATAAGCATCTAGGTTTTTATTTAAAATATCATCTCGAATTTGATATAAGATCTTATTCATCATTCGTTTTTCATCTTCACTTACTAGCCCCCAAGTAATTCTTGGATCTATACCAGCCCTATATACTATCTCTTTACCAACAATAGGGGAAAATCCTGTATAGGATTTATGAAATATTTTATCAGGCTTAGTATTATCAGCAAGCTTTTGGTCTAATTTTTTGATATCATAAGTAAACTCTGTATCTGTTATATCGTATTTGCTATCTTCTACAAATTCGTAAGTAAGTCCTGGCAATAGCTGTCTAACGGATGACATAGATTCACTAACTCTTTTTATAGAATCAATTATTTTGTAATTATCATCAGTTAGAATAATATTTGAGTATTTACCCATAATTTCAACTATAAGTTTCTTGCTAGTGTCAAAACCCATCTCATCGATAGAACTTATAGAAAATATTACAACTCTGTCTAATCCTTTTTGAGAAATATCTACTATTTTACCTTGGTTGATATGTTTTCTAAGTACCATAGTAAAGTTAGGGGGCACATCTGGATTTTCAAATTTTTTATTTGTCAAATTTATTCTGGCTTCATTATTATTAGCACTTAAAAGTAGTTTATAGCTACTACCCATGGAGTACACATTAAACACAATATCATTTTTAGAAGGTTGGGTGATTTTTTGTATTTTCCCTCCTAAAAGTTTATCATTTAATTCGTTAACTACTTTTCTTGTTACTATTCCATCATATGTCATTATTTCACCTCATTATTCATTA
The DNA here is from genome assembly GCF_046365465.1 of Anaerococcus groningensis. Taxonomy (NCBI): domain Bacteria; kingdom Bacillati; phylum Bacillota; class Tissierellia; order Tissierellales; family Peptoniphilaceae; genus Anaerococcus; species Anaerococcus groningensis. The sequence continues at coordinate 189,941 of NZ_JBGMEG010000014.1, read as the reverse complement.
TACTTTTTTTCTTACTTGTAATAAGGGGTCTAAAAAGTAAAATATTTATAATAAGGAGGCGTAATGAAGAAAGGTTTTTTATTAGTCATATCTGGTCCATCAGGAGTAGGTAAGGGTACTGTCCTTCATGATCTTATGAATACACAAAAAAACTTAGTATACTCTGTATCTGCCACTACTCGTGATAAAAGGGATGGGGAGATAGAGGGAGTATCCTATTTTTACAAAAGCCATGAAGATTTTAAACAAATGATTGATGAGGATAAGTTCTTAGAATATGCCCATGTACATAACAATTATTATGGTACGCCAAAAGAGTTTGTAGATAAGAAAATTGATGAAGGAAAAATAGTTGTCTTAGAAATTGATGTTCAAGGTGCGATAAATGTAAAGCAAAATACTGACAATGCTGTCTTCATATTTTTGGCGCCCCCAAGTTTATCAGAACTTAAAAATCGTATCGTAGGACGAGGAACTGAGACAGAACATGATATAAATCTAAGAATGAAAAATGCGCGTAGAGAATTAGAATATATCAAGTACTATGATTATCTAGTTATTAATGACCACATTAATTCAGCTATAAATTCAGTAAATGAGATAATAAATGCTGAAAAGCACAAAGTATTTAGAGAAGAAGATTTTGATATAAAGGAGATCTTAGATGAATAACCCATCTTTTAAAAAATTATCAGAAATAAGCCCAAGTAGATATGATATCTGCATGATGGTCTCAAAAAGAGCAAGAAGAATCGTAAGCGGATCAGCTCCACTTACTAATCACGTCGAAGCAAAACCTGTAACCCAAGCCCTAAATGAAGTAATAGAGGGCAAAGTTACTAAAAAATGATTGAAAATAAAAATATATTATTAGGAATAAGTGGGGGAATAGCATCCTATAAGGTTTTAGAATTGTGTTCTAGACTTAAGAAAAAAAATGTAAATATAAAAGTAATAATGACCCCAGCAGCTACAGAATTTGTTACACCCCTATCTTTTGAAACTATGGCTAGATGTAGGGTTTATACTGATATGTGGGAGGGCCACCATGAAAGTGTCCACCATATAGATTTACCAAAATGGGCAGATGTAATGCTTATAGCTCCAGCCACTGCAAATACAATTGGCAAAATGGCAAATGGTATTTCAGATAACTTTTTAACTGCATCATATCTTGCTTGTAATAAGGATGTGATTATAGCGCCATCTATGAATACACAAATGCTTCTAAATCCTGCAACTCAAAAAAATATTGAAACATTGAAATCATATGGTGTAAAAGTGATAGCTCCAGAATCAGGAGTATTAGCTTGTAATACTGTAGGCGATGGTAGGATGGAAGAACCAGAAAATATTGTAGAATACTTAGAAGATTATTTTACAAAAAAAGATCTTAAGGGTAAAAAAATCATCGTATCTGCAGGACCAACCATGGAGCCCATAGATTTTGTAAGATATGTTACTAATCATTCTAGTGGAAAAATGGGCTATAACATTGCAAATGAAGCGAAAAAACGTGGAGCAGAAGTGGTATTAGTTTCAGGACCTGTAAAACCCTTTGATATAAAAGGTCTTAACCGTATAGAAGTTAGTACTAATGAAGAGATGAAAAATGCCATAGAAGAAAATTTTGAAGATGCAGATGCATTAATAATGGCAGCAGCTCCTGTTGATTATAAATCTAGTGTGGTTAGTGATCGTAAAATTAAAAAGTCTGGCCAAAATTTACAAATGGAGTTTATAGAAAATATAGACATTCTAAAATATTTTGGAGAGAAAAAATCAAAGCAAACTATAATTGGTTTTGCTGCCGAAACAGATGATTTAATTGAAAATGCTAATAAAAAGCTAAAAAAGAAGAATGCAGACTACATCATAGCCAACGACCTAACTAAGGCTGGAGCAGGTTTTAATGCTGATACAAATATAGCAAGTATAATTTCTGCTGATGGTGTAAAAGATTTAGACAAGATGACAAAAACTGAACTTGCAAATCAAATCTTAGATTTAATAAGGTGATATTATTTACGCAAAAGTAATAATTGATAGTAAAAGTAGATTTTTAAATCGTGCGTTTACCTATCATATACCAGAAAAATTTAATAATAAAATTGACATAGCAATGAGAGTTTTAGTTCCTTTTGGTAAAGGAAATAAAACTAGCGTTGCTTTTGTTTATGAAATAATTGATATAGTAGATGCCGCTTATGAAATAAAAGACATCCTTGACATTATTGATGATAGAAGGCTAATTTCAGAAGAACTAATGAACTTAGCTTTTTTTATGAGCAAAACTTACATGTCACCCATCCAAGCATCTTTAAAACAAGTGATGCCACCAACTGATATAAAAAATATCAAAACCTATTATTATGCAAAATCAGATGATAATTCTGATATCATTAAGTTTCTAAGCAAAAAAAGAACTATGGATGAGATATGCAAAAAATTTGGCGACATAAAAAATGAAATAAATGAATTAGTAGACCAGGGAGAGTTAGGTGTTTCCTATGATATCAAAAATACTCAAAATATTAGATATGATGAATATGCCTATCTTACTGGTAACAATTTTTCTTTAAATGCTAATGCCAACAAGCAGCAAGCTCTAGTAACTTACTTAGAAAAAAATGGTAAAACTAAAGTCAGTATTCTCTTAAAAGAAACCCAATCTTTAAAGTCTAGCCTAAATTCACTTATTAAAAAAAATATAGTGGCAATTAAAAAGGAAGAAGCAAAAAAAGATATCATAACAGATTATGATAAATATAAGAAATTTAAGTTAAATGGTGAGCAAGAAGAAGCTTTTAATAAAATAAAAGCAAAGCCAGGTGGTCACTTCTTATTATTTGGAGTTACTGGATCAGGTAAAACAGAAATATTCTTACAAATGGTAGAAGAAGTAATTAATCAAGGTAAGGAAGCCATAATTTTAGTTCCAGAAATATCTCTTACTCCACAAACTATAGAAAGATTTAAAGGTCGTTTTGATGAAAAAATAGCCATTATTCACTCAGGACTTACTCCTAGTGAACGCTTTGACCAATGGAGGATGATAAATAACGGTGAGGTGAAAATTGCAATTGGAGCTAGATCTGCAGTTTTCGCTCCTTTTAAGAATCTTGGTATTATTATTATTGATGAAGAACATGATAATTCATATATCTCATCAAAAGATCCGAAATATCATACTGATGAAATAGCAAAATTTAGAGCTAACTACAATAATTGTAACTTAATCTTAGCATCAGCAACTCCATCCATAAAAACAATGACAAGAGCCCAAAACGGAGAGTATGACTTAATACATTTAAAAAATAGAGTAAATAACAATCTCCCAGATATAGAAATAGTAGATTTAAAAGAAGAGTTAAAAAACTCCAACTACTCAATAATTAGCTACAGATTACAAGAAGAAATTAAAAATAACTTAGAAAAAAATGAACAAATTATTTTATTTTTAAATAAAATTGGCCATGATTCCTATACCTTTTGTAGAACATGTGGCTATGTTATAAAATGCGATGCCTGTGATGTAGCAATGACTTATCATAAAAAAATTGATAGACTCATCTGTCATTATTGTGGCAGAACTCAAAACCAACCGAAGGTATGTCCAAATTGCCATTCTAAAAAAATAAAAGAATTTGGAGCAGGAACTGAAAAATTGGAAGAAGAAGTAAGGTACTTATTCCCACATGCAAATATTATGCGTATGGACAGTATGAAGGCTACGAGTAAAGCAAGTTATCAAAAGATGTATGAGGGTATGAAAAACAATAAAATAGATATCCTCCTGGGCACTCAAATGATAGCAAAGGGCCTTGATTTTAAAAATGTAACCCTAGTTGGGATAATATCTGCAGATCTTAGCTTAAATGTAGGTGATTTTAGGTCACAAGAAAATACCTTTGAACTTTTAACCCAGGTTGCTGGAAGAAGTGGACGCGATAAGAAAAAGGGCAAGGTAATAATACAAACCTATAGGCCAGATAATTTTGTTATTCAAGCAGTAAAAAATAGTGATTATGAAAATTACTTCAAAAATGAACTTATCGAACGAAGTGCCTTTTCCTACCCTCCCTTTAAAAATATAATAACCATAAAAATAATAGATAAGAATAGATTAGAAACTATTGATATCTCTCGTAAGTTTACAAATAGTTTGAAAAAAATGTTAATTGATTTTGATCAAGTAGAAATCATAGGTCCGAATCCATGTAAAATATCAAGAATAAATAATAAACATAGGTATAATATTATTATAAAAGCACCAGATGGTGACCTTGATGCAGTAAGAGATGCAGTTAATAAAATAAGAAATGAATTTATAAATGAATATAAGCTTACTAGCTTTATCCCAGCCCTAAACCCAACTAATATAAACTAAGGAGGAAAGATGTTTGACTTTTTTAGAAAAAAGAAAAAAGATGAGGATGTAAAAGAAGAGTATCTAGATAGTGATTATGAGGATAATTATGATGAGGATGACGACTTTTACGAAGATGAAGATTATAATGAATCAAATATTGAAGATAATAGTTATCAACCTACAGATGAAAGAATAGTCTTTGAATCATCAACTTATAGGCCTAGTGATTCTTTTACAGAAGATGGGAAAGTAGAGGATGAATCTACTTTTGAAGATAGACCTATATCTAATGAACCAGTCTACTTTGATGAAAATATTGAAGAATCTTATGATAAAAACTTAAGCTACGATTATGAAGAAAATAATTATGATGATAAGCTAGCCTACGATTACGAGAATGAACCTTATGACGATTATGAATTAGGCGAAGACTACCAAGATTATCCAGAAGATGAAGTTAAAGAAGAATCTCATGGGAAATTAGGATTTTTTGACAGGATAAAAGAAGGTCTAGTAAAAACACGTGATCAATTCTCCTCACAAATCAAAAATTTATTTACTGCAAATGTTAAAATTGATGATGATCTGTATGAAGAGATTGAAGAAATTCTTATCTCATCTGATATAGGGATGGATTCTACTTTAGACATCGTAGATAGTTTACGTGATGAGATTAAAAAACAAAGTATAAAAGAATCTGACCAAATATACCCATTACTTAAAGATATTATGGTTGAGAAACTAGATGAGAATAACCTGGATAATAATTTAAATATAGTGCCAAACGAGCTAGCAATTATTCTTGTTATAGGTGTAAATGGAGTAGGTAAGACAACTACTATAGGAAAACTTGCTCATAGTTTACAAAAAGATGGCAAGTCAGTAATGCTTGCAGCCGCAGATACTTTTAGGGCAGCAGCAATAGAACAATTGGGAGAATGGGCAGATAAATCAAATGTAGAAATGATATCACATAGTGAGGGAGCTGATCCATCAGCAGTTATATTTGATGCTATAAAATCTGCGAAAAGTAAAAATGTAGATGTGCTTATATGTGATACTGCAGGACGCTTACACAATAAGAAAAATCTAATGAAAGAGTTGGAAAAAATCAATAAAACAATTGATACTCATGCAGGTAGTGCAACACGTGAAAATATACTAGTGCTAGATGCAACCACAGGTCAAAATGCAGTAAACCAACTTAGAGAATTTAAAAATGTTACTGATATTTCTGGACTTATTCTTACAAAATTAGATGGTACTGCTAAGGGAGGGATTATATTCCCATTACAAGTAGAGCTAGATGTACCAGTAAAATATATTGGTCTTGGAGAAGGTATAGATAATCTAGAAAAATTTGATTCAGAATCTTTTGTAGAAGCTATGTTTTAGTATTGATATTTCCTATAATCTATAGTAAAATATTACAGTACTACAAAAATATACACACACTCGGATGAGTATCTCGTTGCCACTTGTGGTTAGATAATCAAAAGAAGAGTGTGGAGGAAGAAAACGGAGGAATATATATGGCAGTAGTTTCAATGAAAAAATTACTAGAAGCTGGTGTACACTTTGGACACCAAACTAGAAGATGGAATCCTAAAATGGCTAAATACATCTTCACAGAAAGAAATGGCATCTACATTATCGATTTACAAAAAACAGCAACACAAATCGAAGATGCTTACGCAATGATTAGAGATATTGTAGCAGATGGCGGAGATGTTTTATTTGTAGGAACTAAAAAACAAGCTCAAGATGCTATCGAACAAGAGGCTAAAAGATCTGGTCAATACTACGTATCCAACAGATGGTTAGGTGGTATGCTAACAAACTTTGACACAATCAGAAAAAGCATTGACAAACTAAAAAGATATGAACAAATGGAAGAAGATGGAACATTCGACCTTCTACCTAAAAAAGAAGTACTTCAATACCAAAAAGAAATGGATAGACTTGAAAAAAATCTTGGTGGTATAAAAGATATGGAAAAACTTCCAGATGTATTATTCGTTGTAGACCCAGGTGAAGAATCAATTGCAGTTCACGAAGCTCGTATCCTAGGTATACCAGTTGTAGCAATAGTTGATACAAACTGTGATCCAGATGAAGTTGATTTAGCAATTCCTGGAAACGATGATGCTATTCGTGCGGTAAAACTTATGACATCTATTATTGCAGATGCTGTAGTTGAAGCAAATCAAGGAAGTGAATTTGATCCATCAGCTGAAGAATTTTTCGAACAAGCAGATGAAGAAGATACTTCACTAGAAAATGATGAAGCAATAGAAGATGATACAGAATCTTCTCTATCAGATGAAGAAATAGAAAATGCAGCAGAAGAAATTGAAAAAGCTGCATATGACGAAACAGAAGAAAATTAAGGAGAAAACAATGGCAGTAAGTGCAAGTTTAGTAAAAGAATTAAGAGAAATGACAGGCGCTGGAATGATGGACTGCAAAAAAGCCTTAGAAGAATCTAATGGCGATATCGATGCAGCTGTAAAACTTTTAAAAGAAAAAGGACAAGCTACATTAGATAAAAAAGCAGGACGTGTTGCAGCTGAAGGTGTTATTGGTTCATACATTCATAACAACAAAATCGGTGTTATCGTAGAAATCAACACAGAAACAGACTTTTCTGCAAACACTGATACAGTTCAAGATTTTGCTAGAGATATTGCAATGCACATAGCTGCAGCAAATCCTTTATATATTTCAGAAGATGATGCTGATGAAAAAGATGTTGCTGAACAAAAAGAAATATTAGTTAACCAAGCAATTAATGAAGCTTCAGACAATATGCCAGAAGATAAGAAAAAAATGATTGCTGAGAAAAAAGTAGAAGGAAGACTTAAAAAATATTTCTCAGAAGTTTGTCTATTAGACCAAGCTTACATTAAAAATCCTGACCAAACAGTTGAGCAATATCTAAGAGATACAGCTAGCAAAGTTGGCGAAAACATTAAAATTAGAAGATTTGCTAGATTTGAAGTTGGCGAAGGAATCGAGAAAAAAGAAGAAGATTTCGCTGCAGAAGTAGCATCTCAAATGGATGTTTAATCAGATATAAATTTTGTCACCTATATTATATAGGTGACTTTTTTTCTAAGCAATTTTATTACAAAACATGGAGTATATATGTTTAAAAATTTTAAGTGGTTTATAAGATATGCCAAAAAAAATTATATATTAGGGTCTATTTCCCTAATTGTAAGTGATGTCATATCTTTATTTTTACCATACATTACTGGCCAATTAATAGACATGGTTTATAATAATACTTTAACTATAAATAACTTCAAAAAGATGATTATAATTGCAATTATTTTAGTTATTTTAAAATATGTTACAGCTATGGCCTGGTCTTATAATATTTTTAAAGCTTCTTCGATGATGGAATACTTATCACGTGATAAGCTAATGAATAAGTTTTTAAAACAATCACAAAGGTTTTATGAAAATAATCCAACTGGATCATTGATGAGCAAGTCTACTCAGGATGTTAGCCAAGTAGCACAATTTGCTGGATTTGGAGTGCTAGCTTTTTTTGATGCGGTTTTATTTCCTGTATTTATCATATTAATGATGATAATAACAATTGACTTTAAAATGACAATTTATGCTATAATTCCATATATAATTCTAGCATTTGGCTATTATAAGCTAATGGATAAGATATATAATAGGTCCAAACTTGTAAATAAATCTTTTGATGATCTTACAGATAGGGTTCTAGAAGATGTTGAAGGAATAAGGATAATTAGAGTTTATAATATAGGTAAACTTAGGGCTGAAAGATTTAAGCAAAAAACTAGGGAACTTGCTGATAGATATATTAGTCTTGTAAAAATCCAAGCCTTAATTGAACCCTTTGAAATATTTATTACTTCTATTTCCTATGCTATTGCAGTAGGCTACGGAGCTTTTTTAGTTTCAAGAGGTAACCTATCAGTTGGGAAAATAGTTTCATTTACTTATTACTTGGGCATGCTTATATGGCCAATGTTTGCTTTAGGTGAATTTTTAAACCTTAGCCAGCAAGCATCCGCTGCTATGGATAGAATAGTTGAGATTCTAAATTATAAAGAAGAAATAAATGATACCTCTAGTCTTAAAAATCTAAGTGATGATAATCCGACCATAGAATTTAAAAATCATTTCTATAAGTATCCATCCAGTAAAAATAACATCTTAGAAGATATAAATTTATCTATCGAAAATGGAACTTCTCTTGGTATAGTTGGTAAAACTGCTAGTGGTAAAACTACTCTTATAAGACAATTATTAGATATATACAAGGTTGACAAAAGTTCAATAATAATCGGCGATAGTAGCTTTGATGAAATCTCTGCTAAGTCCTTTAAAGAGAATATAGGATATGTTCCTCAAAGGCACATGATATTTTCTGATACCTTAGAAAATAATATCAAGTTTTCAAAACCAGAAGCAGGTGATGGTGAGATAAAGAGGGCTATTGAAATTGCAGATTTTAGTAAAGATATTGGAGAATTTAAGGATGGCCTTCAAACTCTTACAGGTGAGAAGGGTGTATCTTTGTCTGGTGGACAAAAACAAAGACTATCTATTGCAAGAGCTGTATTAAAAGATCCACAAATACTTATACTGGATGATGCTATGAGTGCAGTTGATGCTAATACTGAGCAAAATATTATAAAAAACTTAACTGCGAGTAGAAAAGGAAAAACTACTATTATAATTGCCCATAGGATTAGCCAAGTCCAAAATTGCGATAAGATAATTGTAATGAAAGATGGTAAAATAACTGATGTTGGTAATCACGAGGACTTAATAAGCTATGATTCTTGGTATAAAAACCAATATGAAAACCAGATAAGTGGAGGTGAAATGAATGGCTAAGCAAGATAAATATGTAAAAGACTTATTAAAACAATACGCCAAAACTGAAAAACCTTCCTTTATAAAAGGATTTGTTTTATCCCTTATTAGAACTGGTTTAGAGCTAGTCACACCTCTAATTTTAGGATATGTTATAAACAATCTAATAAGAAAAGATATGTCTTCCGATGAATTTAAGCTTATAGTTTTTTATCTATTACTATATGTCGCAGTTAGTACTTTGGCAGGATTTATTGCAAATAGGACAACAGTATCGTTTGAAAAAGCTTCTAGTAATATAGCTTTTAAAATGCAAAATGATGTTTATAAAAAAGTAAATTCTTTTCCTATTTCATATTTTGACAATCTTCCTGCAGGAAAGATTTCTTCTAGAATAACCAATGACACAAATAAGATGAAAGTTATGTTTAGATTAATCTTTACTGACATAGCTACAGCAAGTATCCTAGTAGTAGGACTTATAATAACTCTTTTTGTAACTAACCCCATAGCAGGATTAATGTTACTGCCTTTGGCTCCAGTGGTTTATCTAATATACAGGTCTTTTACTAATTACACTAGGACCTATACTAGTGAGATCAGAAAGAATACTTCTGAAATAAATGCTCAAATAAATGAATACATCCAAAATATGGAAATTATCCAAGTTTATAATAAAGAGGATTATATTAAAGAAAAGTTTAATGAAACAAATGATAATATTTATTCTATGGCTAAAAAATTAGCGAAAGTAAGATCTTATTCTGGTTTTAGGGCCATGGATATAGTAACTTATTTAGCTTCTATTATAGTATTAATTTATTTTGGTCTTGGTCAACTTACTGATTATTATACAGTTAGCATAGGAAGTTTATATGTAATTTTTGAATATACTAATAGATTATTTACTGAAATAAGATTTATTATAATGAGGCTAGGTGAGGTAGAAGAAGCTATGGCATCGGCTAGCCACATAGCTGAGCTACTAAAATTAGAATCACAAGAAGTACTAACTGAAAAGATAGAAAATATCGATCAAGATGTAATATTTAATGATGTTAGATTTTCATATATAGATGGTGAAGAAGTTATAAAAGGAATCTCATTTGATGTAGAAAAGGGTCAGTCTATAGCTTTTGTCGGTCAAACAGGATCAGGAAAGTCAACCCTAATAAATTTACTATTAAACTTTTATTCCCCAGATAGCGGACAAATAACTATAGGAGGGGTAGATACTTCAAAAGTTGATAGAGAAAACTTAAGAAAGGATATGGCCGTAGTCTTACAAGATGCCTTTTTATTTAAGGCAGATATTGCACAAAATATAACACTTGGAATGGAGTATAAAGATACACAAATAAAAGAAGCCTTATTAGCTGTAGGAGGAGAAAGATTAGTTAAAAAAGGTATCCATTCAAAAGTGTTAGAAAATGGATCAAATCTTTCTCAAGGTGAAAAACAACTCATATCATTTGCTAGAGCTTATATCAGAAACCCTAAGATATTAATTTTAGATGAGGCAACATCAAATATAGATACAGAAACGGAAACTATAATCCAAGATGGTATAGATAGGTTAAAGAAAAATAGGACTACCTTTATAATAGCCCACAGGTTATCTACTATAAAGGATGTCGATAAAATAATTGTTTTATCATATGGTAAGATTGTAGAAATGGGCAAGCATGACGATTTAATGTTAAATAACGGTTATTATAAACAGATGTATGAGAAGCAAATAAAAGAAAACAAAAGTCTTTAGTAAATCTAAGGACTTTTTTATTGTATATTTTTAATAAATCTTATTCGTATAATTATCAATTTATGGTATAATTATAAAGGAAACTAATTTCCAAGAATTTAATAGGAGGTGATATTAAATGGATAACCCAGTTTTTATAATCATTACTGTCGCCTTCGTATTGTTAGCTTTTATTTTAGACTTCGTTTATCAAAAAAAATCTAGTGAAAAAAAGATAGGTGCAGCTGATGAACTCAGTCGCCAAATCATTGAAGATGCCAATAAGCAAGCAGAAATTTTACGACGTGAAACTCTTGTTGAGGCCAAAGATGAAATATCTAAATTGCAAATAGAAAATGATAAGAAGTTAAGCAAAAGAAGCGATGAACTTGATAAAAGGGAATCTCGCTTACTTAAAAAAGAAGAAAGTCTTGACAATAGAGCTTTATTGATTGACAAAAAAGCTGATCAAATCTCTAGTGATCAGAAGAGGTTAAAACAAAAAGAAGACAGCATTGATAAACTGATTGAAGAACAACAGTTGAAATTGCAAAATATTGCAGGCCTAACAAATAGTGAAGCTAAAGAAATAATTCTTAATGACGTTAGAAAAGATACTATCCATGAATCAGCAAAACTAATAAAGGAAGCTGAAGAAAGAGTAAAAACTGAAAGCAAGAAAATAGCAACAGAAATCCTTGCAACAACTATCCAGCGTTATGCTGCTGACCAAGTTGCAGAAAATACTGTATCAGTAGTTACCCTACCAAATGATGAAATGAAAGGCCGTATAATAGGTCGAGAAGGTAGAAATATAAGAGCCTTCGAACAACTTTCAGGAGTAGATTTAATAATAGATGATACTCCAGAAGCAGTTGTATTATCATCCTTTGAGCCAGTTCGACGTGAAATAGCAAAAGTAGCTTTAGAAAGATTAATTCAAGATGGACGTATAAACCCATCTAGAATAGAAGAAACTTTACAAAAAGCTGATGATGAAGTTGAACAAAGAATCATGGAAGACGGCGAGCAAGCAGTAGAAGCTGCAGGAGTTAGAAACCTCCATCCACAACTGGTAAGACTTGTTGGTAAAATGAAATTTAGAACAAGCTATGGACAAAATATCATGAAACACTCAGTAGAAGTAGCTCAGCTTGCGGGAATGCTAGCTGAAGAAATTGGTGCTGATGCGCAAACTGCACGTAGAGGTGGATTACTGCATGATGTTGGTAAAGCTATAGACCAGGAAATGGAAGGAACTCACGTGGATCTAGGTGTAGAATATGCAACTAGATATGGAGAAAATAAATACGTTATAAACGCTATTCAATCTCATCACGGAGAAGTTGAACCAAATTGTGTTGAATCAATATTGGTACAAACAGCTGATGCAATATCAGCAGCTAGACCAGGTGCCCGTCGAGAAAGTTTAGAAAATTATATCAAACGATTAGAAAATCTAGAAGCTATAGCAAATTCTTACGAGGGAATAGAAAAATCATTTGCTCTACAAGCTGGTAGAGAACTTAGAATAATGGTTAAACCAGAAAAAGTATCAGATGATGAAATGATCGTAATTGCTAGAGAAATTGCAAATCGTGTAGAAGAAGAGCTAGAGTATCCTGGAGAAATAAAAGTAAACGTCTTAAGAGAATCAAATGCAATAGAATATGCAAGATAATTTATTAGAAATAGTAATGAAATCAAACTAAACTGCCAGATTTTATAATTGGCAGTTTTTTTAATTTTCATTTTTATTTTGAGTAGATTGTGTAAAAATATATGAGAATTTTAATGACTAAAATATTAGCTCAATAATTAATATTGAAAAATGAAAATGTTTAACCTTTGAACTATACAGACTATGACTTTAATAAAAAGTAAGTAAAGGATCCTTCTTAACTTTCTAGCATTAACTTTTATATAAGGATAAAAACTAGGCTTTCGTTAGATTTTATTACATTTTAATAAAATATAGATAAATATATGCAAAAGGGAGGAGATTAAGTAACATAAATTATTGCACAAAATAATAATTTTGTGCAATAATTGTATAAATTTTAAATAGAGGTACAATTTTATTATAAACGCATATAAAAACTAATTTATACACTTATTAAAGGAATTTTATATTATGACAGAACAAAAACCTATCATTCTAGCAGATTATTTAAATTATTTAAAATCTATACGCGGACTCTCTACTACTACTATTAAAGAATACTCCTATGATCTTGAAGTATTCTTCGAATATCAGATTATAAGAAAAATTTATTATGGTGATCAGAAAACTTTTAAAGATGAATTCAATCCTAAGGATATTAATAAGATTATAACACCAAACTTTCTAGAAAACCTTAAAATTACTGATTTTTACTCATACCTATCTTATTTAGATAATGAAAAAAATGATAATCCAACTACTAGATCTAGAAAAATATCTGCTATAAAGTCTTTTTATAATTATTTATATCAGGAAATTGAAGTAATTGATAATAATATAACAGTTAAGTTAAAAAACCCTAAAATTAGCAAAAGGCAACCTGTCTACCTCACCTTAGAAGAAACCGAAAGACTACTAAATGTAATAAATACAGAAAGAAATGACTTTCTTAGAGCACGTGATATGGCTATAGTCTTTACCTTTTTAACTACAGGTATGAGGTTATCTGAACTTGTAAGTATCAATGTTTCTGACATTGAAAATGATCATTTTACAATAGTTGGTAAAGGAAATAAAGAACGCACCATTTATTTAACGGAGAATGCCTTAAAAGTCATCCACCATTATCTTAGAATAAGAAAAGATTACCTAGATGAGTTATATATTGATGCCCTGTTTATATCTACTAGGAAGAACAGAATTTCAAATAGAGCTGTCCAATCAACTATAGAAAAATATTTAAGAAAAGCAGGTTTTGATACTAGTATCTACTCAACTCATAAGTTACGCCATACAGCTGCTACACTTATGTATAAGTATGGGAATGTAGATATTAGAGCTTTAAAGGATATCTTAGGCCATACCAATATTTCTACTACTCAAATCTATACTCACCTTGAAGATGAGGATTTGAAAAATGCTATCAATAAGAACCCACTTTCTAATTTAGAGATATAAAAACTAGGGTACCTATATGTATCCTAGTTTTTTAAAATTGCTTAAAACGCATTTTAGAGCGTGCTTTCCATGGTAATAATTCAATCCACCTTGTAAATACGCCACATATGGTTCACGGAGTGGTCCATCTGCTGATAGTTCAGAAGTAGCCCCTTCAACAAATCCTCCAGCTGCCATTATAACTGGGTCTTCATATCCTGGCATAGGAAATGGCTCTGGTACTAAATTAGAATCAACTGATGCTACTTCTTGGATAGATTTGCAAAAGGTAATTACCTTATCTGGATCCTTAAATATAATTGATTGCACTATATCACTTCGTGGATCATCAACTTTTGGTATTACATCATAGCCAAGCTTATCAAAGACTTTTCCAAATAATAAACCTACTTTTATAGCTTCTTTTACAATATGAGGAGCAAAGTATAAACCTTGTAATACTTGTCTTGTTGTGCCAAAACTTAAACCTTCATCCTTACCAATGCCAGGAGCAGTCAATGTATTAGCACAGTATTCTATTAAATCAGCCTTTCCACAAATATAGCCACCAGTAATAGCTATGCCACCGCCTAGATTTTTAATTAAAGATCCTGCTACTATATCAGCTCCAACTTCAATAGGTTCTTTATCTTCTGTAAACTCACCATAGCAATTATCCACAAAAACTATTGTATCTGGATTAGCTCTTTTAATCTCACTTACAGCTTTTCCTATCTCGCTAATTGTAAAAGCACGGCGTTGGGTGTAGCCTGTCGATCTTTGGATCAGAGCAAGCTTGGTGTCTTTATCTATTACATTAGAAATATTACCATAGTCTATTTGATTGTTACTATCTAAAGGCAGCTTATCATAGCTAATTCCCTTTGATAGTAAGTTTCCTTTTTTATTACCAGCAATTCCTATTACTTGCTGCATGGTATCATAAGGATCATCAGTGATTGCAACCATTTTATCCCCGTGGTTTAATAATGCAAACAAAACTAATGATAGAGCATGAGTGCCTGCAACAATACTTGGTCTTACTAAGGCATCTTCGGACTTAAAAATATCTGCAAAAATTTCTTCAACTTTTTCTCGTCCTGTGTCTGCATATCCATATCCTGTAGCAGATATAAAATCTTGGGTATTTAATTTATATTTATTAAAGGCTTTTAATACCTTTAACTGGTTAAATTCAGAAATTTCTTCTAATTTATTAAAATCATCACACAAATCATTTTCGGCCTCTTTTATCAGCTGATCAAAGCTTGGATCAATATTATAGTGTTGATATATATCGTTAAAATTCATAAGTATCCTTTATAAGGCTAATAATTATATCAGCCGCATCATTTTTATTTAAATTATCCATTATTATTTCGTGAGTGAAATCATAAGCTAAATATCGTTTCATCCATGTTACTTGGCGTTTGGCATAGTGTCTGGTATTTTTTTGAATCAAATCTATTAATTCATCTATATCAATTTCTTCATCTATAAATGGAAATAGTTCTTTATAACCAATTGCTGCCATGGATTGAGAATTAGAATTAAGATTATAGTTTCTTACCACTTCTACAAATTCTTCTATAAGTCCTTGATCTATCATTTCTATCACGCGATTGTTAATTTTTTGATAAATACCAGTCCTATCTTTATAATTTAAAAAGAATAAAATCGGGTTAATATTATCATTTAGTTTTTTTTCACCACTTCTAACCTTAGATGGTAATTCACCAGTTGAGTCATAAATTTCAAGGGCTCTAATTATTCTATTAGCTTCATTAGGATGATATTTTTTAGCAGTTAATGGATCAATTGTTAGTAATTTATCATATAAAAAATCATTCCCTTTTTCTTCAGTGATTTTTTGTAGGTTTTCTCTAAATTCTGGATTTTGCTCAACTTTTCCATAATTCATATCAAATAAAATCGAATCTATATAAAAACCAGTTCCTCCAGCAACTACAGCTACTTTTCCCCTACTGTTTATCTCGCTTATAAGTTTAGAAGTATTATTGGAAAAATCTTCTACACTAAAATTTTGATCTGGGTTAACTACATCTATCATATGGTGGCAAATCCCATGATTATTTTTTATTTTGTTGGTACCAATATCCATATGGCGGTAAACTTGCTGACTATCAGCAGATATTATTTCACCATTAAAAGCATTTGCAACTTCTATTGCAATGTCGCTTTTACCACTTGCAGTAGGTCCAGTGATTATAATTACATTATCTGTCAAAATATTTCTCCAGAATTTCTTCTTCAACTTCTAAAATAACCGTTTTTCCATCATAGGTTTTATAAGGGTTATCTAAATCAAATAAATCTGATATAAGTTTTTCAGCAGTATCTTTATTAATTTTACGACCCTTTCTAAAAGAATTTTTTTTAACTCTTTTATAGAGATTTTTATAAAATAATTCATTTTTACTTGCTATATCCATATCTATCAAATCTAAAATAAGTTTTTCATTTATTTCGTTTTCAAATATAGTAGGAATGGACCTCACTATAATTTGATTTTCTCCAAAATCCTCTACATCAAAACCAAGACTAGTTATAAAATCTTTTTTATCTTCATATATATTTTTTTCTTCTGCTCTAAGCTTTATTATCAAGGGATTAAGAAGTACTTGAGAAGAAATCTTAGAACTATCAAGTTCATTAATATATTCTGAAAATTTAATTGCTTGGTCAGCTCTCCTATGATCCATTAGATAAAGCTTGCCACTATCAGCTTTGAATAAGGAATATTTATCAAACACACTAGTTAGATATAAAAATGACTTCTTTTTTATAAAAGAATCAGATTTATAATTATGATTCTTAACTTCAGTAATATCTTGCTTTACTTTTTTAATTGGAGATGAAGTTTCTATTTTTTTACCTAAGTCAAAAAAGCTATTGTCTTCATAATTTGATTTTTCTTCTCTGACAATATTAAAACCACTATAAGTATCTAAAAGGCTTTTATAGTTTGATAGGTCAGGTATACTCTTTTCTTTATTTTCTTTAACTTTTATAGTATTAGCTTCTAACTTTTTATTTAAAACTTTGTAGATGGAACTTTCTATTAAATCGATTAAGTCATCCTCATAAGAAAATTTGATAGTTCTTTTGTTTGGATGAACATTTACATCTAAATTTTTTGGATTAGTTTTTAAAAATATAAAAAAGGCTGGAAATCTACCCTGCGGTATAAATGACTTGTATTCTTTTTCTATGGCTTTGGTAATTATGCTACTATCTATAAGTCTATTGTTTACATATATATATTGAAGGCTCCTACTACCCCTATAGTAATTTGAAGTTGATATAAAACCTTCTATGCTATATAAGTCATTGTTATTCGATATAGATATCAAATTATCCTTTAAACTTTCATCAAGTAGATTTGGTATTTTTATATCTAAAGGATCATTGGCATTTGTCTTAAACTCCACCCTGCCATCTTTTATATATTTTATAGAAATATTCTTATATCCTATAGCTAGAGAATACATTAACTTTGAAATAGAATTAGATTCAGCTATATCTGATTTCAGGAACTTCTTTCTAACTGGAACATTATTAAATAAATCCATTACTTCTATACTAGTACCATTATTGGTAGCTATAGGCGATTCATTTATCTTAGAATTTTTAAACTCTATTTTTTTACCTACATTATCATTTGCTGTTTTAGAAATTGCAATAACATGGCCTACAGTAGTAATGCTTGCCAGGGCTTCTCCTCTAAATCCTAGAGAGTATATATCATATAGGTCAGAGAAATCTTTTATTTTAGATGTAGCATGTTTTTCGAATGCCAAAGGCATCTGCTCATTGGTTATTCCTACTCCATCATCAGTTACTCTGATGTAGGTCTTGCCACCCTTTCTTATTTCGACAACAATGTTTTTTGAACCTGCATCTATAGAATTTTCTACCAATTCTTTGACAACAGAAACAGGGGATTCTATTACTTCCCCTGCTGCGATTTGTTCAATTGTTCTATCATCTAGCTTTATAATTGGCATTATAATTTATTTATCCTCTCAACTAAGTCATTTAGCTTAGTTATTGCTTCTATAGGTGTTAGTTCGTTGATGTTTATATCGGTAGTTAAAGTTTTAATATCATCTATTTTATCATTATTTATTTGATCTAAAGTTTCTTTTAAATCTGTACTTTTATCTAGGTTAAATATCTCATCCCCATCAATTTTTTCCATAAATTTTTGAGCATTTTTTATTACTTCATCTGGCAGGCCAGATAGCTTTGCTACTTCTATACCATAGCTACGATTTGATTTGCCTCTTTTAATTTTTCTTAGAAAAACTAGATTGTCATCATCATTTAATATTTCAATCTTTAGGTTGACTACATTGTTTAATTCATTTTCTAAAATAGTTAACTCATGAAAATGGGTTGCAAAAACTGTTTTAAATTTTTTTACTTTAGAAATATATTCTACAAGAGCCATGGCAATACTCAAACCATCATCTGATGACGTTCCTCTACCAACCTCATCCAAGATAACAAATGAATTTGCAGTAGCATTTTTTAAAATATTTGAAACTTCATTCATTTCAAGCATGAAGGTTGATTCACCCTTGGAAATATTATCGCTTGCTCCAATTCTAGTAAATACCTTATCACATATTCCTATTTCAGCAAAACTTGCAGGAACAAAAGATCCCATTTGTGCAAGAATTATAATAATTGCCATTTGTCTCATGTAAGTTGATTTACCAGCCATATTAGGACCTGTAATTATTTGGATTATATTATCTTTTTGCCCAATTTCTGTATCATTGGCTATAAATTCATTTTCTTTAAGATTTTTTTCAATGACTGGATGACGCCCACCTTTAATAATTATTTCATTATTATTATTAAGTTTTGGCCTCACATAGTCATTATTTGCTGCAACTCTAGCAAGAGTATTTAGGCCATCAATATTTGCAATCATCTTTGCAAGGGATTGAATCATTAGAGTTTGGTTTAATATTTCATCTCGTACTTCATTAAATATTTGATATTCTAAATCATTTACCTTATCTTTACCTCCAATAATTAGGTTAGACAGGGTTTCTAAGGTTTCTGTTGTATATCTTTCCTGATTTTTTAAAGTTTGTTTTCTTATATAAGTATCTGGCACCTTATCTAAGTTACTCTTAGTTATTTCAATTGAATAACCATTATTTTTATTAAATACTATCTTATAGTTTTTAATTCCGGTTTTTTCTCTTTCTTGACTTTCGTATTCTGCTAATTTGCCAAGTGCATTTTCCGATTCATTTTTTAAATCATCCAAGTATTTATTAAAACCAATTTTAATTATTCCACCTTCAGTTATTGATATAGGTGGATCATCCACAATAGCTTCTTCTAATATTTTATAAAGGCTATTTACTTCTGGTAAATTTAGACCCAGATTTTTTATATTTTGATCTTTGCTTTTTTCTAAATATTTTTTTAAATCTGGTATGTTTTTAAGAGAGTTTTTAAGAGATATAAGGTCCCTAGCATTGGCTCTTTTGTAGGAAATTTTTCCTACTAATCTTTCTAAGTCATAAATATCGTTTAAAAAGTTAGATATATTTTGAGAATCTATAGGGTTGGTATTAAAATATTCTACTATATCAAGTCTTCTATTAATTTTATCTAAATCTACTAGAGGCCTTTCTAACCATTCATTTATTATTCTAGACCCCATAACTGTGTCTGCTTGGTCGAGAATTTTTAGTACTGTGTCATCCTTGGTGTTGTTATTTAAGTTTCTATGAAGCTCTAGATTGTTTCTTGTATTTGCTTCTAGTTCTAAGTAATTTGATATTTCTAGAACTTCTATATTATTAATGTGTTTTAAATTCTCATCATAGAACTTATATATATAGTCCAGGAGGTTTGCTAGTGAAACTATAGATAATCTTTTATCCTCTATCTTTAAAAGATTATCATTTCCTAGATATTCAATTATTGTATCTGCTCTTTTTTCATATCTAGCATCATCGTTTATATAATTTATAAATATATTAGAATTTTGATTTAGATATTTTGCTAAACTTTTAAGTTTGTAGTTTTCGTTTATAATTATCTCAGAAGGGTTGATTTTTTCTATCTGATCTATGGCCTGTTTGGCAATAAAATCATCTGATCCTTTTAGTTCTATGGTAAATATAGCTCCTGTTGATATATCACAATAGGATAAGGAGAGACCAAAATTATTTTGAAAGATAGATAATAAATAATTATTTTCTCGGTTATCTAGTGATTCCATATCAGTAATAGTACCTGGGGTTATAACACGAGTAATAGCACGTTTTACAAGACCTTTAGCTTGTTTAGGATCTTCTATTTGATCACATAAAGCAACCTTGTAGCCTTTTTTTACAAGCTTATTGACATAATTGTCTATAACATGGTGAGGTACACCACACATTGGAGCTTTTTTATCATGACCGCACTCTTTACCAGTTAAGGTAAGACCTAAGGCCTTGCTGGTTATAATTGCATCATCAAAAAAAGTTTCGTAAAAATCACCTACCCTATAAAGTAACAGGGCATCTTTAAAATTATTTTTGACATCAACATAATGTTTTAACATTGGTGTTAATTTTTCATATGTAAAATTATCTTTCATTCTCATATCCCTCTTCTATTTATCATTATACCATAAAAAAAAGCCCACCCTTTGGGTGAGCGCCTACTCTATATCTAAGGTCTTTACATTAGTAACCCAAGACGAAGCTGAGTCATCAGTAGTATCTACTAAAATCATTTTTCCATAATTAGGGCTAATATCATATAAAGGAGTTCCATCCATTTTATAAACCAAATATACCCTTTCAGGCTCTAGGACTGCTGACATGTGAACTCTTTCTTGGTTGCCATCATTATCTTCGATTACTAAGAACGATCTATCCTTTAAGTTTATATTAAGATTTCCTATAATTTTCTCAATAGCAATCCCCTCAATAGTAGCTTTTTCTAATCCATTATTAAGGTTGATAGACTTTTTTTCTACCCCTAGCTTTCTGATTTCTTTAAGGGTTAGGGAATCTATTTGGTTACCCTCACCTTTTACTATAAGTATTTCATTATCATACTTGGATATTTCTTTTTCTATATTGTGTCTTCTAATTAAGAACCCTAACATAATTACAACTAGTATACCTAAAATTGAAATTATTATCCTATACTTATTCTTCTTTAGTTTCTTATTTACTCTTTTACTATCCATTATCTACCAGTGGAACCAAATCCACCCTCACCCCTATCAGATTCATCTAGGCTATCTACTAACTCAATTTCAAACTGTTGGTAAGGTTGTATAACCAATTGAGCTAAGCGGTCACCATTTTTTATTATTTGAGTTTCTTCTCCATAATTATAAAAGTAAATCATAATTTCACCCCTATAATCAGAGTCAATTACTCCTATAGTATTAGCAAGCATAAGTTTTCTTTTTACACCTGTAGAAGAACGAGGATAGACAGCTCCAAAGTATCCATTTGGAATTTGAACCTTAAGTCCAGTATCGATTTTACAAGTTTCTTTTGGTTTTATTTCTATATCTTCTTTATTAGAACAGTATAAATCAATTCCAGCAGCTTGAGATGTAGCGTAAGCTGGTATTTTATTTTTTGTTACTATTTTTAATTTTTCATTCATTATATCACCTTCACTAGAGATTAATATACCAATTTTTGCCGCAGATTACAAAGGAAAGTATAGTTAATTTAAGAAAAGAGGTAGATATGGATAATATAACTAAAAGATTTTTAAAATACATTTCATTTGATACTAAAAGTGATCCTACAAATGGAGAAAAGCAAAAGCCTTCTAGTGCTGGGCAATGGAATCTAGCAAAGGAGCTTAAAAAAGAGCTAGAAGACTTAGGGCTTACTGCGACAATTAATGATGAGGCTTTTGTTTTTTCAGAAATAAAAGCCAATACAGATAAAAACTTACCAAAAGTCGGTTTTATCGCTCACATGGATACTTCTCCAGAGATGCCAGGTAAGATTGATGACCCACAAATAATTGATTACAAAGGCGGAGATATCAAATTAAATGATAAGAGATCTATAACTGTGGAAGATTTCCCTATCTTAAAAGATTTAGAAGGTTTAACTTTAATTACCACACGCGGAGAAACCCTACTAGGTGCTGATGATAAATCAGGTATAGCTGCTATTATGAATATGGCAGAATACTTTGTAAATAATCCTGATATTGAGCATGGAGATATAAAAATTGCCTTTACTCCAGATGAAGAAATTGGTACTGGAGCAGATACCTTTGATGTAGAAGCTTTTGGTGCAGACTTTGCCTATACTATCGATGGTGGATACATTGGTGAGCTAGAATATGAGACCTTTAACGCTGCAGGAGCTAAAGTTCATATAACTGGAAAATCTGTTCACCCTGGATCTGCTAAAAATACTATGATTAATTCCACATCCGTTGCCTTTGAATTTGACAGACTATTAGGTGAAGTAAGTCGTCCAGAACATACAGAAGGCTATGAGGGATTCTACCATCTAATTTCTATAAATGGTGATATTGAAAATACAAATATGGAATACATTATCCGTAACCATGACAGAGATGAATTTGAAGCTATGAAAAATCAATTTGAAGCTAACAAAGACTATATAAATAAAAAATACGGCGATATAGTTGATGTAGAAATTAGAGATAGTTACTACAATATGGGTGAAGTTTTAAAAGATAAACCTCAAATAGTAGAATATGCTAAAAAAGCTATGGAAAATTTAGACATAGAACCTATTATAAGTCCTATACGTGGTGGAACTGATGGGTCAAAATTATCTTTTATGGGCTTACCTTGTCCAAATATATTTGCTGGTGGCTTAAACTTCCACGGAGTATATGAGATACTACCAATAGAGTTTTTGGAAAAAGCTTCTGAAACCATTATAGAAATAGTAAAAGTGATTGCTAAAGATTGTTAAGTATTATATAATGAAGATGGGTATAATATTACAAAACGTATTATAAAGGAGATTTTTATGACTGACGAAAAAAGATACGAAGAAGACGATAGAAAAATCGAAGATTTAGAAACAGGAAATGTTGAAGAATCTAGCCAATATGAAGGCGATGAAGAACTAGAAGAAGTTGCTAACAACCTAGATGAAACAGATCGTAGCGATGATCCTGATGTAAAATACAATACAGATACTGAATATAGAAATACAGATGTTGATGAAGCTGGATACGTATCTGGACCAACAGCTGAAGGAAGAAGAACAAGAGTAGACGAACTTTCAGAAAATCCTTCAGAAGACGAAGAATAATCAAAATAAAAAGAGCCCCTAGGCTCTTTTTTTTATTTGCTGATTACTCTTCGTAGCATATCCCCTTCTTCTAAAGGAAGGTCTATGGTCATATATATTTTTTCTTTTGGTTTATTAGCTACTTCTAATTCTTCCCCTTTTGCATTTCTAATACTTGGAATCCTATATTCGTAAAAGTCCTTAGAATTACCGAATATTTCTATTTCTTCACCAGGGAAAAATCTATTTCTTTGCTCAATCATAGCTTCCTTTGTTTCAGGGTTATAATCTAAGACAGTTCCAATAAAATCATATTTTCTTATATAAGATGAGTTTTCATAAATTTGATCTTCCCCATCTGGTTTCTTATGGAAAAATCCTTTTGTATAATGTCTGTGACTTGCTTTTTGAAGTTCATTAAAGTATTTTTGAACAGTTTCTTCGTTATAGTTTCCTTCATAGTAAGCATCTATAGCTTGCCTATAAGATCTGATAACCGTTGCTACGTAAAAAGCAGTTTTCATTCTTCCTTCAATTTTAAAACTATCTATTCCAGCTTCAATTAGTTTATCTAGTTCATCTATTAGACATAAGTCTTTAGAATTCATTATATAGGTACCTGAACCATCCTCTTCAATCGGATAGTATTCACCAGGTCTATTTTCTTCTTGGATAGAATATTTCCATCTACAAGCTTGGGCACAATCTCCCCTATTTGCATCCCTACCTGTCATGTAATTACTCAATAAGCATCTACCAGAATATGATATGCACATTGCACCGTGGACAAATACTTCTATTTCTAAATCTTTAGGAGTATTATTTCTAATTTCTATAATTTCTTCTAATGATAGCTCACGGGCTAGAATTACTCTTTTTGCACCCATATTGTACCAGAAATTAACAGTAGCAGAGTTTGTGACTGATGCTTGAGTTGAAACATGAAGATCAATATCAGTAAGTTCTTTTGCTATAGAAAATATACCAGGATCTGAGATTATTAGGGCATCTACTCCAATCTCATCTAAATATTTTAAATAATCTTCTATACCAACCATATCTTCGTCATGGGGAACTATATTCATAGTAATATGAACATTCACACCATTTTCATGAGCATAGTCTACTGCCTGTTTCATCGCTTCACGGTTAAAGTTCTTGGCATTAGCACGTAGACCAAAACTATCACCAGCCATAAATACTGCATCTGCACCAAATTTTACAGCTGCTTCTAATCTTTCCATATCCCCTGCGGGGGCAAGTAACTCAACTTTCTTATCTGTCATTTTTACTCCTTTATACTTAAAGTTAAACCATCGCCTATAGGAATGATGGTAGTTTGAAAATCATTTCTGTCCATAACATAGGCTAGGTAATTTCTTAATCTTTTTACGATGGTTATCATACGTTTATCTACATAATCATCATTTAAAACCATTCCTTTAAATAATACATTATCAGCTATTATTATTCCGCCATCATTTAATAGATTAGCAGTTTTTTTAAAATAATCTATATAGTGGGCTTTATTAGCATCGATAAAAACAAAATCAAAGCCTTGATTTATATTATTCAAGGCTTTTTGTGCATCATCATTTATTATTTTTATATCAGCAAAATATTTTTGGAAATTTTCGCTAGCTTTATTTGCTGTGTTTTCATCAAGCTCAATAGTGGTTATATCTGCTTTTGTATATTTATCGAAAACTAGGGCAGAATAACCAATAGCTGAGCCTATTTCTAAAATACTTTTAGGCTTTTTACTTATTAGGATGGTTTTAATAAATTCTTTAGTTTCCACATTCATTATAGGGATATTGTTAATCTCTGCGTACTCACGTAGGTCTAAATAATCCCTATCTTCAATTAATTTTTCTAAATAAAGATTAGTATGAGGATAATTTATATATTTCATTATTCTCTACTTCTGAAATAACTGGTAGGATCATTGGGTCACGGCCAAGTTCATTATATAGGTAAGATTTTAAATCTTCCCTAATTTGATATTTAATTTGACTTATAGCTCTAATTTCTTCTTTTTGGCATTTTTCAAATGATCTTACTACTACCTCTTTGGCATTTTCAATTATATCTTGATTTTCTTTTACATACACAAATCCACGAGATACTATTTCAGGTCCTGCAAGTAAAGTTTGGGTGTTTCTATCAAAGGTGATAGATACAACCATCAGACCATCTTCTGACAAGTGTTTTCTATCTTTTAGAACGATATTTCCAACATCGCCTATACCAGATCCATCGACAAGTACATTGCCTGCTTGCACTTTACCAACTACATTTGCAGATTTTTTACTAAATTCTATTACATCTCCATTTTCTAGAATATGGATATTTTGCTTATCCATACCCATTGCTATAGCTAAATCACGGTGAGTGTGTAATTGACGAGCTTCACCGTGGGCTGGTAATAGAAATCTAGGTGTCGCTAATTGATACATTAATTTTATTTCTTCTTGGCAAGCGTGTCCTGAAGCATGGACTCTTTCTAATGATGAGTATATAATATTAACACCAATCTCAGTTAACTTATTAATAACATTGTTAATTGCAATTTCATTGCCTGGTATAGCAGATGAAGATAGTATAACTGTATCAGTTTCATTTAAGTGTATTTGTTTGTGATCACGATTAGCCATACGTGTTAATGCTGATAGTGGCTCACCTTGTGTACCTGTAGATAGTACCACAATTTCATCATCGGCATAGCTTTTAACATTTTTCATATCGATGATAGTATTATTTTTTACCTTTAAATAACCTAATTCACTTGCGATTTTTACGTTATTTATCATTGATCTACCAGATAAGGCTACCTTCTTGTTATATCTTTCAGCAGCAAATATTATTTGTTGGACCCTGTGCAGGTTTGAGGCAAATGTTGCAACTACTATCCTACCTGATACTTGTCCAAATATTTTGATAAATGTATCGCCAACCTCTTTTTCACTTATAGAATAGCCTGGTCTTTCAACGTTTGTACTATCACAATATAAGGCTAACAGACCTTTTTTTCCCAACTCTGCTATTCTTTGAATATCTGTAGGGTCGCCATCTATAGGTGTAAAGTCCATTTTAAAGTCACCTGTAAATAAGATTGTTCCTACTGGTGATTTTACTGCTATAGCGCATGAATCTGGTATAGAGTGACTTACTCTAATAAATTCTACGCTTAATTCTCCAACTTTTACCCTATTATTTACATTTACCATTTTTATTTTATTAGGGTTTAAGTGGTGTTCTTTAAATTTATTTTCTAAAAGGCCCTTAGTAAGCTTTGAGCAGTATACATTTGTATCTACATTTTTTAGAAAATATGGTATAGCTCCAATGTGGTCCTCATGACCATGAGTTACAAATATACCACCTAATCTTTTTTTATTTTCTTCTACATAGGTAAAATCAGGAATAACTATATCTACCCCTAACATTTCTTCATTTGGGAAAGTTAATCCACAATCTATCATTACCATATCATTGCCATACTCAACAACTGTACAGTTTTTACCTATTTCTTGTAATCCTCCTAGGGGGATTACTCTTAGTTTCTTTTCATTTGACATTTTTACTCCTTATTTGTTTCTGCAATCGGAGCAAATTCCATAGATTCTTAATGAATAGTTATTTAACTCAAAATCATATTCTTCTTTAAGAGAGTTAGCTAAATTTTTCTTTGATAAAAACTCATCTTCTATGATTTTGCCGCAATTAGTACATATCATATGATCATGGTGATCATTAATAGGATCTATTAGTTCATAGGTATAGGCTTGGTCCGTAAATTCTTGTTTATTTACTATTCCTAATTCTTCAAATAAATTTAAGGTCCTATAAATAGTAGCTATACCTACTTGCTTATTTTCCTGGTGTACTTTTGAAAATAACTCTTCTGGTGTTATGTGCTTAGCAGAGCTATCTTTTAATACATTAAAAATTATTTCTCTTTGCCTGGTAAACTTTTGATTATTTTCATCAAAAATTTTACGGATTTCATTAGTTTCCATTACTGTCTTCTTTCATTTCTTCATACAAACTGATGATTTCATCAAGTTCTACTTGACTTTCAATTGATTTAAATACTACTTCACCACCATCATCAATGACTTCCATAATCATTATCAATTCATCATCATACTGTTGTAAAGCACAGTAATTTTTATCATCTACTCCGAAAGTATCTATTATATTAAATTCGACTTCATTATTATCTTCATCATATAAAACAATACTATCCATTCTTTCTCCCATCTAAATATGTTTGTAGAATAAAGCTTGCTGCAATTTTATCAATATGTTCTTTTCTATTTTCTCGTCTGACATCCATATCAATCAAAACTCTTTCTGATTGGAGAGTAGTCATTCTCTCATCCTGGTAGACTATTTCTTTGTCAGTTTGTTTTTTTAACAAATCAACAAAGCTCATCACCTTCATAGACTGAGGACCTATAGAATTATTCATATTTTTAGGCAGGCCTACTACTATAGTTTCTACATCATATTCATTTATAATTTCAACAAGTCTATCAATATCTAGACTTGCTTTTTTTCTTTTTATTGTTTCTAGTGGGTTTGCTATCAAAAACATAGGGTCGCTTAAAGCAACCCCTATTGTTTTATCTCCCACATCAAGACCCATTACTCTAGTCATTGATATAATTATTTAATAATTCTTCGATGATTTCGTCACGATCAACTGCACGGATTAATTTACGTGCACCATTATGAGCAGTAATGTATGTTGGATCTCCTGATAGTAGGTAACCAACAATTTGACTTGATGGTTTATAGCCTTTTTCTTCTAAGGAAGAATAAACAGTTGTTAGTATTTCTCTAATATTTTTTTCGTCTTCTCTTTCTGGTTTGAAAGCAATTGTTTCATTAAAGTCATGTTTTTCAGTCATAATAACTCCTTTAAACGAGCTCATAAGTTTTAGCTAAAGCTTCATCAACTTTTGAAATATCTTTTCCTCCAGCTTGAGCAAAGTTTTTCTTGCCTCCGCCATTTCCACCTGTTATTTGGCTTATTTGTCTAACAATTCTGCCTGCGTCATATTTATCGGTCAGACTATCATCTACGGATACTGTAAATATTATTTTTTCATCTATAACACTTGCAAAGACTAAGACTAAATTATCGTAGTTATTTTTAAGTCTATTTTCATAATCACGAAGCTCATCCATGGATGCATTTTCGAATTTATGAACCAATAGATTTATATCATCTTTTTCTTCTACGCTATTGACTAGGTCATTATATACATCTTTAATAGATGAGGATTTTAATCTTTTAATTTCATCTTTTTGGTTTTCTAATTCTTCTTTTAGAGAAGTAATCTTTTGGATTATTTGATCTTCTCTAGCATTTAGACTATTAGCTATTTGGTTTAAATCTTCTTTTTGATTTTGTAATAAGTCATAAACTTTTTTACCTGTTATAGCTTCTATCCTACGAACTCCTGCTGAAACAGAAGATTCAGAAACTATTTTAAAGATTAGTATATCAGATGAACTATTTACATGGCATCCACCACATAATTCTTTAGAATATTCTCCAATAGAAACAACTCTAACATTTTCCTTATACTTATCTTCAAATAAGCCGATAGCACCCATTTCTTGGGACTGTTTATAACTTACTATTTCTTTTTTAACTGGTAGTTGTTCTCTAATTTTTTTATTAACAATATCTTCAATTTTTCTTTTTTGTTCACTTGTTAGTGCTTCATTGTAAGTAAAGTCAAATCTTAATTTGTTTGAATCAACTAAAGAACCAGCTTGAGTAATTTCATCACCTAATACATCGCGTAGAGCTTGGTCTAGCAAGTGCGTTGCTGAATGGTTTCTTGTAATGTCGTATCTGCGCTCTTGGTCAACTTCAAATGTGTACGATTTGTTTACGTTAATATATCCTTCTAAAATTTCTACAGAATGGAAGTACACATCATTTTTCTTTTGGACATCAGTAACTTTTGCTTTACCTTCATTATTATAAATAAATCCAGTATCTGCTACTTGTCCACCACCTTGCGCATAAAATGAAGTCTTATCAGAAACTACTATACCCTTATCACCCTTATTTAGCGATGTAATATTTTCACTTTCATCAAAAATATTGGTAATTGTTGCATCAGTCTTTAGCATTTCATATCCAACAAATTCTGTTGGGTGTATACCATCTGTAATAATATTATCCAAAGACCAGCCAGAATCAGATTTGCGAGCATTACGAGCTAGTTCTCTTTGGTTTTCCATTTCTTCATTAAACTTATCTTCATCTAAGTCGAATTCTTCTTCATTTAGAATTTCTTTTGTAAGATCTAATGGAAAACCATAAGTGTCATATAGCTTAAAGGCTTCGCTACCATCTAGGATAGTTTCATTATTTGCTTTCATATCCTCTATAAGAGAATTTAATCTTTCTAAACCTGAATCGATAGTTCTTTGGAATCTGTCTTCTTCGTCTTTAATAACTTTTATAATATTATCTTTATTAAATTCTAGTTCTTCGTATTCTACCTTATAAGTTTCTATAACTTCTGAAACTATTTGAGATAAAAATTCTCCTTCTATTCCTAGAAGTTTACCGTGTCTATAAGCACGTCTTATTAGTCTTCTTAAAACATAGCCGCGTTTTTCATTTGAAGGTAGAACTCCATCTGATACTAAGAATGTCATAGCTTTTGCATGGTCTGCAATTACTCTTATTGACACATCAGATTTTTTATCTTCTTTGTAACTTATTCCAGATACTTTTTCAATTTCTGAGATAATATCTTGCATAACATCTATTTCAAAAATATTATCTTTTTCTTGAAGAACCATGGCTAGTCTTTCAAGACCCATACCAGTATCAATGTTTGGATGAGCTAGTGGGATATAATTTCCTTCTGCATCTTTATTAAATTGAGTAAATACTAGGTTCCAAATTTCTAAGAATCTATCTGAGTTATCATTACCAGGAGCATTATCATTTTCATCAATTGCTCTATCAGCTCCCCTATCAACGTATATTTCAGAACATGGACCACATGGACCTACTTCTAGTTCCCAGAAATTTTCATTCTTATCTTGGCGTAAAATTCTATCTGGACTTATGCCTATTTCATCTTTCCATATGCTATAAGCTTCATCATCATCAAGATAAACTGTAACCCATAGGTCTTTTTTATCTATTTCTACTATTTGTGTTAGATATTCATAGGCCCAAGTTATAGCTTCTCTTTTAAAGTAATCACCAAATGAAAAGTTACCTAGCATCTCAAAGTAAGTACCATGTCGTTCGGTTTTACCAACTCTTTCAATATCACCAGTTCTTACACATCTTTGGGATGAAGTAGCTCTATTATTTTTTACTTTTTTCTCACCAGTAAAATATTTCTTTAATGGTGCCATTCCAGCATTTATAAGTAATAATGATTCATCATCTTGTGGGATAAGAGGAAATGACTTTAAGATTGTATGGCCTTTCTCCTTACCAAAAAAATCTATATATGATTTTCTAATGTCATTCATTCCTAATTTCTTCATTTTTCTACCTCAACTTTATTATTAATGATTTCATTTAAAGTTATAGAATCTATTGTCTCATTAATTGCTTCATCTATCTTATGAAAAGCAAAATATGCATTGCATTTGTCTACACAATGACCATCAGGATAGCATCCTGTAATATTCCAGTCACCTTCTAGAACTCTTATTACCTCTCCAGCTGTTATATCATCTGGATTTCTAGTAAGTTTATATCCACCCTTAGGTCCTCTAGTTGATTCAACTAAGTTTTCTTGTTTTAAAACTCTTACTAGCTGTTCTAAATAATTTTCTGAAAGATCCAAGTTATCTGAAATTTCTGATACAGGTATATAACCCTTATATTCATTTTCAGCAAGATAACATATTGCTCTTAGTCCATATCTACTTCTAGTTGATAATTTCATTTAACCACCTATACTGTTATTAACTCTACCATGGCTTGATAAAACTTTTCGCCAATGCCAGTTACATTTTTTATTTCTTCTATAGTTTCAAATTTTTTACTTTCCCTGTAATCTATAATGGCTTGAGCTCTTTTGTCCCCAATATTTGGTAGGGTCATCAGCTCTTCTTTACTAGCTATATTGATATTTATTTTTCCATCTTCTGATGTAGAATCTGGTTTTGAAATAATTTGATCAGTGTTTTCATTTTCTTGATTTAATATCTCACCTTCACTAGGTATATATATTTTCATCTGATCTTCTAGTTTCATAGCTAAGTTTAGAGATTTGCTATCGGCATCTGGACTAAGACCCCCAGCTTGTTTGATTAAATCATCAAGCCTATCTCCATCTTTCACCTCATAAACACCTTCTCTATTAATTTGGCCACTTATATGTACTTTTATTTGATCATTTTCATTTGCTATTTGATCGTTAGAATCATTTTCAATTAATAAATCATCATCTGTTTCTAGTAAAGAAACCTCATTGTCTAGTAAATTATTATCTTTATCTTTTACATAATTATTGCCAAGTACTAAGGCTAGAGCAATAACTAAACCAATTATAATCTTATCTTTATTTCTACTTTCCATTATGATACCAGGGCAAGATAAATAGGAAGATTACTCTTCCCATAAATCATCTATGCCATAAAACTCTCTTTGTCTTTGGGTAAAGATGTGAATTATTATATCTCCTGCATCCATTAGTATCCATTCACCTTCTCTTAATCCTTCTTTGGATAAAAGATGAAATTCATTTTTTTCAAGCTCTTCTTCTATATAGTCTGCTAGAGCCTTAGTTTGAATAACAGATGTACCTGTAGCAACTACAAATGTATCTGCTATTGATGAATCTTTTAGTTCTATAACATTTACATCTTCTGCTTTTCTATCATCTAAAACTTTTAGTATTATATCTAATTTATTCATTTTTCTCCTTAATTAAGAAATTCCTTGCATCAATTGTGAGTGGATGAATCAAATTATTCTTCTCAATTATATAAGTAATATTATGATCTAGGCTATATAAAATTGCCTGATCAATATCTTTTTTTACTAACTTTCTTATGACATCTACCCCAGGATAATCCCTGTTTGGTTCAATAGCATCAGCCAGATATATTATTTTTTCTAGCTCACTCATGTCTGCTCTTCCTGTGGTGTGATATCTGATTGCATCCAATACCTCGTTATCATTTATATTATACTCTTTTTTCGCAAGCTCTGCTCCTAAAAAAGAATGCAAAACAGCCTTGAACTGAACTTGGTAAGGGTCGATTAAATTAGAGTATAACTTCATATATTTATCTTCATTATATTTTGCACAATCATGTAAGATAGCTGCTGTTTTTACCTTATCTTCATCAATTTTCGAATTTAATTTAAGAGCTGTCTCCATTACTCTAAGACAGTGCTTAAATCTTTTCTCACCAATATCTGTAATTAATTTTTCTTGCCATAAATCTAAGTTATACATATAAGCCATACTCCTTGATTAATTCACGGACAGAATCAGGTACTAAGTATTTTATGCTCTTATTATTTTTTACTAAATCCCTTATGAGTGTAGAAGATATATTTATATTTAAATTATCAATTAAATAAATATTAGCATTATCTTTTTTAATAAAATCTACTTTTTTTACTAAATCACTATCTTCTTCAATGCTAGTCCTAGCAAAAACTATAAGATTATCATTTAAGATTTTTTCGTAGTTTCTCCAAGAGTCTATAGTCATAAAGGAGTCCTCTCCCATGATGTAATAAAATTCATCATCAGGATATTTATTTTTAAAGTAATCTAAGGTTTGGTGGGTATATACTACTGAATCATCATGAGATTCGAAGGTAGATAATTCTAATTTTTCATTATCTTTTATAGCCGCCTTTACCATTTCCACCCTGATATTTGTAGTAGTCTTTTTTTTATTTTGCTTATGAGGAGGATTGGAGCTTGGTAATACTATAATTTTATCTAAATCCATAAAGTTTAGAGTATTTTCCATAACAATTAAATGACCTATATGGATAGGGTCAAAGGTTCCACCGTAAAGTCCTATTTTCATTTATAAGCCTTATAATTCAAATTTATTATCGTCGTTTTTTCTGTATATAGTAAGTATATTACCCACATGATTAACGAACTCTGCATCTAGTTTTTCTAAAAGTTCACTTAATATTTCATCTGGGTCATCCATGTTATTATTTAAAATTTTTATTTTTATAAGTTCTCTAGCTTCTAAAGCTTCATTAGTTGCTTTTATTACATCATCAGTTAATGAGAACTTACCAATATTTACAACTGGTTTATAATCATGACTTTCAGCTTTTAGTCTAGCACGTTGTTTTCCTGTAAGCATATTTCCTCCTATTCGAAATATTCAAAGACAATATCACCTACGGCAACACTATCTCCTTCTTCAATTCCCATTTCTATAAGTTTATCAAAAACTTCCATTTCTCTTAATTTACTTTCAAAATACATTCTAGAATCATAATCTTCTAGGTTTACTCTTTCTAAAAGATTATCTATTCTCCTACCATAGACAATATATATATCATCTTCTTTAGTAAATTGTAAATCATATTCTATCTCTTTGTTGTAGAATTCATCGAGGAAGTCATTATCAACTTCTTCTATTAAATTATATTGTTTGTCTTCTGTTTCTAGTAATAGATTATAAGTTGCATCTAGCAGTTCTTTTATACCATCTGTTGTAGCTGCAGAAATTTTAAACATTTGGTAATCATCTTTAAATTCTTCTATAAATTTTGCAGCATTATCATTAAAATCTAAGTCAGTTTTATTTAAAGCTACTATCATAGGTTTATCTGCAAGTTTTTCATTATATAAATTTAGTTCTTCATTGATTAATTTAAAATCAGCGATAGGATCACGTCCTTCTATACCAGAAATATCTACTAAATGAACTAGTACCCTACATCTTTCAATATGCTTTAAAAAATCATGACCTAATCCTTGGCCCTCATTAGCTCCTTCTATAAGCCCTGGTATATCTGCAACAATAAATGATCTTTCATTATCTATATTTACAACTCCAAGATTTGGATCGAGGGTTGTAAAATGATAATTTGCAATTTTAGGTTTTGCAGATGTTATTACAGAAATCAGCGTAGACTTACCTACATTTGGTAGACCAACAAGTCCCACATCCGCTAGAACTTTTAGTTCCATTATAAGATCAATCTCTTGACCTTTTTTTCCATTTTCAGCAAATCGTGGTGCTTGACGTATAGAGTTTTTAAAATGAACATTACCTCTACCGCCTTTGCCGCCCTTGGCTATTAAAAATTCCTCGTTATCAGTTTTAAAATCTTTAATTATGGTATTACTTTCTGCTTCTCTAAGTATAGTTCCAACTGGCACCTTTAGAACTAAGTCTTCACCTTTTTTACCAAATTTTTTAGACTTTCCTCCTGGTTGACCGTTTTCCGCCTTATATTTTGTCTTGTATTTAAAATCATCTAGGGTGGATAGGTTTCTGGTAGCTTTTATTATTATGCTACCACCATCTCCTCCATCTCCCCCTGCAGGACCTCCGGTTGGTTCGTACTTTTCTCGTCTCCAAGCAACTGCACCATTACCACCATCTCCTGCCTTTAAATTAATTTTTGCAAAGTCTATCATATAAATATCCTTTCATATGAAAAAAAGCCTGCCGCAAAGGCAGGCTTATTAATTTTTAAGCAATATCTTGTTTTGGATAAACAGAAACTTGTTTTCTGTCGCGTCCTTTTCTTTCAAATTTTACGATTCCTTCGCAAGATGCGTATAGAGTATCATCTCCACCTTTTTTAACATTGTTACCTGGGTGAATTTTTGTTCCTCTTTGTCTAACGATAATAGATCCAGCATTTACAAATTGACCATCAGATCTTTTTGTACCTAGTCTTTTACTTTCTGAATCTCTACCGTTTTTAGAAGAAGATACCCCTTTTTTACTAGAAAATCTTTGTAAGTTAATATTTAACATCATTTATATCTCCTTATAATATGGTTGTATAAGCTTCTACAAAGTCACTATAACTTTGTGTTAGTGTCAAAATACCTGCGCTAAAAGTATTTAAAATTACTTCTGAGTCGTGCGATGGTTTTTTCACTAATAATTTCATAGTTTTTTCATCATCACTAAATTCCAGCTCATAATCGTAATTATCAAGTGAATTTACAGTTGTATAGGCTAGCATCGATACTGCTGCGCAAACTATATCTTTACCATGCTCATCATAATCAGCATGACCAGTAATTTCAAATCCTTTAAAAATGTCTTTTTTATAGATTAAATTTACTTTAATCATTAGTTAGCAGAGATGCTATCAATTTTAACTAAAGTATAAGGTTGTCTATGTCCTTGTTTTTTTCTATACATTTTTTTAGGTTTGTATTTGTATACGATAATTTTTTTATCTTTGTTTTGATCTTCTACTGTTGCAGATACTTTTGCGTTTTCTACAGTTGGTGCTCCAACTTTAACGTCGCTATCATTTGCAACTAATAGTACTTCATCAAATTCAACAGTTTCGCCAACTTCGTAAGGAAGTTTTTCAACTCTTACTAAGTCCCCTTCTGATACTTTGTATTGTTTGCCACCTGTTTTTATAATTGCGTACATGGGCTTCCTCCTTGTTCTTAGATTCTCGCCAGGTTAGGTGATCAGTACCTAAACTGAGCGGTTTACCTTTAAATGATACTACTGATAATTGTTTTTGTCAAATAAACTTAGATTTCGATAATCTCTATAGTATCTATAGCCTCTTTCACTAATCTATCTATATCTAAGTTACCCTCAGATCTTTCAATATATTTAAGTTTAGGTTTAGTAACTGGTTTATCTGGAGCAAATATTGAACAACAATCATCAAAAGGTTCAATAGATTTTTCATAGGTTCCAATTTCTTTTGATAAATCTACTATATCTTGCTTATCAATAGCAACTAATGGTCTTAAGATAGGAAAATTAGCAGAATCTTCTATAACAGATATTGATTCTAGTGTCTGTGATGCTACTTGACCTAAAGACTCTCCTGTTACAAAGGCTTGATAGCCGTATTTATCCGCAATTTCATTTGAAATTCTCATCATAAATCTTCTAGATAAGATAGTTGTTTCTTCTCTAGGACAATTTGTAGCAATTTCTTTATAAATATTGGAAAGATTTACCGAATAAAATTTAAGCGGTCCAGTATAAGTAGACATTAATTTTGCTAAATCTTCTGCCTTTTGATGGGCTTGTTTAGATGTAAATGGATAAGAATGAAAATGAATAGCATTAATTTTCATGCCTCTTTTTGCCATCATAAATCCTGCTACCGGAGAGTCTATACCTCCTGAAAGTAAAAGTAGTCCCTCACCACTACTGCCTATAGGTAGTCCTCCTAGTCCCTTATGCCTTTTGGAATAAACATAGGCATTAGATTTAATATCTATATAAACTTTAAAATCTGGATTGTGAATATCAACTGACAAATTATCAAATTCATCTAAAAGATAATCTCCTACTAAGTGATTAAGCTTAGGTGAATCATATTCAAATGACTTGTCTACCCTAGTTGTTTGTGATTTAAATGAGTAATCTTTATCAGAGTAGTATTTATTTACTACATATTTAGTAGCTTTTAAAATATCATCTAAATTTTTATCTACTTTGTAAACCTCATCAATATATGCTATACCAAATACTTTTTCTATTTCTTTGATAAGTGCATCAAACTTATCTTCGCTAGCTCTTATATAAAGTTTGGCACTTTCTACATAAGTATATTCGTAGCCTATATCTTTAATGTTTGCTATGATGTGGCTTAAGACATTATTAAAAAAAGTTTTTCTATTAGCTCCTTTTAAAAAAAGTTCACCAAAACTTACTGATAATAGCGCTTCCATTACATCACCCTTCTAATTTCTTCTATAGAGTCTTTTAAAACTCTAATTGTAGTGTCTAGTTCTTCTTTTGTATTCTCACCTGCAAAAGAAAATCTTATAACACCATCGCTATATTTTTCATCCACTCCAAGAGCCTCTAATATTCTGTTATTATTTCCTTTTGAGCATGCAGACCCACTGGATACATATATATCCTTATCTTCTAACATATGAAGAAGAACTTCGGATCTTATATTCGCAAATCCAACGCTTAAAACGTATGGAGAATAATCTTGCTCTGGTGTATTAAACTCATAATCACTAATATTATTTTCAATTAATTTTCTCATATATAAATTTAATTCATTCACATAAGAAAATTCATCAGTATCTATTTGCTCTTTTAAAGCTGTTGCCATAGCGTAAATTGCTGGATGGTTATCAGTACCACTAGAAATTACTTGTTGATGGCCGCCATGAAGAACAGGTTTTAATTTATTTAATATTTCTTTTCTGACATATAAGCCTCCCACCCCTTTTGGTCCGTGGAACTTGTGGGCAGAAAAGCTCATTAAATCTACTTTTAGCTTATTCACATCACAAGATATTTTTCCTAATGCTTGAGTAGCATCAATATGGAGAATAATATCTTTATTGTAATTTTTAACTATATCACTTATTTTTCTAATGTCCTGGATAGTTCCTGTTTCATTATTTGCATAAATAATAGAAACTAATTTTACATCTTGGTTTAATTGATTTCTTAAGTCTTCTAAGTCAATAAAACCATGTCTATCATTTTTTAAGTAGATAACTTTTTTATAATCATAATTTTTAAAACTATCATATACTGAAGAGTGCTCTATAGATGAAGTAATAGCGACATTATTTTTACCACTCATTGAAGAAATAGCTATATTATTTGCTTCGGTGGCACCCTTTGTAAAATAAATCTCATCTGGGTTTGACCCTATTACACTTGCTATAATTTTTTTTGATTCTTTTAAAAGATTGCTGGATTTCATTCCAAAACTATGGATTGATGAAGAGTTAGCAAAAACTTCATTTTCAGCAATAGCTCTAGCATCTTGAGCCTTTTTGTATATTTTAGTTGTAGCTGCATTATCTAGATAAATCATTTATACACCTCTTATTTATATCCTGATTAACTTAATATCTTAACTATTATACTATATAAGATAATACTGGTTAGGCAAATCTAGTATAATAAAATTATGATTACTTACAAAAAAAGATATTATCCAGAAAATTTAAATAAAAATGAAATCATACTTGATATAGAAACAACCGGTCTGGATTCTCAGCAAGACCAGCTAGTATTGCTCGGTTTTATAACTTATGTAAATGATAAGTGTTATATAATCCAGTATTTCGCAGAAGATAATAGCGAAGAGCAAAGGCTTTTAGAAATATATTTAAAAATAATAGAAGATAAAAAAATTATAACCTACAATGGAGATAAGTTTGATATACCATTTTTAAATATGAGATTGGATTATCATAAACTTTTCCCCGTATTTCCTGAAACCTTGGATATATATAAATTAATATCAAGACATAGGAAATATTTTGTGTTCGAATCTATGAAACTTATGGATATTGAAAAAAGCATAGGTATTTTTAGAAACGATCCTAGTAGATATAAGGTTATAAGCAAACTTACCGAGGATATAAAAAAAAGGGATAAGCCAAAGCCTATAATGATTCATAACGAAAATGATATTATAGCTACTGAAAAACTAGCTAATATTGGAGAATATTTTAAAAAAGAACTTTCAATTACACTTGAAAATAATATTATAACTTTAGAGTCAGTATGGATTAATAACGACATTTGCCAAATAAAACTGAGTGGTAAGGAAAAATTTACAGAGTCTTATTTTCAAGCTAACAATTATGAACTAAAAACTACTGATAAAGAAGCAGAAATAAATATTCAAGTCCTTTATGGCAGATTTGATAGTAAAAATGCTGGCCATGTGGCTTTAAACACTTTTGAATTAGAAAATCAAAGTCAAATGTCAGTCGATCCAAATCTTTTAGTTATTAGAGAAAATCACCTATATAATTACAAAAATATATTAAATTTAAGTAAAAAAATAATTGAGAATCATTTATAGATTCTCAATTTGCCAATCGATGGACTCTTCGCCTATAGATTTTAAAAAGTTATTTGTTTTAGAAAAGGGCCTAGACCCAAAGAATCCCCTATGTGCTGATAATGGAGAAGGGTGAGTAGATTTTATTATTAAATGATTAAGGTTTGTAATAAATTTTTCTTTTGACTGGGCATTTCTGCCCCAAAGGATAAAAACTATTGGTTTTTCCCTTTCATTTAGTTTTTTTATAATATTATCTGTAAGAATTTCCCAGCCAATTTTTTGGTGGGAGTTTGCTTCATGAGCCCTTACGGTTAATGAAGTATTTAAAAGTAATACTCCTTGGTCAGCCCATTTTAATAAATTACCATTATCTGGGATAAAGGTACCTATATCTTCGTGCATTTCTTTATAAATATTTTGAAGAGATGGTGGTGTTTTTATTCCTTTTTGTACTGAAAAAGCATAGCCATGAGCTTGACCTGGACCATGATATGGATCTTGACCTAGAATAACAACCTTAACATCCTTATAAGGAACTGATTTTAGAGCGTTAAATATATCATACATATCAGGATATACTTTATAATTTTTATATTCTTCAATTAATTTTTTTCTTAAATTTTGATAGTATACCTTATCCCACTGGTCAGCAAGGACTATATCCCAATCATTACCTATATTTACACTCATACCTTTTCACTTTCTTCGAAAAATATCATATATACAATTAGTAATATACTTCCAACAGTTACAAAAATATCTGCTATGTTAAATACTGGAAAGTTTACAAAGGCAAATTCTATAAAATCTACTACATAACATTGGAATAATCTATCATAAAAATTACCGATAGCACCAGATATTATCATAGCTAGGGCTATATTTAAAATTTTATGATTAGTCCTATAATTTTTTAGAAAATAATAAACTAGGGCACAAACTATGACTAGGGTTAGAATAATAAAAAATATCCTCCTGTCTTGGAGTATGCCAAAGGCTGCTCCTCTATTTTCTAAATAAGTAAAATTAAATAAAGTCCCGTTATAAGGATTTTCTATCAAATTGTTTATAGCATAAGTTTTTGTAAGCCTATCTAGTATTAGACCTAAAACTATAATAATTATGTATGTCATTTTAACTTCCTATATGTAATGTGCATATTACCTTTTTTACTACTTCCAGTTATCTCGTCAAATATGAAACGCCCTTGTCTTCTTATAGATATCATAGATCCTTCTTTAACCAACTTACTTGGATCAGTTATTATTTCGTAATTCACTTTTACAAACTTTGCTTTTATAATATCTTTGGCCTTAGCGCGTGATGTATTGGTAAATTCTGAAATAATATTATCTAATCTTAACGAAGAAACAAAACCCATGTGGCTAGTAAAATCTGATAATTTTATATCAAGTTTACTATCCTTTTTATCATCAATAGTAATGCCTTGTCTTTTAATCTTAGTGAGATTATACTTAATAAAATTTGCATCTTCTTTTAACACTACAAATTGGCAGGTATTACCATCTATTACTATATCTCCGATAGATTCACGGTTTAAGTTTAAACTCATTAAAGAACCTAATACATCAGGATGACTAAGTCCTTCATGTTGAAATTCTAAAATACTTATATAATTTGTCTCATCTATGGGTTCATAAAAGAAATTGGCGATAAATATTTTGCGTTCAGCTAAATCATTACCGCCTATAAATTTGATATCTATATTGTTTTTATTTGCTATAGATTCTATAACTTCTTGCTCAAATGGGTCTAAAAAAAAGCTAGACTCTTCTAAATTAGTATAATAAGCACGTTCTAAAAAAGAAATAGCTTTTTTTATAGTGGACTTTTTACTTTTATCGTTTATAAAATCTAAATTATATTCTAAACTCATAAAAAATAAAGATCGATTTTTATCTCGATCTTATAATTGGTTATAATTTCCATCAGAAATTTGTTCTGTAACAGCACTGTCTACTTCTACTCCCCTAGGACTGATTACGAATATACCTTTTGTAACGCGTTCCACAGTACCATCTAGGGCATATACAGCTCCAGATACAAAATCAAATATTCTTTGTCTCATGTCTGCATCAACCATTTCAAGATTTAAAACAACAACTTTTTTATCAAGTATATCATTAATTACACTTGGTGCATCTGTTTCATAATCTAGAGGCTCATGAATAGAAATTCTCATTGAAGATCTCCCTGTAAAATTATTTTCTGTCATACTTACTATATTATCTCCTCTTTTTGATGATCTTTGATAGTTGCTAGTTGAGTTATTTGAACTATAAGATTCACTATTATAATTATTTGAATCATAACTATAACTTGTAGATGAGCTAGGAGCTGAATAACTACTCTCATATGTTTTAGAGTTATCATTCTTTTCAATATCATCATCTAATAAACTAGTATAAGCCTCTCTAGATGATGAGTTAGAGTCTATATCTGTTCTATCATCATCGTAGTAAAGCTGCTCTTCATCATAATCATCGTAATTATCGTCAATACCAATAAAATCTTTAAATTTGTCAAACATAATTTTCCCTTTACTATTTTTATTAATTCTATTATAACTTAAAATATAAAAATATAAAATATGTTTATATTAGAATTCGCTTTTTAAACTTCTACCCATAAGTGATACAACAGAATCAGCAGGATTTTTACCTTCATATAAAACTTTATAAATTTCTAAAGTAATTGGTAAGTCTAAATCATTTTGAGTTGAAAGTTGATATAATGCCTTAGTTGTTGGTATACCTTCTACGACCATATTTATCTCTTTTATAGCATCTTCCATCTTAAAGCCTTGTCCAATTAATAAACCTGTCCTATAATTCCTAGAATTCAGGCTAGTAGAAGTTACTATTAAATCTCCAACTCCAGCGAGCCCATTTATAGTGTTTGGATTTGCATCATATGTTACTAAAAGTTTACTCATTTCGCTAATACCACGAGTAATTACGGCAGCCTTGGTATTATCACCATAACCTAAGCCATCAAGCATGCCTACCCCAAAAGCTAGGGTATTTTTAATAGCTCCACCAAGTTCAACGCCTATTACATCTGTTGAACTATAGACTCTAAACCAGTCGCTGTTAAATATTTTTTGTATTTCTTTTGATAAATCCATATCATTAGATGCCGCTACTACTGCAGTAGGCATTTGTTTTATGACCTCTTCTGCATGAGATGGACCACTTAAAACAGCAAAAGATATATCACTACTAATTTCATCATAAAATATTTCTGAAATTCTTTTATGGGTATCTAGTTCTAACCCTTTAGAAAGATTTATAAAAACATTTTTTTCATTTACAAATGGCTTAAACTGCTTAATAACAGATCTAATGCTTTGGGTAGGTATACCATTAACTATAAATCTATTTTTAAATAGTTCTTCTAAATTATTAGTAGCTCTAATATTTTTTGATAAGTCAAAATCTTTTAAATACTTGCGATTTTTATGATTTTTGTTGATATACTCTACATCATCTTTATTTCTTGCATACATCAAAACTTTGTGCTTTTCTGCAAGTAAGGATGCAATAGCTGTAGACCAAGATCCTGCCCCTAGAATTGATATTTCCATAATTAAAATATTTTAGACTCCTCATGGTTTATTATTCGTTGAATATTTGCCCTATGCTTATAAATTACTAAACATGCAATAATAATTATTGCATAGTAAATATTAGTTAATCCAAAATAAAAATAACCTGCTATAATGGCTCCAGCAGCTGCAAGAATAGATCCTAAAGATACCATTCTACTTGCTAATACAGCTAGTAGAAATATTGCAGCTAATATTAAAATAAATTTAATATCTATATAAATTAGAGCTCCAAATGATGTAGCCACACCCTTGCCGCTTTTAAAATTTAAAAACATACTATACATGTGACCTAAGACTACAAATACAAGGCTAACAGCAACACCATCAGGTCCTGTAACTTTGTCAGCTAGAAAAACGGCAACAAATCCTTTTAAGGCATCACAGAAGAGAGTAGCAATGCCTGCTTTTTTTCCAAAGTTTCTAAGCGCATTTGTACTGCCTACATTACCAGACCCTAAAGTTCTGATATCAGTGTTATAGAAATATTTCCCTATAAGATATCCACTAGGAATAGAGCCTAGGATATAGGAAATTATAGCAACCAGAAAAATCATTATTTAGATCCTCTTTCTTTTAGTACAAAACTAAAAGGAACACCAATAAGGTTATAATTTTTCCTAATTTGATTTTCTAAATATCTCATATAAGAAAAGTGCATTAGTTCTCTGTCATTTATTGATAACATAAATTTAGGTGGCGCTGTACCAACCTGAGACATGTAGTAAATTTTAAGCCTCTTACCTTTATCTTGAGGTGGTTGATTAAGCATAATTGCATCTTGTAATATATTATTTAAAACTCCAGTAGAAATTCTTGTGTGGTAGTTATTATCTACGACTTCTATCATGTCTAAGAGGTTATCAATTCTTTGATTTTTAAGGACTGATATAAATACAACGGGTGCATATAAAGCAAAACCTAGTTTGTTTCTAATATCTGTTTCCATATCTCTCATAGTATTAGTTTCTTTTTCAACAATATCCCATTTATTTACAGCAATAATTATTGCTTTTCTTTGGTTATGAGCATAGCCTGCTATTTTGGTATCTTGTTCTGTAACACCAACCGTTGCATCTATTAGAAACAAAACTATTTCAGCACTATCAACTGCATCAAAAGTACGTTGATTAGCATAGTATTCTATATTTTCTTTTACTTTTGATTTTCTACGAAGTCCTGCTGTATCTATTAGTACATAGTTTTTATCATTATAGGTCCAGTAGGAGTCGACTGCATCACGGGTAGTACCAGCTACATTTGTAACAATCATTCTATCATCATCTAATAATAAGTTTACAAGAGATGATTTACCAGCATTAGGTTTTCCTATGATTGCAATTCTTGTTTCATCTTCTATTTGGTCATAGTATTGAAAGTCAATATTCTCTATCACTTTATCTAATAAATCTCCAAGACCCTTACTTTGTTCAGCAGATATAGTTGCCAAATCATCAAAGCCCATAGAATAAAAATCATAAATATGATCTGGCAGTTTATGGCTATCTATTTTATTAGCAACGATTATTACTTTTTTATGATAACGGCGGATAACATCTGCTATTTCTGCATCATAAGGGCTTAGTCCTTCCTTGCCATCTACTACAAAAAGTATTAAATCTGTTTCTAAAAGAGCTTTTTCTACTTGAGATTTAATTTCTTGATTCATCATTTCCTTATTAGAAATATCAAGTCCACCAGTATCTACTAGTAAAAATTCATCTCCCTGCCACTCAACCTTATCTACAATTCTATCACGGGTTACACCGCTGATATCTTCTGTAATAGATTTTTTCTTTCCTACAAGTCTATTAAACAATGTTGATTTTCCTACATTAGTTCTACCGACTAATGTTACTATTGGCATAGCCATAATTAATCTCCATACACAGGAAATTTGCTAGTTAATTCTAGAACTTCC
This sequence comes from Anaerococcus groningensis, assembly GCF_046365465.1. NCBI lineage: Bacteria > Bacillati > Bacillota > Tissierellia > Tissierellales > Peptoniphilaceae > Anaerococcus > Anaerococcus groningensis. Next base: position 145,014 of record NZ_JBGMEG010000014.1, on the reverse strand, counting down.
TTTTTTATTACTTCCAGGTCTTCTTCTCTATCAATAGTTCTTGAAATAAGCTCAATGATTTTTTTTGCCTCTTCTTCTTTCATCCCTCTTGAAGTGATAGCAGCTGTACCTATTCTTAAGCCGCTAGTTACTTGAGGAGAAAGTTTTTCATTTGGAATAGTATTTTTATTGGTTGTTATATATACTTCATCCAATAAATCTTGAGCTTCAGCACCGGTTATATTTTTATTTGTAAGATCAATTAAAAGTAAGTGGTTGTCTGTACCATCAGATATCATTTTAAAACCGTGTTCTCTTAAAGCTTCTTCCATAGCCTTGGCATTGGCCTTAATTTGTTTAGCATATTCTTTCCATGATGGTTCTAGATTTTGCTTAAATCCTAGTGCTTTTGCTAAAATAATATGTTCAAGTGGACCACCTTGAGATCCCGGGAATACTGCTTTATCAATTGCTTTTGCGTATTCTTTTTTACACATTATTATTCCAGATCTTGGTCCCCTTAATGTTTTATGGGTTGTTGATGTAACTACATCACAATATGGAAATGGATCTGGGTGCTCACCAGCAACAATAAGTCCTGCAATATGAGCCACATCAGCCATTAAAATCGCTCCAACTTCATCAGCTATTTCTCTAAACCTTTTAAAATCAATTTCACGTGGATAGGCACTTGCCCCACATACGATTAACTTTGGCTTAATTTCACGTGCTTTACTTAGAACATCATCATAGTCTATTCTTCCAGTTTCACTATCAATGCCATATGGATAAAAGTCATAAAGTTTACCAGAAAAATTTACCTTAGAACCATGAGTTAAATGTCCACCTTCACTAAGATTCATAGCCAATACCTTATCACTTGGCTCTAAAAGAGCAAAATAAGCAGCAAGATTTGCGCTAGACCCTGAATGTGGTTGAACATTTGCATGGTCACAGTGGAATAATTCTTTTAAACGATCAATGGCAAGTTGTTCAATCTCATCAATATTTTCACAACCACCATAGTATCTTTTATTTGGATAGCCTTCAGCGTATTTATTAGTTAATACAGTCCCCGCCGCTTCTAGGATATAGGGCTTAACATAGTTTTCAGATGCTATAAGCTCAATGTTATCTTCTTGCCTTTTAACTTCTTTTTCTAAAGCATTATAGGCTCTTTCATCAAAGGCTTTGATTAAAGAATAGTCCACTATATTTTCCTCACTTTCATAACATTATCACTCGCAAGGTTTTTATCTATTGCCTTTATAATCAAAAATGATATAGCAAAAAATATTATGATTGATAAAAGTGTAAGTAGGTTTACATCATATCCACTATTTTTTAAGAATACATTTGGTAAAACAGCACCTATAACCATCATCACAACTGGCAGTACATATACATACATAGAATATTTTGTTATATCTGATGTACGAGATTCTAGTATAACTTTATCACCTACTTCTATATCATCAGGAGAAAATAATTCTATAATTGTTTCTTCTTTTTGCCCGCAAGAGCCCTTGGCTGCACATGAGCCGCAGGCTTCATTACGTGTTACACTTACTAATAATTTTCCGTTTTTATTTTCAAGAACAGTTCCATGTTTAATCATCATTGTCATTATCATCACTCCTTACAGAAATACCTAGTTCATCCAAGGCTTTACTATCAACAATTGTTGGTGCTTCAGTAAGTGGACATGTAGCTGATTGAGTTTTAGGAAATGCAATTACATCTTTAATATTATCAGTTTTTGCAAATAACATTAATAATCTATCTAGCCCATAAGCAAGCCCTGCATGTGGTGGTGTACCATATGATAAGGCCTCAATAAAGAAACCAAATTTATTTTGGATATCTTCCTCACTTAAGTTTAGGGCTTCAAAAATTTCTTTTTGTAAATCTGAGTTATTTATTCTAACTGATCCTCCACCCATTTCATCACCGTTTATTACAATATCATACGCTTGTGTTCTAACCTTTTCTGGATGTGTTTTTAAAAGTTCAATATCGTCTTCATTTGGCATAGTAAAAGGATGGTGTTGGGAAACGTATCTATCTTCCTCTTCGTTATACTCAAACATAGGGAAGTTTACTACCCAAGTTAGGGCATAATCTTTCTCATAAAGGTCATTATCTTTAGCAACTTTATTTCTTAAAGCTCCTAGCCCTTCTAAAACTTTTTTATCTTTATCAGCTGCAATTAAAATTAGATCATTATCTTCGATTTCTAATTTTTCTACCATATTATTTAAAATATCATCAGTTAAGAACTTGCTGATTGATGAATTTACTTCTTCACCATATTTAATATAAGAAAGACCACCTAGACCATAGTGTTTAACGAAGTCTGTTAGTTTATCTAATTGTTTTCTAGAATATTTATCTGCTAGGTTTTTAAAGTTAATTGCTCTTACTGATTTGCCTTTTGATGTATTGTTAGCAAATACTTTAAAATCACTATCTTTCCATATTTCAGAAATATCATTTATCTTATAACCAAATCTTAAGTCTGGTTTATCTGATCCATATGATTCCATCGCTTCGCTATAGTCCATTCTAGGGATTGGTAGAGTAAGGTCATAATCAGTATATTTATCAAATAATTCTTTGATAAGCCCTTCATTTACTGCTATTACATCATCTTGGCTTGCAAAGGATAATTCCATATCTAGCTGAGTAAATTCTGGCTGACGGTTAGCTCTTAAATCCTCATCTCTAAAGCATTTTACTACTTGGAAATATCTATCTAATGAACCAATCATTAGGATTTGTTTTAGAAGTTGTGGTGATTGTGGTAGAGCATAAAACTCACCTTGGTTAATTCTAGATGGCACAAGATAGTCTCTTGCTCCTTCTGGAGTTGGTTTTGTTAAAAATGGTGTTTCTACTTCTGTAAAGTCATTTTCATACATATACTCTCTTATAGTACGAACAATATCAGATCTAAGCTTTAAATTCTTTTGTACAGAGGCCTTTCTCATATCAAGGTACCTATATTTTAATTTTAGATTTTCAGCTACATCATCATCGTCTTTTATGTAGATTGGTGGTGTGTTTGCCTTATCTAGGATATTGATTTTTTCTGCTACAATTTCTATATCACCTGTCGGCATATCAGGGTTTTTGGATTCTCTCTCCCTAACTAATCCTTTAACCTCAACTACATACTCTTGACCTAAGTGGCTGGCTAGGTCGTGATTTTCTTTATCTTCTTCACGAACTACTATTTGAGTAATACCAGTTTTATCTCTCAAATCGAAAAATACTAGAGAACCTAGATTTCTTCTTTTCGCTACCCAGCCCATAAGGACTACTTCTTCGCCTATATTTTCACTTCTTAATTCACCACACATATGGCTTCTTTTAAATTCCATCTTTTCTCCTTACATTAAAAATGGATTATTATTAAACTCATAATCCAAAGTTGTTTTTTCACCATGACCTGGATATACTACCATTTCCGGATTTAATACCCCATACTTCTCAATTATTGAATTTATAATAGTAGCATAGTCTCCTCCGGGAAAGTCTGTTCTTCCTATCGATAACTTAAATAAAGTATCTCCAGAAAAAAGAACATCGCCTACAATATAACTTATAGAATCTAAGCTATGACCTGGCGTTTTTATTGCCTTTATATTAAAATCTTTGATTATTTCATCATCATTTAAATATATATCAATCGGCACATTTAAAGCATCATAGTCAAAAGCTAGATTATAATTTTTATCATTAGCTATATCGACAGCATCACTTGAAGCATAAACATCTACATCATATAAATTTTTATAGTATGAAAGTCCTAGGACATGATCGAAATGGGTGTGAGTTTGCAGGATAAAGTCAATTTTGATGCCATTATCTTTTATATAATCAGTTACCAATTGACTTTTTTCTACTGCATCTACTATAAACCCATGCCCATTTTCACTTACTACATAAAGATTTGTCATGACAGGACCTAGAGTAAATCTTTTAATTTCCAATTATAGAATCCTTTCACTATCAATTAAAATTGTAGTTGGCCCGTCATTTACTAGACCTACCTCCATATGGGTTTGAAACTTACCAGTTTCTATATCAAAACCATCTTCTATAAGCTCATCTTTCATTATTTCATAAAATTCGTTAGCCTTATCTGGCCTTGCTGCTTCTATAAATGATGGTCTATTTCCCTTTCTTACATCACCAAAAAGGGTAAATTGAGAAACTAATAAAATTTTCCCACCTACATCTGCTATAGATAGGTTCATCTTTCCATCTTCATCTTCAAATATTCTAAGTTTTTCAATTTTTTTCTTTACATAGGCAAGATCTTCTAAAGTGTCTGTATCTTTGATACCTAGTAAAACTAAAAAACCCCTATCAATTTTTGAAATTTCTTCATTATCTACTACTACATTTGCATTTTTTACTTGTTGTATTACTGCTCTCATTAATTATTTATCCTATACACACTAAAAACTGTATTTAGTGATTTTAACTTCGCCATAACATCATCTAACTGGTCTAAGCTTTTAACTTCAACAGTTAAATCAATAAGTCCTTCTTGGTTTTCATTAAGCCTTGCATTCATACCAGCAATATTTACATTCACAGTAGATATCATTTTTGTAATATCATAGATAACTGATGGTGAGTTTGCTACTGCTATTTGTATTTTAACCGGGAACTTATCTGTCGCTTCATTTTGCCAGTAAACATCAATAAGCCTTTCTGGAGCGTGGTTATTAATAATATTTGGGCAAGATTTGGTATGAACAGATATACCATTACCCTTGGTAATAAAACCTATAATAGGATCACCAGGAATAGGAGTGCAACATTTGGCAAATTTCACTTCTATATCATCATCAAAGTCACTTACCCTAACCTCGCCTTTAGAAGAGACTGGTTTCTTTTCCTTATTTACTATTTTAATAGGCTCATCTATAGCCTTTTGCTTTTCTTCAAGCTCTTTTTCTCTTTTGATGAGTTTTTGAATAATCTGCTCACTAGTTATTCTACCGTAACCAACGGCTGCATACATCTCATCTTGGGTTGGAAAACCTAATTCATTGTCAATTTCATCTACCCATTCATCCTTAAGTAGTGATTTATAACCTTCTCTGTGTTTTTTAATATCACGGATGATTTGATTTTTACCTATTTCTATGTTTTCTTCTTTACCATTTTTCTTAAAGAATTGTTTGATTTTATTTTTAGCTTGATTACTTTTTACAATGTTTAGCCAATCTTTACTAGGGCCTGCAGAATTTTTACTGGTAAGAATTTCAATTACATCGCCAGTTTTTAGCTTTTGAGTAATGGGAACTATAGATCCATTTACTTTTGCCCCTATACATTTATTTCCCACTTCTGTATGGACTTTATAAGCAAAGTCTATAGCACATGATCCTATTGGTAGGGAGTAGATTTCACCAGCTGGAGAGTAAACGTAAATCTCTCTTGAGAAAAAATCAGTTTTTAAAGTTTCCATAAACTCTTTACTATCAGAGTCTGCTCCACCCTCATTTTGCCATTCCATAATACGGCGTAAAAATTCCATGGCATCATCAAAGTCTGATCCCTTGGTATTATTTTCTTTATATCTCCAGTGGGCTGCCACCCCATATTCACATTCTTTGTGCATTTGCCTAGTACGAATTTGAACTTCAAAGGGTCTAGAGTCTTCGCCAAAAACTGTGGTATGAAGAGACCTATAACCATTTGGTTTTGGTTGGCCAATGTAATCTTTTATCCTATTTGGAATAGGTCTCCACAAAGAGTGAACTTTTCCTAGTACTTCATAGCACTCAGCAATGGTATCTACCAAAACTCTTACAGCAGTAAGATCATATATCTCTTCAAAGACGATATTATTTCGTTTCATCTTTTTATATATAGAATAAAGAGATTTAGGCCTACCACTGATTTCAAAGTCAATTTTGCTATCTTTTAAAGAATCGCTTAAAGTTTCTATAATTTCATTAATATATTTTTCTCTTTCACGACGCTTTTGAGAAACCATTTCTGCTAGTTCATAATATCTTTCAGGTTCTTGGTATCTAAAACATAAATCTTCTAGCTCCCATTTTATAGAATATATTCCTAGTCTATGGGCAAGGGGCACATAGATTTCAAGAGTTTCTGTTGCAGTCTGCACTTGTTTTTCGCGTGTCTTATATTCCAAAGTACGCATGTTATGGAGTCTATCCGCAAGCTTTATAAGTACAACTCTTACATCATTAGACATGGCCATAACCATTTTTCTAATGTTTTCTGCCTGTTTTTCTTCCCTTGAGCTATAGTTTAAGTTTTTAAGTTTGGTTACTCCATCGACTAAAAATGTAATCTCATGACCAAATTCATCTTCCATTTGTTCATAAGTTATAGACGTATCTTCCAAAACATCATGCATAAGACCTGCACAGATAGTTTGATCATCTAGTTTCATATGCGAAAGAGTTTTTGCTACTGCAATTGGGTGGATAAAGTAATCCTCACCAGAGTTTCTTTTCTGTCCCCTATGGTTTACCTCTCCAAAGCAATATGCTTTTTTTATTAAATCCATATCAGCTTTGGGATTATTTTTAAGGATTACATCCTTAAATTTTTCATATTCTAAGTTAAAATCTGTTGTCATTTTTACCTCATCTAATATCAATAAGCTTTAACTGAAGGTTTCTATTGCCTCTAAACTCATTTATATCTGGGTAATAGACTACATCAATTTTCTTTCCTTCAATATTTCCATTAAATTTATCACGTAAATACTTATAATCATCCACTGCATTAAATTTAATTGCATTAACATAAACTCCATTTTTATGGAGTGACAATTTCATGGTTTTCTTATCTTTACCAATCATAGCTACTTGGGCTATATCGACATTTTTGTCAGCAAATATTGGTTTTTCAAAATCTTTTCCAAAGGGTGCTAGTTTATTTAAACTTTCTGCAAACTCTAAAGATAATTTTGAAATATCAATAGCCTTATCAATGTTAATAGTTTTTTGCTTTTGCCTATCTGTAAGCTTTGAGTTTTCATTTAAAAACTCTCTTAGCTCATCTATTTTCTGGGTTTTTATAGATAATCCACAAGCCATAGGGTGGCCACCGAAAGATTCTAAATTTTCCTTATATTTTAAAACTTCTTGGTAGATATTATAATCTTCTATAGATCTACCTGATCCCTTAGCAAGACCCTTTGTATTTGATTCAGTAAGAATAATAGTAGGTTTATAATATTTTTCTTTTATACGACCTGCTACTATTCCACATATAGATTCATTTATGGTTGGTTCATAAACTACAATCACATCGTTATCGTAGTATTTATTTTCCTCAATAATTGCTACACACTTATCTAAGCCCTCTTGGGTTAGTTTTTTGCGTGCATTATTTAGTTCAACTAATTCTTTGGCAAGCTCATAAATCCTGTCTATATCTTCTTCCATTAAAAGTTCTATGGCCATTTTTGCAGATGAAAGCCTGCCTGTAGCATTCATGGTTGGTCCTAAAATAAAACCTAGGGTATAAACATCTATTTCTTTTGTCCAAGAACTTTCTTCTAAGACCGCTTTTATACCAAGTTTTTCAGTATAATTTAATCTTTTTATTCCTTCAATTACAAATATGCGATTTTCATCTGTAAGAGAAACTATATCACAGACTGTTCCCATGGCTACATATTCTAGTAAACTATAGAGATACTCAGAGTCTCCATCAAGCTTTTGAAACAAAGCAGCCATTAATTTAAAACAGACCGCTGCCCCACATAAATCAGTAAAGGGGTATTCTTGATCAATGCGTTTTGGATTTATAACTGCATCAGCTTCTGGTAAGACTTGCTTGGCCCATTCACCATTATTTGATATTTCTATCTCATGGTGGTCAGTAACAATTACATTTATACCTGCATCTTTTAACTCTTTTACTTGCTCAAAACCTGTAATTCCATTATCACATGTAATTATAAGGCTCACTTTTTCAGCAATAGCTTTTTCAACCATCCCAGTTGATATGCCATAGCCTTCTTTAACCCTTTGAGGAATGTCATAGCTAATATTGTCATAATAAAAAAGCAATCCATCTAATAAAGTCATAACTGATGCTATACCATCTTGATCATAATCACCAAATATTCTTATTTCTCCACCCTTTTTCATGGTTTCAATAATAAGATTAGTAGCCTTTTCCATATCTTTTAGTAAAAATGGGTCATGCAATTTATCAAGGCTAGGATTTAAAAACATTTCTACAGTTTGATCCCCTACTATATTTCTATTTGCTAAAATCAAAGCTTCTAGCTTGGAAATATTATTATATCTTAAGTTATTTAAGTAATTTTCTTTTTTATTATATATAAACCAATTGCTCATTGCATCACCCTTCCTAATAGGAAAATTATACCATTTTTTAATTTTTTATAAAACAAAAGAGGCATCGTATGCCTCTTAAGAAATTATATTTTTAATTTCAGATTTTTTTATTTTTAACTTACTTATACTATCATAATCCCCAGATAAAATTGTAACTACTTCCCCATCTATGTCAGTAACTTCACCAATGATACCAGAAAATGTTGTTATCTTAGACCCTATTTCTAGATTTTCATAAATATATTCTCTATTTTTTCTTAGCTTTATATCATCTTTTATAGATTTTTCATAAAATCCAAATAAGAGAATGATTAATATAATATACTCAAGTTTCATTAATAGCCGTATTTACTATAAAACTCTTCTTTGTATTCTAAAAACCTATCTTCCATAATTGCCTGTCTGATATTTTCGCACATTTTTAAAAGGAAGTATAAATTATGGTAGGTAAGAAGCCTAGCCCCTAAGATTTCATTTACATTTACCAAATGTCTGATATAGGCTCTAGAGTAATTTCTACATGTATAGCAATCACACTCATGGTCAAGTGGAGAAAAATCTTCTTTATAAGCTGCATTTCTTACAACTAGTCTACCTTGAGAAGTTAAAGCAGTTCCATTCCTTGCAATTCTAGTAGGTAATACACAATCAGCCATATCAATTCCTGCTTCAAATGACTCAAATAAATAATCTGGAGTACCAACACCCATATTGTATCTTGGTTTGTCATATGGTAGCAGTGGAGTTGTAAAGTTTAAAATATCAATCATTTCTTCTTTTGTTTCTCCAACTGAAAGTCCCCCTATAGAAAATCCATCAAAATCCATAGCCGTCGTTTCTATAGCAGATTTTTCTCTTAAATCCTTATATAAGCCACCTTGAACAATACCAAATAAGGATTGGTCTTTATGTGAGTGTTCTTTATGGTAATCTAATCCTCTTTTTGCCCAACGAATTGTTCGCTCCATTGATTGTTTTACATAATCATAATCAGCTGGTGCCTCTACACACTCATCAAAGCTCATCATAATATCAGAATGGATATCATTTTGGATAGATATTGCTTTTTCGGGTGTAAAGAGGTGTTTTGATCCATCTATATGTGATCTAAATTCTACCCCATTTTCATTTATTTTCCTACGCTCAGCAAGGGAAAATACTTGAAACCCACCACTATCTGTAAGAATTGGTTTATCCCAGTTCATAAATTTATGAAGGCCGCCTGCCTGTTTCATAATATCCATACCAGGTTTTAGATACAAGTGGTAGGTGTTTCCTAAAATAATCTTAGCTCCCATTTGATCTAACTCTTCAACCGTCATTGATTTTACTGTTCCAAGGGTACCTACTGGCATAAAAATAGGTGTAGGTATATCTCCATGGGCAGTATGGATTACACCTACTCTTGCGTTTGAATTTTTATCTTTTTTTATAACTTCAAATTTTAATCCCAAAATATCTCCTTAATGAATAAACATAGCATCGCCAAAGCTAAAGAACCTGTATTTTTCTTTGACAGCATAGTTATAGGTATTTAAAATCATATCCTTTGAGGTAAAGGCTGCTACTAGCATTACCAAAGTTGATTTTGGCAAGTGGAAGTTAGTTATAAATGCATCTACAACATTATATTCAAATCCTGGGTAGATAAAAATATCAGTCCAGCCAGAATCTGCTGTAAGCTCACCTTTATTTTTATATACTGTCTCTAATGTTCTTATAGTTGTAGTACCAGTAGCAATTACTCTTTTGCCATTAGCATGGGCTTCTTTTATAATATCAGCAGTTTCTTGGCTGAGATTATAAAACTCGCTATGCATTTTATGATTATCTACATCATCAACACTTACCGGTCTAAAAGTACCAAGCCCTACATTTAGTGTTAGATAAGCTAATTTAATTCCCTTTTCTTCAATTTGATTTAAAAGTTCTTTGGTAAAGTGTAGGCCAGCAGTAGGGGCTGCTACAGAGCCTGGATTTTTTGAATAAACAGTTTGATATTCTTCTGGCTCATCAAGCTCTTCTTTAATATATGGAGGTAGAGGCATATTGCCAAGTTTATCTAAGATTTCATTAAATATTCCTTCATAGAAAAACTCTATTATCCTATTACCATCTTCTTTTATATCTTTAACTTTAGCTGATAATTCATCTGAAAATATAATTTTTGTACCTATTTTCATCTTTTTACCAGGACGTACTAAACATTCCCAAGTTTTGCCTTCAGTATTGTGGAGTAAAAATACCTCTATCGATTCTTCTTTGCCTTCTCTGTGGCCAAAAAGTCTAGCAGGTATTACCCTAGTATCATTCATTACTAAAACATCACCAGGGTTTAGATAGTCAATAATATCATAAAAGTATTTATCTTCTATACTTCCGGTTTCTTTATTCAAAACTAGTAATCTAGCATGGTCTCTTTTTTCTGCTGGATGTTGGGCTATTAACTCTTCTGGTAAATAATAATCAAAGTCGTCTGTTTTCATCTATTCCTCGTATACTAATCCATAATGCTCATAGGCTCTTCTTGTAAGAACACGTCCTCTAGGTGTCCTAGACAAAAAACCTATTTGCAACAAGTATGGTTCATAAACATCTTCTATAGTTACATTTTCTATACCGGTTGATGCGGCTATGGTATCTATTCCAACTGGGCCACCGTCAAAATTTTGATACATGGTCATCACAATTTTTCTATCCATAGTATCTAGACCCATATCATCTATTTCTAGTAAATTTAATCCCTCTTTACTTGTTTGCCAGTCTATTTTGCTTTCTTTTCTAACTATAGCATAGTCACGCACTCTTTTTAAAAGTCTATTGGCAATTCTTGGGGTACCTCTAGATCTTTTTGCTATTTCGTAAGCACCCTCATCATCTATCTCTATATCTAAAATACCAGCAGATCTTTTTATAATTGTTGTTAAATCATCTGCATCATATAAGTTTAATGAAAGTAAAACACCAAACCTATCACGTAAAGGTGCTGATAACTGTCCAGCTCTTGTTGTGGCACCTACTAGGGTAAACTTTTCTAGGTCTATTCTTATAGATTGGGCATTGGGTCCTTTTCCAACAATAATATCTAAAACAAAGTCTTCCATAGCAGAGTATAATATTTCTTCTACAGAACGGTTTATCCTGTGAATTTCATCTATAAATAAAACATCTCCGTGCTGAAGATTTGTAAGAATACTAGCAAGGTCTGATGGACGTTCGATAGCTGGCCCACTTGTTACTCTTAGATTAACTCCCAGTTCATTGGCAATTATAGAAGAAAGGGTGGTTTTACCCAGTCCAGGTGGTCCTTGTAAAAGCACATGATCTAGTGGATCTTTTCTAGATAAGGAGGATTCAATAAAGATTTCTAATTTTTCTTTTACCTTATCTTGGCCAATATAATCCTTTAACCACTTAGGCCTTATAGAGTTTTCGTTAGTTAAATCTTCTTTTAATTCGTTAGATCCAACTATTCTTTCATTTTCATCATACATAAATTGCCCCTATATTAGTCTTTTTAAACTTTCTTTAATAAGTTCTTCAAGTGAAAGGTTACTATCCTTAAGCTCAAGTAAGACATTTGAAATATCATTTTGAGCATAGCCTAGGTTTAGTAAGGCATCTTTAGCAACATCCATATCTTCATTTTGAGTTAGAGATGATACTGGTTTTGTCTTATCTGCCATAGGCATAAGTTTTACCTTATCCATTAGTTCTAAAATAATTCTACTTGCAGTTTTTTTACCTACACCCTTTGCTTTAGTTAAAGCATCAATGTCATTATTTGCAATGGCAAGTTTTATCTCCTCAACACCAAGCGAAGATAAGATAGTAATCCCATTTTTAGGTCCTATTGAAGAAACCGATGTTAAAAGCAAAAACATTTCTAGCTCTTCCTTAGAATAAAACCCGTAAAGGCTCATATCATCTTCTCTAACTTGCAAAGACGTATATATTTTGTATTCATTATTTAATTCTATTAGCGCAAGGGTTGATAAAGAAGTTTTTATTTGATAACCCATGTTGTTATTTTCGATTATGAAATCCTCTTCATTTATAGCCCTTACATCACCTATAATATATGAAATCATTAATTCATCCTAAAATTTTCTTTAAACCTTTGACTTAAAGCATGGCAAAGAGCAACAGAAAGTGCATCTGCTGCGTCATCAGGTTTTGGTATTTCTTTTAAATTTAATAATGTTGTAACTGTTTTTTGCATCTGACTTTTAGTAGCCCTTCCATAACCTGTAATGGCTTGTTTAATTTGTAGGGGCGTATATTCGTAGATAGGCAAATTATTTCTTTGTGCACACAGTACTTGAACACCTCTAGCATGGCCTACTGTTATGGCAGTTTTTACGTTTTGGTTAAAAAACAGTTCTTCTATAGCGTATTCATCTGGCTTAAACTCGCTAATAATTTCATTGAGATTTTCATATAAAATCTCTAATCTTTCTGGAGTTTTTGTCTTGCTAGATGTTGTAATTACACCGTTTTCTATTACTTTAACCTTATTTCCATCAAAATCAACCACGCCATAACCCATGATTGCAATTCCTGGATCTATCCCTAATATTCTCATAATTTTTAAAATAAAAAGAGCTTATATAAGCTCTTATTGATATCTTTCTAATACTTCTCTTAACAATCCTCTAAAATAATATTCCGCATAAATGTCTACAATAGATTTATAAAGATATGATTGACTCTTTTCATATATTTTTTTAGTCTGACTAATAGTAATATCATCTGTGTATATGCTGCTGGTATCAAACCTTAATTGCTTGTGGGTGGTTTGGTCTAGGGTGTAAACCTTTGATTTTACTTTCAAATCACAATAAACCCCCATATTTTCCTTTAATTTTGATACTAAGTTTTTATCATTGTAGATATTTTCTTTGTATTTATCTCCTAAATCTATAAGTTTTGGGTCATTTTTGTTGATAGTTGGATACATGTTTTCCATTAAAAATCTTACACCTAGTTCGTTTATAATGTCACATTCTAAATCATCTATCATTTTTTTATCTTTAAAAGCCCTATATTGAGCTTTTACAGATATCCAAAATTCGTATCTATTTAGATCATCAGTGATAAGATTTTCTAAAGTTAAAATGATTTGATCAATGTCGCTAAGATTCCAAAAATATTTTTTTAGGTTTCTCATAACATACTCTTTAACATAGTAATCATTTTTGGAGAACTTTACAAAATTTTTATCATATAATAAAGACATAAGCGTATTAAATGAGTATATATCTTCATTTATCAAAAAATTATATTCAAGTTTTTCAATTATTGGATATTGTTCATTTACTTCTGCCTTCATTACCTTACCTCGTGTTACTATTCTAACATAATTAGCCTTAAAATTATTTAGAAATATTTATGGTCAGAATAAAAAAAACTAAATTATTAGTAAAAATATGCAGTAATATATTATTAATGTATATTTTACTTACAATTTAGCCTATATGATTTTTAAAATAAAATTTTATTCATAAAGATTTTTAAAACTTTTTAAAATTTGCCTTCATATCACTAAGTTTAAAACTATAATTCACATCTTTTCTTTCAATATCAATTACAGTTTTTTCTCTTAGCTCACTATCAGTATATAGCTTATCAATAAGCTCAAAAGATGGATTGATAGCATGAGGATGGCCCACTAACTGGAACATGCTGATGTCACCATTGGTATCCCCATAGGCATAAGAACTATCTAAGTCAATATTATACTTCTTTGCAAGCTCCATTACAGCCCCTAATTTACTTCTGTTATCCCACATTGGAGTAACTTTTCCAGTAAATAGATTAGTATCATCAAATTCATAAATAGTTGATATACTCTCATCAGCCCCATATATTTCACCAAAATGTTCTACCAAGAACATTGGGGATCCAGATATAAAAAATATTTTGTAGCCGTTTTTTTTATGAAATTTTACAGCTCTTTTCGTGATTCTATAAACCTTATTTTTGTTCTCTTTTATAACTATGTCTGAGTATTTATCAATTATTGCCTTATCAATTCCTGCTAGTTTTTGTTGGTAAACCAAAGATGCCTTATCCAGATAATCTTCATAGGCACCTAATCTATTTTGATACTTACTATAAAGAGGTCCTATTTCATTTTTCCAAATATCCTCATCTATAACTCCATCTGCAGTTAATAGTAAAAAATGCTCTATTAATAAACTATTTCTAAATAGGGTTCCGTCTATATCAAAAAATGCTGCTTTTTGCATAAAATCACCTTATACTTAATCCTCAGATTCAAAAACTATTACATCCTTAGTCTTTGATTTATTATTTTCTTTTATTTCGCCCTTAGGGTTTGCCTTGATTTTTTTTGTATGATACTTACTGGCCTTGTTTTTACTAGTACGATTTCTACTAGGCTTTTTAGCTACCCTAACATTTTCATCAGACTTTTTAGATTTTCTTTTAGAATCACTTCTAGTTTTTTGAGCTACATGACCTTCATAAGATGCAACTTCTAGATTTGCATGTTTAATCGATTTTATTAAATCTATTATAAAGCATGTAAATAAACCAACTAAAGCACTGGATCCCAAAAATATTGCAATCCAAGTAAGATTAATCCCCCTAGGTGTTGTAAAAATATTAAGTGAATATATTAATAGTAAAATCGCACCTATTCCTAAGGCAAATGATGGGAAAAATTTAACAATTTTTCGTTTAGCCAAAAAGTGGATAAGTATAGTTATAATAATATTCATAACAACAACTACTGGTAATATACTTAATTTCGATGAATTCTGGGCGATAAGATTGATTAATCCTGTCATTAGAACTCCTTATTTGTTTTAATTCTTCTTAAATCATAAGAATTACCATTTATATCTAGGATAAAAAACCCAGGATTATTGTCTCTAGGCATACTAACTGAGCCAGGATTTATAATTCTTATATTATCTTCTACTACATTTAAAGTTTTATGGGTGTGCCCATAGATGGCTATATCACATGATAAGTCTCTTGCACGTTTTAAAATTTCATCATAGCCATAATGTACACCATAGGTATGGCCGTGGGTTATAAAAATTTTTATATCTTCTACTTTAACTATCTTTTCTACCGGTGCATTAGAGGAATAGTCATTATTTCCTCTAACAAATTCATAACCTATACCAGTTTCATAATGAATATTTTCTACATCACTTGCCCCATCTCCAGCATGGAGGAGTAATTTTATATCATCATTTTCTAAAATATAATCACTTATTCTAGAATAAATGCCATGGGTATCACTTGTAACTAATACTTTCATAATTCTAACCCAACTAAATATTTTTTAAATTCTTCAAAAGCCCTGCCTCTATGAGATATTTCATTTATCTCTTCTTTGTCCATTTCTCCAAGGGTCTTTGAAGAATCTTCTGGTAAAAATACTTGATCGTAGCCAAAGTCATAATCACCAATTTCTGATTTTGTAATCACTCCACTAAGCCTACCATAAAAATAATGGTCTTTGCCAGTTTCATCTATAAAACATAAGCAAGTTTCAAAGTAAGCATTACGATTATCTTTATTTTTCAATTCATATAAAAGTTTTTCTCTATTTTCTTTGTAAGTAGGTTTCTCACTTGCATATCTGTGGGAATATACACCAGGATCTCCATTTAAGGCTTCTACAAATAAACCAGTATCATCTGCGATTGTTGGCTTATTCACTATATCAAAAAGTGCCTTTGCTTTTTTATAAGAATTTCCCTTTAAGTCTGGTGCATCTTCCTTTACTTCAAAATTTTTTATCTTAAAATCCTCAGGTGTTTTTACATCTACTTCACCAAGGATTAATTTAACTTGTTTTACTTTATCTTTATTTCCGCTTGCAAATACTAAATCCATATTCTCTCCTAGAAATATGATATCATTTTACAAAAACTCTTTCAATAAATTAATTTTCATCAACTATTTCATTAGATGAACTAAATGAGTCTTCTAAACTTTCAACATTGGTTCCACTTTGTTGGTCTAGGGCTATAAATGATGTTGGATTTGGAGTTTGTATTGAAAAAAATGGATTTTTATCAATCGTTCCATCATCTATCTTATGAAATAAAATTTCATCTGTTGTTTGTATGATTAAATAGTTGCCATTTTGTACTACTAAATAATCTTTTTCTTGGGAATTTATATTTCTTACCTGATCGCGTGTAATTGTTGTTGATAAGGTAGAGTTTTCTTCCGCATAGTTTCTTATAGGAATTTGACTAGAAGCTCTTTGTTGCCCTTCTTTGGTATATAAAGAAGTTTGGATTGTCCATAAACCATTATCTCTAACCAAACCAAAATTTGTAGAGTCAATTTTTATATTTTCGGGATTTACATCAGATACTTTGCTTATAGTTTCATTTACAACCATTTCTTCAAATTGCTCACTGGCATTTTCCTCTCCAGTAAATTCTGCTATAGTTACAAGATTATTATCTTCTAGTTCATTGGTTCCCAGTACGCCGTATTTATTAATGGTATTATTGTAAAAATCAGTAGTATAGGAAAACGAAATATAATCCATATCTACATAATTAATTTTTATATCCTTAGAAAAGTCCTTGTAGGTGTAACGGGCTATGTTTGCACTATCTTCCATATCTTTTTCTATCCTAGTTGGAAAAGCTTCGATATTATCATATAAACCTGTTACCTTGTTTTTTTTTGATTTTACTTTCCAATATTCATTTTGTCCGCGAAAGAATATATCTTTTGCTTTTTTATAACTAACTTCTTGGTCTGGACTTATTTTTACAAAATATGTGTAATAATCATAGTCTTGCTTACCATCTGATAGATCTCTTCGCTCTCTTACAGCAAGTAAGATTCCCAAATCTTCTATAGATTTATCTTCATCATTACTATCTACACGTTCTTTAGTAGCAAGACTAGTATATTTATCAATTACCTCTTGATCGACTGTGTTTGATAGTTTTGATAAATATATAATATTATCGTCTTGTAAAAAAAATATTTCGTCTTCACTTCTTTGGATAAAGTCTCTTGAAAAAAATTGCCCTTGAGATGCATTGACGACTACCGCTGAATCTTCTTTATTTATTTTTTCAAAGTCATAACCTCTGGTAGCTAAGTACTCATATAAGTTTACATATTTTGAACTAAAGGTGGGTGGGAATGCATATTCATCATCCATGGCTACTAGATTTTTATCTATATATAATTTTTCACCTAATTTGGGTGCCACACTTGATGAATTTCCCGTTATTTCTTCTACTTCACTTACCTGCCAAGTTCCTTCTAAAACTGGACTTGCTAGTTCTGGAGTTTTTATCAAATCACTTAAATCCTGGGATTTAGAATTTGAGCAGGAAGTAAGAAAGAATATAAATAAAAGTCCTAATATATACTTAATTCTCTTTGTCATCATCTAACCTCGGTATTTCTACAATAACTGATGTACCTGAACCGTACTTACTTCTTATTATAAGTTTTCCATCATGAGCTTTGATTATTTCCTCACATATGGATAAACCTAAGCCAGTTTGAGATTTTGATGAGCTACCCTTATAAAACTTGCTTGATACAAAGGCTATCTCATCTTCTTTTATCCCTTCACCATCATCTTTTATAGTAACAGATACATTATCACCTGCTTGGTCTATAAGAATATCTATATTACCACCATCGCTAGTGAATTTGATAGCGTTATCTATTATATTAATAAAAACTTCTTTCATGCGGTTTTTATCAGCATAAACTATCACTGACTTATAAATGCTTGTAAATGTGAAATTTATACCTTCATTATTGGCCCTAGGAGTCAGCTGAGTATGGACTTGTTTTACTAGCTCTACTATGTCAATTTTATCCTTATTGTATTTAAAATTACTAGATTGAAGTCTTGAAAAGTCTAATAAGTCTTCTACCATCATTGAAAGCCTATCTCCTTCACTTTCAATAATATTTAATCCTTGGTTTAGCATATCTGGATTTTGTTGGATATCTTTTGACTGCAGGGTAATCGCCCATCCTTTTATAGAAGTTAAGGGTGTTCTTAGTTCATGGGAAACTGAAGATATAAACTCATTTTTCATATCTTCCCTTTTTATAATACTATCACTCATAAAGTTAATGGTAGAAGCTAGCTCTGATAGTTCGTCATTACCATTTACCTTAGCACGCTCTTTGAAGTCACCTGCAGCAAGTTTTTCTGAAACACCAATTAAATCTAATATTGGAGCGATAACACGTCTAGAAGCTATAAGTGATACAAAAAATGCAACTATAACAACTATGGATCCAAATACTATGTAAAAAAACATATCATTTCTTATTTTTGTATTTACCTCACTTAGTGATGAAGTAAGTCTTAAAATTCCCACCTGGTTTTCATTCGCTGTTAGCGGATAAGATAAAGAGATGATTTCTTCATCAGTTTGAGGATTGCGACTTTTAAAAGTACTAAGCTTACCTTCTCTAGCCTCACTTACATCAGATTGAGCTAGTTTTGTACCTACTTGGTTGGTTGCCTGTGAATCAAAAAGAACCACACCAGAATTATCTAAAATTTGTACTTGAGTTTCATTATTCCTATAAAAAGCATTTTTATCTCCAACTATGATATCTGATAAGTCATACCTATTCATATAAGTATTAAATTGGAGTTGGTTTATTCTGGCCTGGTTTTGCATAGACCCTACTAAAGCGGATTCATAATAATTTCTAATACTGTTATAAGCAAATATCTCAAAACCAATGACTACAGTAACTACAAAAAGCATAATGATGCGGATAATGGTCTGCCTATATGAATTATTTTGCTTTAATAACTTATTTCTTTTTTCTACTTCCATCTATAACCTGTACCCCATACAGTTTCAATAAACTGAGGTTTTGCTGGGTCTTCTTCTATTTTTGCTCTGATTCTTCTGATATTTACATCTACGATTTTTGTATCATTACTGTAGTTTTCTCCCCAAGTCTGCTCCATTATTTCATCACGGGTCATAGCCTTACCCTTATTTTGAATAAAGTTTTTAAGGATAGCAAATTCTGTTGGAGTCACATCTATTTCTGTTTGGTCCTTATAAAAAGTTTTTGCATATAAGTCTAGGGTAAAAGGACCATCGGATATAGTTTTTGCATTTTCTTTATCTGGCTTATCTACACTTAGGTTAACCCTGCGCATAAGAGATCTCACTCTAAGAATAAGTTCTTGTGGGTTAAAGGGTTTTATAATATAATCATCAGCACCTCGTTCTAAGCCAAGTATCTTATCTATATCTTGGGATTTTGCAGAAACCATTATTATTCCAGTCCTAGGGGATTTTTCTCTAATAGCTTCACAAACATCAAAACCACTGATACCTGGTAGCATTACATCTAAAATAGCTACAGCTGGATCTTCTTCTTCAAATAATCTTAATGCCTCTTCCCCTGTAGCAGCCTCTACAGTTTGATAACCCTGATATTCCAAATTTATTTTCATAAATTGTCTGATAGAATCTTCGTCATCTAGGATTAAAACCTTGTTATTTTCCATTACTCATCCTTTCAAAAGCAATTTTTCCTGCACCTATAACACCTGCATCATTTAAAAATTTTGCAGCAACTACATCAATATTTTCAGTATTATTACATGTTTTATTAAATTTTTCGATCATACCATCCCACCGAATATCTTTAGAGTGGATTACTCCTCCTCCAATTATAATCACTTCTGGATCAAATATATTTCTAAGACTGGTTAAAAAATAAGCTAAGTTACTTTGGTAGTTTTCTAAAACCTTTCTAGCATCTACATCTTGACTAGAAATTTTTAGTATTTTTTCTCCAGATAAAAGCTTGCCAGTAAGTTTTTCATAATTTTTAGAAATGGCAGTTCCTGCACAATAAGCTTCTACACATCCATGTTGGCCGCAAGTACAGTAGTCACCACCTGGATGTAAAATTATGTGGCCAAGCTCTGCACCTTGAAAATTTGAACCTGATAGTAAGCCGGATTTTTCATTATATATAGCCCCACCTACACCAGTACCAAGGGTTATCATTACTATGTCCTTATAGTTTTTGCCTGCTCCAATCCATTTTTCAGCTAAAAGAGCTATATTTGCATCATTTTCTACAAAAACTGGTATATCTACAAACTCTTCTACTGCATTTTTTAAATTTAAACCCGTCCAGCCTTCTATATTTCCTGAAAAAGTAACAATGCCATTTTTTGCATCTATAAAACCAGGAGTACCTATGCCAATGGCAAGAGCATCATTATAATCGAGAGCCTCTATAGATTTTTGTATATTATTTAAAACTACATCTCTACCCTTTTTGGCCTCAGTTTCTACAGCGCTTCTTTGGATTATTTCACCCTTCTCATTTATTAAGCATGCATTAATCTTTGTTCCACCAAGATCTATTCCTATAACCTTATCCATAATTTACCTATAAACTAAAAACCTGATCCTTTAATTCCATAATATCCTTTGTTTTATGAGACTTATAAGTTTTACCCTTTAGATATTCCAAATTTTCTATCTCATTGAAATGAACCTTATAAGCTAACAATACTTGATTATTAATTTTAAATTTATCATTTAATAACTTATTAGTATTCTTATCCCCATATTTTCTATCTCCTATGATAGGAGTATTATTTTTAGCTAGTGAAAACCTTATTTGATGGGTTTTTCCTGTAACAAGCTTACACTCTAGCAAGGTATATTTACCATTTGTTTCTAAAGGCTTAAAATGAGTTATGATTCTTGATCCTTCTTTTGCACTTTTTACCTTATTTCTATTCTCATTTTTACTAATTGTTGTATCAATTGTAAAATCTTTGTTTATCTCGCCTTTTACAATTGTTAAATAATACTTATCAATTCTATTTTCTCTGATAGCTTCATTTAAAGCTCTTAGAGAATCTGCGTTTTTTGCTCCCATTATAAGGCCAGCTGTATTTCTATCTAACCTATTTACTACCGCTGGATTAAAAGTTTTATCACTTTTATCTACTTGATTGGTTTTATATAGATAAGAAAGCATATTATCAACTAAATTATTTCCATAATCAGCCTTACTAGTAGAATGAGTTAAAATACCACTTTCTTTATCCATTATTATTATATTTTTATCTTCAAAAACAATATCTAAATTAAAATCAGTAGGCTTAAAATCAGTTTTTGTAAGCCATTTATTATAATTTTCATCAGATATGTACATAGCTATGAGATCATCTTCATAAACATAGGTATCAGCCTTTGCTCTTTTACCATTTATTTTAAAATTTTTCTTGCGAATATTTTTTTGAATTACTGATAGAGGAGCATTTTCAAAATATTTTCTTAAAAATCTATCAAATCTTTGGTTAGCATCATTTTTTGTTATGGTTATTTCTATCATATTAATATGTTTTATTTACATAAGAATCAATAAGGGATTGTCTTTCTTCTTCTAGAAAAACATCATGCTCTCTTAAACTTTGAAGGATAGCCTTGCTTTTGGAATGAAGTATTGCTTGTTCCATGGATTTAACATGGATTTCAAATATTTCACCTTTTAATCTTGTAGATTTTAAAATTATATAATAACTTTCTATATCCTGATAATTTATAAGCTCTAGCAGACGTAAGGTAGCCATATCTTTTAAATAATAATAATTTTCCCTTTGATTAATATTTTTTACATACTGCTTTTTTTTCTTAGCATTATGGATTATTTTTTGGGCATCTAGATTTGATTTTTTTGCATAGAGATTGTAGTAATGGTAATTATATAAGGCTTCATTAATATTATTTATATTTGTAAATGGTTTAAGATTTAGTTTTTCTAAAAAAGCCAGGTTTGTAGCTAGGAAAGTTTCTTTATCTACCTTTGATTCTTCCAGTAAATCTATCGATTCCTTTCTGAAAGTTTCAAACAGCTTAAGTTTTTCATTTTCATTCATCATAATTAAAAAACCGTCTCAAAGAGACGGCCATATACTATTTTATTATTCAACTTCAATAATGTTAGCTTTAGTTGATTCAGGTATATCATCTTTTGACCAGTCTAAACCTAGATAGATGTCAGCTTTTGCATATTCTGAAAGTTCGTTTAGATCATTTGTTAATTTTTCTAAATCTTCTCTATCTAAATCAAGAATGTCATAGATTCCGTCAACATATACTTTTCCAATATCGTAATCACGAGCAAGGATACCTGCGATAAACCCTTTTAATGAGCATCTGCAGCAAATACCGTATGATTTTGCATTGATTACCCTAACTTTATGGTCTAGGATTCTAGTTTTATCGTCATCTGTATTGATAAATACAATGTTGTTGGTATCTTTTTCTTTTTCTTTATTAGCTTCATCTATTAGATATTGTGTTTTACCTGTTCCTGATTGTCCTAGTACGTAATAAATCATTTTCTATTCCCCCTTGATTTTATCATAAACTATTCTTTCGGACTTATCTCCTTGGACAAATCCATTATTATTCATAATTTCAACTATTTCATCGCGGATAGCCCACCAAGAAGTATCCCAGTTACAAAAGGCTGTTTCTTCTTCTGGTGCCCTACCTACTAGTCTTTGGACTGCAACATCTGGCTTTATTAATCTAAGAAATGTAATTACATTTTCTTCGTATTCTTGTTTACTTGGCATTGTAAACTCGTTATTCTTATACATTTGATAAAGTTTTGTACCCTTTATTACAAATAAGGAGTGAATCTTAACTTCTTTTACATCTAAGGCATTTATTATTCTAGCAGTTTGTCTTACATCTTTTATATCATCCCAAGGTAGCGATAATATAACATGGGTGCAAATTCTAAAATTATACTTATTTACTAAGTTGCAAGCATAGATAAAATCAGCTAAGTCTTCACCTCTATTTAAGATTTCTAGAGTTTTATAATTTGCTGTTTGTAAGCCAAGTTCAAAAATTATATCCTTGCCAGTTTCCTTTGACCACTCATCTAAAAATATTAATTTATCTTCTGTGACAGAGTCAGATCTAGTCGATATAGAAACGGCAACTATATAGTCTTTATCACAAGCTCTGATGATTTCTTTAAATTCATATAAAGACATGTAAGTATTGGTGAAATTTTGAAAATATGCAATAAACTTTTTTGCTTTATACCTACTGCCTATATAAGACTTATTTTCCTCTAACTGCTCATCTACTGTTAAATATGATGGAAGATTTTCAAAACTGCCCCCGCTTTCGCTACAAAATATGCATCCTCCATAGCATGCGGCACCATCACGATTTGGACAAGTTAGAGAAAGTTTTACTGGAAGCTTATATACTTTTTCACCATAGGTATCTTTGTAGTACTCACTTATTGAATAATATGGATTATTCATCTATTGATTCAGAATCCTCAATTATTTCATCTTCATTACCGTAGTGTTCGATTTCTTCATCATACTCTTCTACTAAGTTATCTAAAGCTTCATCATCCCAGTAGTGAGTAAATAAGTGGAATACTTCTTCTAGTTCTTCTTCATCTTCTATAACTTTTAAATCAACTTCATCATTTTCAAAAGACTCTTCATAATAAAATAGGTATATTTCATTGGATTCGCTAGAAATAAGAGCTACATAGTCTTCTCCATCTACTGAAAATACATCTATTAAATAACACTCATCAGTAGCATCTCCTAAATCAATTTCTATTACGGCTTTGCCGTTGTTTTTTTGAAATTCTAATTCATGTCCATGAAGTTCTATTTTTTCTGTCATATTAACTCCTTATTTTATATATGTGTTAATACGTTGTCGATCACATTAATAACAGCTATTATATCTGCTAAGTCAGTGAAAAACATATTATCATCTCTTTGTTTATATTCTACCCCTAATGACACAATTTTAACATCTAGTCCTAAAAATATCATACTTGAATCTAGTGAATATTGAGTTTTCACTACCTGAAGATGTTCCTCTGTTAAGTCTTCATATGTCTTAGTAAATATTTCAGTTAAAGAGTTATCAGAATTTTTCCACCTAGGAAGTCTTATACCATTAAAGATTTTGCTATCACTAATACTTGCTGCAGTTTTAGTTTTATCTAGCATTTCATTCATACTTTCTTCTGATAAGGACCTTAGGACAATTATAAAGTTTATATAATCTTCAAATGTTCTTACAGTTGATAAATTTATTGAACTAATTAATTGGTTATTATTTGAATTTACAGAATAAGCACCAGTAGGAAGTAGTTCTACAAAGGATGTTAGGTGGCTAAAAGATTTATCTGATATAGGACTAAGCTCAGAGCCTTCACTTTCACTTAAAACTATATCCATATCTGGCTCATACTTAAGATTTTTTTCTATATATTCATTTTTATAAATTTCAAAAGTATTTAATAGTTCGTTTTCATATTCATTTTTTACCGTAAAATCAATGCTCGCATAGTTGGGTATGTAATCATACCTATCCCCACCTTGAAATCTTACTATATCTAGATCAACTTTAGATTTTATTTTCCTGATAAATCCCAAGGAAGTCTTTATAGAATTTAGCCTTACCTTATCCAAATTCTCACCGGTATGGCCACCGATTAGATTTGAAAATGAAAGTCTAAAGGTCTTAACAGGGCTTTCTATTTCTTTTCTATCTACAGGAAGCTTTACGTTTAGTAGATTTAGCGCACTAAATTCATCTGCTATGCACCTAGATTGACGCAAATTAAGATTTATTACCTTATCACTTCTTATGACATCCTTTAGATTGCTATAATTTTTTATATCATTTTGAATGTTATTATTTGTAATTAGAACATCAAAATCATTACTAGATAGGTCTAAGAGCGCTGCTATTACAAAGATAGCATTAAATAAATAAATATTTTTGCCAGCAATAATCTTACTCCCATCACTTTGATCAAACTCTAAATTTCTATATAAAAATTTAGCATCTGCGTTTAAGTGAATGAGGGCCTTAGGATGGATTCCTTTTTTTATATAATAAGAATCAATTAAATCTATGACCTCATAGTTGTGGTCGCGAGCTTTTTCTAGGATGAATTTATTTACAACATCTGCAGCCGTTTCCACATCCTCATAGGCAATAGTTTTATCTATATTAAATTTTAGATTATTTGATAAATTTTCATAATCCATAAGCTTTGCCTAGTAGAATTTTTTAACCTCAGCTTTTTTAGCTAATTTGTCAACTAATTCTACATATACTTCTTGTCTTTTTAACATTTCATAAGTGGATCTTACTTGATCTTTTATTTCTTCAAAAGAACTTTCTATTTCTTTTTTATCATCTAATTTTATAATGTGGTAGCCAAATTGACTTTTAACTGGTTTAGATATTTCCCCTACTTCTATAGAATCAAGTCCTTCTTGGAATTCTTTTACCATAACTCCTTTAGGGAATGATCCTAATTGTCCACCATTTTTTGCTGATGGGTCTATAGAATATTCTTCTGCAGCTTTTTGAAAGTCTTTACCATCTTTAATTTCTTCATATACTTTATTAGCTTGGTCTAGGTCTTCTATTAAGATGTGACTTGCTGTGTAGGTTACAGGTGAGAATAAAGTTTCTTTGTTTTCTTCATAGTATTTTTTTAATTCTTCATCTGTAATTTCAATTGATTCAAATAATTTATGCATAGCATAGTTTTTGAGCATATTATTTTTCACCACTTCTAGTTCTTCAGCAAATTCTTTATCTTCATCATATTTTTTTGCTTTTGCATCTTCTAATAGTAGTTCTTGGTTGATAAGCTCATCTGCAAGTACATTAATTCCTTCATCGTTGTTGAATCTTTCTCTATCTTGCATACCTTGCATAAGTTCGTATACGTCACTTAGATATATTTCTTTACCATTTACTTCTGCTAATAATTTATTTTCAGTCATTATATCCTCTTTACTAATTCTATTTTGTTATCAAAAATTTTGATATCATTGTTCTTATATAATCTGCCTATGGCACGTTTAAAGCTTGATTTGCTCATTCCAAATACTTGATTTATTTTTGCTGGGCTAGATTTATCTGATAAGTGGACTACCCCATCATTATCATAAAGATAATCTAGAATTTTATCACTATCATTATCTATTTCTAGATGAGCACGCTGCCTTAAAGAAAGCTCTATTTTACCATCAGACTTTACTTCTTTTACCCTAGCATTTACTAACTCACCTTCTAAAAATACTCCTTTTAATTCATCTATTCTTAAAAGGGAGTCGAATTTATCATCTATTGCTATAAAAGCCCCAATAGATTTATTAATAGAGTAAATTCTACCGCTAACTTCATCATTTTCGTGAAAGTCATGGTCAGTTGATAATAGATCTCTAATTTTTGACGTTAAGTAGATTTCTCCATTATTATCAACCTTAAAGGCCACCGGATAAATCATATCAAGAATAATCCTATAGGTCCTTTCTGAGAAGGGCATAAATATATGACTTTTATTAGGCGTTTCAAAATATACACCTTTTTTATCAATTTGTACTGCCCTTAAATCATAGACTCTATCAAAATCATAAGGAAAATCTGTGGTTGCCTTTAGAGTATTGTGTAAATCTTTGTAAATATAAGCTCTTACACTATCACCTTGATTTTTATCCCTTACTTCTTTTTTATCTATTATGGCATCACCAAATTTTGTGGCAAGATATGCTTTATTCTTGTTAAATCTCTTTATTCTAAATTCTTTAATAATTCTCTCCTATCTTAGTTCTTTCATAGTAAATCCTTCACCAAATACTTCTGAAATAGTGTATGAGAATATGAAAGCTTTATCGTCCATTTGTAAGATTTCTTCTCTTATAACAGGGAAACTTCTAACGTTTGATATTGTAAGTACTAATTTTTTATCCCTACGAGTATAACCACCTTCTGCATGAAGTAGGGTAACTCCTCTGTGGTATTTTTTAGTCAATAAGTCATTTATTTCAGTGTACTTATCACTAATAATAAATACTGCAATTTTTCTACCCAAACCTTGGCTGACATAATCAAGACATATAGATTGGATGATTATAGCTAGAACTGCATATAAGGAAGGCTCTACTCCTAATACAAACATGGAAAGTATTATGATTGTAAAATCTGTACAAAATAAACTAATATGCATAGGGATATCTTTATATTTATTTATTACAGTGGCTATAACATCAGATCCACCAGATGATCCACCATTATAGAAGATTAGTCCCAGTCCTACTGCTATAATTAACGGTCCGAAGATAACATTTAATATCATATCGTTTGTTAGTATAACATCAGGGAACAAATTTTCATAAATAATAATTGTTAAAGATAAAGTAGCTGCAGCAAGAATAGACCTTTTTGCAAAGTTTTTACTAATAAAAATAGCCCCCATGGTCAAAACTGCTACGTTTAAAATCAAGTTGAAAATTCCAAGGGGAACTGGTAAGAGTCTAGACAATACAAGTGAGAGTCCTGAAAGGCCACCGGCTGCAATATTATGTTGTAATAAGAAAAAATATAAACCAGTTGCTATTAAAATAGACCCGATAAATATGTAAAAGTTCTTTTTCACGAGTCACCTCCATAATTTTTCTAATAAAAGTCTATCACAAATTTAACTTTTGTACAATCAAGCAAAAAAAGAAGGCTATTAACCTTCTTTTATCCAGTTTGGCATATCTGTATTGAAATTATCAAAAATATTTAGTAGCTGTTCGATCTTTTCTTTATTAGAATCTAATTTGTTACCATCTCTATGTTCCACTAGGTCTTTTAGTATACTGTAAGCAGAATATAGGGCTAGTAATCTAAAAAATTTGCCTGGAGCTTTTTTATAATTAAAATATCCATCATAAGTTCCCTTTAAAAAGTCTTTTGAATTAAGGGAAAACTTATTAATTCTTGCAAAGTCATAGACCCCATCGCCTATCCTTTTAAAATCTAAACCTGATATTATAATTTTGTTATCTTGGTCTACTAAAATATTTTCATAGTCTATTTTATTAAAAATATATGATTGACGTATATTTTTTGTAAGGTGTTTGTTTCCGTTTATATAATCAATCAAAATATAATCATCATCACCTATATATTCATTCACTCCATGCATATAAAACTGGTAATTTGCTCTTGTATTAAATATTTCATACCAATCTACTTTTTGATCTGGTCTTATATCATGTAATTTTCTTAGTATACTACCAAATGATAAACCTAGGTCATAATTTTCTTTAGAACTATGATTTTTTAAATATTCATCAAGTCTTTGAGTTTTTTTAAGTTTTTTTATTTCATAAATATTTTCTAAGTCAAAGGTGCCTTTTTCTAAGATATCATCTTTATTAGTAGTCAAAGCAGCAAATTTTTCATAGCTTTCATTTGGATATAAGTTAACTAGATAATCATCTTTATCAGTAACTACCCTATATCTATCGTGATTTATAAAGTTTATTTCATCTATTAATATGTCACTATTTTTAAAATAATTTAGATTTTGAATTTGATTTTTAATATAAACTGGCATTGGATTAATTGTGATCTTTTACTTTTTCTTCTACTTCTTCTGGCGTTTCTAAATCTAATAGTTTAAGGGCAAATTCTTCTTCTTCTTTTTGACTAGCCTTAATAATAGTATCTTTTACTTCCGCAATTTTATTTGCTGATGCAGAGTATTCGTCTAAACCTAGACCTAAAAGTAATTTAGTTGCTTCAGTATCAGATGCAAACTGACCGCACATACCTGTCCATTTGCCTGCCTTGTGAGATTCATCTATTACATGTTTGATGGCTTTTAAGACAGCTGGATTGTAGTTTGAATAAAGCTCAGAAATATTCTCATTGCCCCTATCTACTGCAAGAGTATATTGGGATAAGTCGTTAGTACCTATTGAGAAAAAGTCTACATATTTTATAAACTTATCTGCCATAAATACTGATGCAGGTGTTTCTATCATGATACCTACTTCTAAATCTTTATTGTAGTCTACCCCATTTTGGTCAAATTCTTTTTTGATATCTTCGATTAGTTCTATACTTCTTTTAAATTCAGAAATATTTATAACCATAGGTATCATTATTTTTAAATTACCATAGGCAGAAGCTCTAACTAAAGCTTTTAGTTGAGTTATAAATATGTCTTCTCTATCTAGGCAGAGTCTAATAGCCCTATAACCTAAAAATGGATTTTCTTCTACTGGAAATGTAAAGTAATCAAGTCCCTTATCTCCACCTATATCAAGGGTTCTGATTATAAGAGGTTTTTTTCCTAGCATTTCTGTAGCTTCTTTATATACTTCAAATTGTTCTTCTTCTGTTGGGAAGTGGTCATTTTCCATATATAAAAGCTCAGTTCTAAATAAACCTACCCCATCACATCCATTATCTATGGCAGCTTTTAAATCTTCGATATTTCCTATATTTGCAGATACTTCTATTTTTTTCCCATCTGTTGTTATAGCTTCTTTATCTTTAACTTCTTTTAGTCTTTCACGTTTTTCATTTTGTTCTTTTAGCTTATTTTCGTATTCTGCCACTACATCATCAGAAGGATCTATAATAATGATTCCTTGATCACCATCGATGATAGCTTTTTCTCCACCTTCAACTTTTTCTGATATATCCTGCATACCAACTAAGGCTGGGATATCTAAAGTTTGAGCTATGATTGATGTGTGACTTGTTTTACCACCAAGGTCAGTTGCAAAAGCAACTACATTTTCTTTATTCATATTTGAAGTATCAGATGGTGTTAGTTCTTTTGAAATAACTATTGAGCCTTTTTCAATTAAAGATAAATCTTTTGGTTTTATTCCTTTAAGTTTATACATTAATTGATAGCCTATATCTTTATAGTCACTGGCACGTTCTTTTAAATACTCATCATCTATCTGGCTCATTATTTCTACCATTTCATTTATGGTTTCATTTAAAGCTAGTTCTGAGTTTTTTAATTCATTAACTATTTTAGCATCGATAGTATCTGAAAAATATGGGTCTTGAAGAAGTTCTTTATGAGCATTTGCGATGTTAATTTGAGCTTCATTAGCTCCTTCTGTATTATTTAATTCACTTATATAATCATAAATAGCAGATTTTACACGGTTTTTCTCATCATCAACCATGTTCTCATCTATTTTTGTCTCATCAACTACAACTTCTTCTCTATTAAATAAATAAATTGTACCAATGGCAATTCCATTACTAGCTATAATTCCTTCGTATTTAGTATTCATAGTTATCCCTTCCTAATTATCTATAAAAAAAAGGATACTAATCAGTATCCTTAAAAGTTTAGTTTTATTCTGATAAGTTTTCAATAAAATCTACTAATTCATCTGCAAATTTATCTTCATCTTCACCTTCTACAACTAAAGTGATTTCTGTTCCTTTAGCAATACCTAGGCTCATAACGTTAAAGATAGATTTTGCATTTGCTTCTTTTCCTTCTTTGATAATTTTAACTTCCCCTGGATAATTTTTTACAAATTGTACTAATGATGCAGCAGGTCTTGCGTGTAAACCTGTTTCATTTGTAATAACAACATTTCTTTCTGCCATAATAGCCTCCTCTTAATTTATAATAATATTATAGTGTTTTATAAACGCTTTTCAACCAACCTTTTTGCTTGATTCCCTAGCAACTATATTACAATCCATAATCCAATCTTTATCTAAAATTTCATCTTCTTTTTTGATTCGTTTTATTAAAGCCCTTATGGAAATTGCACCAATATCATAATAAGGAATAGCAACAGTAGTTAGGTTTGGCCTATAAATGCTTGCAATAGATGAATCACCAAAACCGGCCACAGATATATCGTCTGGCACTTTTATACCATTGTCAGCACAATAATCTATAAATCCAATTGCAACTTCATCATTCAATAACGAAACTGCTGTGATCCCATTTTCTTTACAAACATCTATAGCTTCCTTACCTATGTTATACCCATCATTGCTAGTTATCCCATCAATTTTCACTATAAATTCTTCTTTACCTAATTCTTCTATAGCTTCCCTATAACCGGCAATTTTTGCATTATTTAGTACATTATCAGCTTTATCGCCAATAAATAATACATTATCATTACCTTGGCTAAATAAATACTTGGTCAAATTATACTGCTCTTTTTTATAGTCAACTTTTACAGTTGTAAGATTTTTATATGCATGGAATTTATCTAATAAGATAAAAGGTATTCTTGTTTCTCTTAATTTTAATAAAGCTTCATCAGATAAATTTTGCGTAATTATAATAAATCCTTCTACTTGTTTAGTTGCTAGAAAATCAATTGAGTTATTAAGCGCATTTTCATCTCCATATGAACTTTGTAAAAGTATATCGTATTTATATACTCTACCTATTTCTTCTATACCTCTAATAAGTTGAGCCATATATTCTATACCTATATCTTCTACTATAACCCCAACTAAATTAGATTTTCTCATAACGAGAGATCTTGCTAACTCATTTGGTTTAAAATCTAGTTTTGCTATGGCATCTAATACTTTTTGCCTAGCTTCTGGACTAACTGGCTTTGAGTTATTCATAACTCTTGACACTGTAGATATAGAAACGCCGGCAAGTTTGGCCACATCTTTTATTGTTGGTTGCCCCATATTTACCTCTTTTCATCAAAAAAGGTCATCCTAAGATGACCTTTTGTCTTTTATTATCTACCTGATATTACGTTTCTAACTATATCAACAACATCAACAACTAAGCTTGAGTAATCACCAACTGATGCAATACCAGCACCAACTGTATCAATGCTATCTAGAGCTGTTTCGCCAACATAGTTTACAGTGTCTCTAATATCATCAGTGATACTATTAACGTTAGTCATTGTATCATTTGCTTTGGCAATTGCCATTCTTAGGTTAGGATCTTGAACAACTGTGTTTACGTTGTTTACTAACATGTTAGCTTGATCAACAACTCCAGGAAGTTTATCAATTACTTGATCAATGTTATCTTCATTTTTATCTAGTACTCCGTGGATTTTCTTTACTAGTTCGTTAGCACTTTTTAGTGTTAATATTAAATAAACTAAAGCAATGATTCCTACTATAGTAAGGATAATATTTCCAAGAAGATTAAAGTTTATTGTTAGCATTTAAAACTCCCTAGTTTTTTTTCTTATTTTCTATATCTTTTTTTACTTGTTTGCCAGTAGCCTTAGCTTCATCTACTGCTTTATCAGTATTTTCTTTTACTTCTTTTTTACCTTTTTGAGCTTCATCTTTAATGTCGATGCCTTTTTCATCAGCAACTTCTTTAGCTTCTTTTGCACCAGATTTTACATCTTCTGCAACATCACTTGCTGTGTTAGAAACTATTTTTGAAACTTCACTTGCACCTTCTGCTACGTTTTCTTTTACATTACCAGCAGTTTCTGCAATTTGATCACCAGTTTGTCTTGCTATTTCTTTACCATAGTCAAAACCTTCTCTAACTGGTTCTAAGTCTGTGTAAGCTCTATATTTAATATCTTCGTAAGTATCTTTTGCATTATCAACTAAATCAGTAGAGGTTTCTTTTACTGTTCTAATTGTTTCATCAAATGCTTCACCAATATCTTCTCTAGTTTCTTTACCAGATTTTGGAGCTAATAAAATACCTGCAGATACACCTACAAGTGCTCCAAGTAAAGCCCCTTGAGTTCTCATTCTGCTATCATGATTTTTAGCTTTCCAAATTTCATATTTAATTTCTCTTTGTTTAGCTCTTGCTCTGTCTTCAATATAATCTGCTATTGACATATATATCTCTCCTTTAAATTGTACTAATTATTATATACCCACTTTAAGTAACATATAACAATTATTTAAAAAAATCCTAAGGTGGCCCTTACTTTAATACCTTCGCTTGTGTGAAGGTGGGCAAGCTGCCTAGTATTTCTGAAGTCCACTCAAAGGAGGCTTTCCATCCAAACTAGGACGACGCAATCCCTTATAAAAGTTGTAGGTTTAAATTCGGGCCTATTCGCCTTAGGATATATCAATTATAATATATTGATAAGGCTATTGCAACAAAACTTTTTCATAAAGTAAGCTACAATATCTTTATATCAATGTTTATCTTAAGGAAAATTTTTTCAAAAATTAAAAAAATTGCTTGATAAATATTTTATTATAGGATTTTTTTATCTATGTTATAATTACTATGAGAGGTAGAGATAAATGACAAATGTTATCAATATTTTTAAAAATAAATCAAAATTTAGTAAAAGCGTTTATTACAAAACAAAACAAATGTTAGAAAATCATGGTTATGTTGTAAGTAAAAATTATGACAAGAACGCTGTGTTAAATCTTGTTATTGGTGGGGATGGCACTTTTTTAAAGGCTGTCCACGATACTAACTTTACATCTATACCATTTATAGGTATAAATACAGGTCATCTTGGTTTTTACCAAGAAGTAGAAGTAAATGAGATTGAAGACTTTATTCTATCATTTAAAAATGGGCTCTATCAAACAGAAGAGTTAACCATTTTACAATCTACTGTTAATAAAAGAAAAATAGAATCTTTAAATGAAGTAGTGGTTAAAAGTAATAAAAATCAGATAGTTAGGCTAAAAGTTTTTATAGATGGCAATTTTGTAGAAAATTTTTCTGGAGATGGACTTATAATAGCAACTCCCCACGGATCTACAGCCTACAACTTATCTTGTGGTGGGTCAATCCTTCACCAATCATTAAAAGGATATTCTCTAACACCTATTGCTCCTATTTACTCAAATTTAAATAACGCAATAATTAGCCCAATCGTGCTGCCAGAAGATGCTACTATTGATATAGTAATTTCCAAAAGAGATAACTATCATACTGTATTTATTTTCGATGGTAAGGAATATTCTACCAAAGACTATAAAATCAATATTAAAGTATCTCAAAACACAATAAAAAAGCTTATCCTTGATAAAAACCATTACTGGTCAAATATCAAAAATAAGCTTATATAACTAGTCTAGATTTACTTGGTTAAATATGTCAACCAATAAATTTCTAGCAATTGGTGCTACGGTTACACCACCTGTGTCAGCCGCATCTTCAACTACAATTGCTATTGCAATTTTAGGATCATAGGCTGGCGCAAAACCAACAAACCATGCATCTATAAATCCATTTGATTTATCAGTTGTCCCTGTTTTTCCAGCTACCTGAATTCCATCAATGTAGGCAGCCTTTCCTGTTCCCTCATTTACTACATCTACCATCATATCACGTATATTGTTTGCATTACTTTTACTGGTTACAACAGATAATTTTTCATCTTTTGCTTTGTATACATTTTTTTCTTCTTTATCAGTTATAGTTTTTACAAGCTTTGGCTGCATCATAATTCCATCATTTGCAATAGTTGACGCTACCATGGCCATATGAAGCGGTGTCGCTTGGGTTTTGCCATAACCAAAACCTGTCATAGCTAAATCTACTTGGTTTAATTCTTTATAAGGTATTTTTGAATCATATTTTTCTAGATCAAATGGATAAGATTTATTGAACATATATTTGTCTGTCATATTCATCAAGCTTTCCTTACCCATATCATTTGTTTTTTTGGCAAAGTAAGTATTTGATGAATTTACAAAGGCACTTCTTAAATCCAGATGACCAAAAGATATACCATCAAAGTTTTTGATTTCAAAATTTTGTATAAGCTCTGATCCCGTATCTTCATAATTCTCATCTATATTACTTTCTAGCATGGCATTTGCAGTTACAACTTTAAAGGTCGAACCTGGCCTATATAGTCCTGTTGTAGTTCTATTTACTAAAGGGCCATTGTTATTTGCAATAAGATTATCCCAATTTGCATCAATAGAGTTTGGATCAAAGGTAGGATTTGAAACCATGGCTAGGACATCCCCAGTTTTTGGATTCATCACTACAGCTGCTCCCACATAGTTACTCATATAATTATAAGTAAGATTTTGAATATTTTGATCTATAGTTAGATGCAGGTCATTGCCCACATCATTGGTTACCACCATTTTTCTAAAGTTACTCATGTTTTCATCTCTAAGATTTAATAACCAATTATTAAAAGTTTTTTCAATACCAGTTTTTCCATAGCTTTTTGATGTATATCCTGTTATTGTAGATGCAGCCTTGCCATAATTGTAATGGCGAACTTGGTTGCCGTTTTGATCAATATCGCTATAAGCTAATATATTACCATTTTTATCAAAAATTTTACCACGGGCTATATTTTCTTCATTGACCCAGTTTCTACGATTATTTTCATTACTTGCTACAGTCTTTGCTTTAAATAGTTCAAAGTAAACTAAATATAAGGCAAGGCCCATAAATAAAACTACAAAGAAAATCATAACAAAAAGTAAGCGCTTGTTTAAGGTTGATTTTGATAAGACCTTTAGCTCTCGGCTATTTTTTAGCCTTTGCTTTTCTTCTTGTTTTTTTATTTTATCTATAAAACTTTCTTTTTGGGCTCTTTTTTTGCTAGCCTTACGATTATTTTTATCACTCATCTATCTCATCTCCATATTTAATATCGCTTGCACAATATTGTAAGCAACCAAGGAGGATAAAACCAGAAAGCATAGATGACCCCCCTTGAGAAATAAAGGGCAAGGTTACACCTGTTAGTGGAATTATTTTTAATACGCCTCCAAGGATTATAAAGGTTTGAAAAGCAAATAATACGCCTATGCTAAAGGCCAATATACTAAAAAATTTATCTTGCTGGGTTAGGGATATTTTAAAGGCTCTGTATACCAAAATCATAAATAAAAGTATAACAGCAAGCCCCATAAATACACCCATTTCCTCTGAAATAGCAGAAAAAATAAAGTCAGATTCTGCTACAGGAATATAATCTGGATGGCCTAGACCAATGCCTGTTCCAAATAATCCCCCACTTGCAGTTGCAAATAAAGCTTGGGTTATCTGATAGCCAGTAGCATTTATATCAGACCATGGATCTAGCCAAGTAGCAACCCTTATTCTAACATGGCCAAACATAAAGTAAGCCAAAATAGAACCAAAAATCATAGCTACTATATTTATAGTAATAAGCACCCTATCTTTTTCATACACAAATTGAGCAAGTATCATTAACCCAAAAAATATAAGAGCTGTTCCTAGATCTTTTTGTAAAAATAAAAAACCTATAAAAATATAAATTACTAAATTCATATAGTATCTACCAAAGGGTTTCATAGATATTTCGTTATATCTAGAATAGAAACTCGCTACAAAAAAAGCTAGGGGCACCTTTATAAATTCTGATGGCTGAATTGTGATAGGTCCTAAAATGATCCAGTTTTTTGCCCCACCAATGTATGAACCAAATACTAATGTAGCCATAAATAAGCCAACAGATATTATTACATAAAATAAACTTATCTTATTCCAAAAATTAAAAACTTTGAGAATAAAAAAAGTTAAGAAAAATAGGACTATCCCTATTAAATAAAATTGTAATTGTCTTTTACCATAGGATGGGTCAAGCCTATAAATCATGGCTACTCCTATGGCAAAAAGCATGTTTACTATCATTAATAGTATATTATCAGCCTTAGTAATTTTGGGTGTAAGTATTGTAGATAAAACAATTACAACCAAGATAGCAAGGTAGGTATAAAAATCAGTGGCTGATAGATTTGATACATTAAATATCAAAGCCAAAGATAGGGCCAAAAATGAAAATATAAATAGTAAAAATATTGATTTTCTAATGTACTTTTTCTCTTTTTGTTCTACATCAATAGTATTAAGCATTCTCTTCACCTTGGATAAATAAGAATTGGAGCTGGCCAATATGGATTATGTCATTTGACTTAAGCTCTATGGCATCCTCAATCCTTTCATCATTTAAAAAAGTTCCATTTGCAGAATCTAGATCTTCTAGAAAATATATATCTTCATCTTGGATGATGCGGGCGTGAAATTTGGACAGGTACTTATCCTTGATGCAAATACTATTTCTATCATCACGGCCTATGGTATTATCCTCCCCTATAAAGTAATACTCTTGGACTATAAATCTAAAACCATCATTTCTATTTAGAAGTTTTAAATAAGTGTCTGATTCTTGCTCCTTTTTTAAGGTAGTTCTTACATCATAATAAATTATTCTTATGATCGAATATATAAAATAAAAAACCACTATGACAAATATGTATTTTAATATTGTTGAAAATAATTGATACAAGGTTAAATTTCCTATAACTTGTACTGAAAAAACATCATCAACAGCTTTCAAAAATTTTTCCATATAAACCATCCTTTACGATTTGTATATATTTTACCACATATGATTTATTTTTGAACTTTATAAAAATAAGTAAAAAAAACTAGGGCCTAGGCCCTAGTCTTTTTTTATTCTACGCTATCAATAATTTTTTGCATTTCGCTAATTAGTTTCTCTTTCTTATCATCAGCTGCTTTTAAGTTATCAGTTGATACTGCATTTATATAAAGTTTTATTTTTGGTTCTGTACCTGAAGGTCTAATTGCTACCCAAGATTCATCTTCAAAGTAATACTTTAATACATTTGATTTAGGCAAGCCTGTTTCATCTAACTTATAATCTATAACTTTTTTTGTTTCTAAACCTGCTAATGATTCTAATGGATTATTTCTAAATTCTTCCATTATTCTACCAATACGAGCCTTTCCATCTAAGCCTTGAAGGGTAATAGATATGACATCATTAGAATAATAACCATGTTCTTTATATATATCATCTAAAACATCTAGTAAAGATTTACCTTGTTTTTTATAGTAAGCTGCCATTTCAGCTATCATCATTGCTGAGTTTACAGCATCTTTATCTCTTACAAAGTCTTTGTAGTTATAGCCAATTGATTCTTCAAAACCAAAGATAAATTTGCCATCTCCTGTTCTTTCAAGCTCATTTGCTACTGCATAGATATTTTTAAAACCTGTTAGAACATCATATTTTTTAACTCCATATTTCTTAGCTATAGGAGCTATCAGATCACCTGTTACTATAGATTTGACTACTGCCCCATTTTCTGGAAGTTCTCCGTTTTTATCAAGGGCTTCTAAAATGTAGTTTGTAAGTAGGGCACCAATTTTATTTCCAGTTAAAAATATAAATTCACCATTACCATCATTTACTTCTACAGCACATCTATCTGCATCAGGGTCAGTTGCAAGAAGTAAATCTGCTCCCACTTCTTTTCCTAATTTTTCAGAATATTCGAAGGCCGCTGGCATTTCTGGATTTGGATAGCCCACTGTTGTAAAGTCTGGGTCTGGATTTTCTTGTTCAGCTACGACATGGATATTTTTAAAGCCACGTTCATCTAAAATCCTACGAACTAATTTATTTCCAGTACCATTTAATGGTGTATAAACAATATTTATATCTTTATCTATGTCTTCATTTATAGTACAAGCTAGTATTTCTTTTACATAGTCTTCTACTACACTATCTGGCACCCACTCTATAATCCCATCTGCTAAGCCTTTTTCAAAATCTATACGTGGGATTTCAAAAAAGTCTGGATGTTCTGCTATGTGGCCTAAAATTTTATCTGCAGTTTCATCTAATATTTGACTACCTTCAGCGTTGTAAGCCTTATATCCGTTATATTCCATTGGGTTGTGACTTGCTGTAATCATAACCCCTGCTGAAGTTTTTAAATGTCTTACAGTATATGATAAAACTGGTGTAGGTTCAATTTCTTTATATATATAAACTTTTATCCCATTTGCCGCAAAAACTTCTGCTGTAATTTTTGCAAATTCTTCAGATTTGTGGCGAACATCATAGGAAATAGCCACACCAGCTTTTTTTGCATCATCTCCCATTTCATCAATCGTATCTGCAAATCCTTGGGTGGCTTGGGCAACCATATATTCATTCATACGATTGGTGCCAGCACCAAGTTTTCCCCTAAGACCTGCTGTCCCAAATTCTAAAGAGCTATAAAATCTGTCTTTTATCTCTTCATCATCATCTTTTATTTCTTCTAATTCCTTACGGGTTAATTCATCAAATTTTTCATTATTTAACCATAAGTCATAATTTTTTTTATAATCCATTTTTATCTCCTAATATATTTTATATACATTAACTGATAGTCTATCAAGGACTAGGTCCTCTACCTTACTATTACTTTTACCCTCTTTGCCAAAAATCTTATCCATAATAAAATCATGTAAGCCTATAAATGATCTCAGATTTTTATTATATATAAATTTATCCTCATTTGAAGCATTGATTGCTATTAAAATATAAGATTTACCAGTCCTCATTTTATAAATGATAAGACTATCTTCTATATTTTCCATAAAGCTTAAACTTTCCCTAATAGCAACTGGATTTATTTTATTAAACACTTTTATATCTTTTCTTAGAGCTATCAAATCTTTTGTATAGTTAAAAATTTCAATATTTTCTTCCTTTTCTTTCCAATTAATGGCATTTATAAATAAGGGAGAATTATAAGAATTTCTATCATTATTTTTACTATGATTAAATTCATTGCCCTCATACAAAAATGGTTTACCAAAGGATAATAAAACAAGTCCTAGGGCAAGTTTAACATAAGCATCTATATTTTCTAGATCAGTCAAGGATATTTGTAATTTATCGTATAAAATCAAATTGTCATGGCAATTAAAATAATTAATAGACTCTGATGCATAGTCTGCAAATCCCCATCTTTTGTCATCATAGTGAATGGATCCAGCTATCCCTTCTTCTATAATTGGTTTTAAATAGTGGGCTCCCTGGATATATCCTATTCCAAAAGAGTCGGTATCTCCTTTTATAGCATCCCTATAAATATCATTAAATACTCCAAAACCTTGAGACTTTTGAGAACCTTTTAAAGTCTGTTTTTCATAAGGCAAGGTAGTACCTAAAGCCATCCAGGGTTCTCCATACATGATGAGATTGGGATTTATTTTACGTAGTTCTTTTAGCGCAATTTTTATGGTATCTACATCTACTAAAGCCATAAGATCAAAGCGAAATCCATCAATTTTATATTCCCTCACCCAATGTTTTAGAGAATCTATTATTAACTTCCTTACAAAGGCTCTTTCACTGGCAAGCTCATTGCCCACTCCAGATCCATTTGAAAAAGTCCCATCCTTATTCATTCTATAATAGTAATTTGGTCCTAGGGTATTTAAATTTGAATCATAAGACTTAAAGGTATGGTTAAAGACAACATCCATAATTACCGCTATATTTTCACTATGGATAGCCCCAATCATTTTTTTAAGTTCTATTATTCTTGATTTTGGATTTGTTGGATCACTTGCATAAGACCCTTCTGGAGCAAAATATAGTTCTGGATCATAACCCCAGTTATAATTATCATCATCAAAAAATCTTTCACTGCTTTCATCTACACTAATAAAATCGTAGATAGGAAGTAATTGCACATGAGTAATGCCTAGTTCTTTTAAATTTTCAAGTCCTGTTTTAAAGCCGTTGTAGTGGGTGTTTTTTTCTGTAAGTCCTAAAAATTTGCCTTTATTAAGAACCCTACTACTTTTATCTGCGGTGTAATTTTTAACAGACATTTCATAGATAATAGCTTCTTGTTCAAGTATTTGTGGAACTTTAGAATTTTTAAAACCAGTGGGGTTAGTTTTTTCCATATCGCAAACTACTGAGTACATACTATTTATAGAACTGGTATAAGAATATGGATCTGTCACTTCGTACTTGTCATTTACTAGGTAGGTATAATAATAACCATCTACGTCTCCATCTATACTTAGCTCCCAAACTCCCCACTCATTTTGCTTCATAGGATATATATCTTTTCTGGGATTCTTATAATTAGTGGTTAAGGCTAATTTTACATCTACTTCTGGTGCGAATACTCTAAATATAGTCTTGGTTTTACTATAAATGGCACCCAGCTTATAATCTTTTATATCATCATAGGTTAAATCTTTATAATTTTTTATCAAAACAAGTTTCCTTTTTTTAAGTATTCAAGGTTAAATTCATTGGCCCACAAAATATTTTTAACTTGCTTTTTAGTCCACTTTTCCTTATCAAGAAAATCTTTTGAAGCATTTTCCCTTATTTTAATTAAATTCTCCAAATCTAAAAGTACTTCAAATGAATCGTTGTAAAGCAAGATTTCTCTATATAGATTATTAAAATCATAAGGGAGGTTTTGTTGGGTTTCATTTAACAAGTTTTCTAATGTATATTTTACTACTTGGTTTTGATAAATGATATCACTAGCCTTATAGGTGTTATTGGTATTTCTATTTTTATAAATTTTGTAGGTGTCTGGGAATAAATAAAAGTCATTTGCTTTTTTTAGATTATCAACTATCCCACCCTTAGTTGAGATGATATTTGCCATATTGAATAGGGAATTTAGCATATCAAAGTTTTGATTATCATATAAGGGATAGGTTAGATTTGAATAGATATCACAAGCTGGATATAACATTCTTAGATCGCTAACTGTAACATCTTCCACATAGACTATTTTTATTTTTTCTCTGATAATCTTATCTGATTCAATTAATTTTTTAAGAGCTAGGATAAATTTTATAGTCTCTTTGGCTATAAAATACCCTTCATTGGCCTTGCCAGAAAAAATAAAGGTAGTTGGGATAAAGTAGGCATTTCTGTTATCTCTTAAGTAATAATATTGGTAGGCAATAGCAAGGGCATTTAAAATCTGCCTTTTACTCTCATGCATTATAGATAGTTGCATATCAAATATAGAATAAGGATTTATATCTGTTTCTTTTTGTCCTAAAAATTCTATCAACCTATTTTTGTTTGCTAATTTTATATCATCAAGCCCTGACAAAAAAGTACTATCGTTCTCATATCTACTTATTTTTTTTAAATTATTATAGTCTGTTATAGCTAATCCGTAATCCTTAAAATAAGTTGTAAGTTTATCATTAGCACTTTTCCCATACATTAGCCTATCAGTACCTAAATTTATGTGGGAATTTTGTTTATGGGACCCTTTGTTTTCCACTAAGATTTTTGATAAAAATAGGTAGTCTTTGCTTAGGGCTAGGTTTATATTTTTAAATACCACATAGCCATCTTCTATAAAGGGTTTAAAGTCAACATCGCCTGCTAACTCATTTTGCACATCTATTATAGTAGCAAATACATCTTCATTTAATTTTCTAATCTCATCTACAGGATATCTTTCTAAGGAATCATCCGTTACTGAAAAAACCAGATGATAAAAGATTTCTCTAGTATAGACTATGGCCTTTTTTATAGTAAATCTATATTCGTAAGTTAAAATTCTAATAAATTCTATAAGGGCTAAGCTTGGGTGAATATCATTTATTATTACATTTGTTTTTTCATTTATTAGATTTATATCTTCATAATATAAAACATACCTACGAACAAAGTCTCTTATAGCTGATGCAGCAAAAAAGTATTCTTGTTTAAGTCTTAAAATCTTTCCTTCATAACTAGAATCATCGACGTATAAAAACTCAGTTATAGAACTATTATTTATATAATCGTCATAGGCCTCTAAGATTTCACCCTTTGAAAACTTATTTATATTTACATCCTTTGGAGATTCTGCCTTAAATAATCTTAGGGTATTTATAAAACTTGCATCATTGGATATAACTGGCATATCGTAGGTAACTGTCTTGTGCCTTTTTCCATATATTTCTATTTCATTGGTAAAAGATTTTTTGTGCTCCCAGTTTGAGCCATACCTTAGCCATGAGGAGGCCTCCTCTGTTTGCATCCCATCTTTTATAACTTGTTTAAAGTTACCAGACTCATAGCGCAAGGTATATGCTGTTGCCTTTATTTTTTTATTTGACAACTCGTTTATAAGGTAAGATGAACCCATACCCATATCACCTATACCTAAGCCTGGTTCAGGATCTAAAGATAAAATATCCTTATAGGAAAAACCCATTTCATCTAAGGCAGCTTTTATATCACCTTCTAAGTCTAGTTTATAAATAGCGTTAGACAAAAATCTACCCGGCAAGTATTCAAAACTTAGAATATAAACTTCATAGTCTTCCTTTATTTTTTTAGTATCAACCCAAGTTTTACCGATTATTTCCATAAGATACCTACATAGGCAGTCGTATATTTCGTTATCTCTGGCTGTTTTTATGTCTTTAGCATAAAAAGAATACAAATAATTTTGTATTCTTTCTATAATAATATCTTTATTTTTTTGCATATTAGGCTTTGATATCCTCATATAAATCTAAGTATTTGCCAGCTGACATTTGCCAGTCTATATCTTGGCTCATGGCATTCTTTACTAAACTATTATGGGTTTTTTTATCATTTTTATAAACGTTAATAGCGTTTTTTATAGTAAATAAGAGCTCATGGGCATTTATATTTGCAAAAGAATAACCAGTACCATCTCCAGTGTATTCATTATAAGGGATTACTGTATCCTTTAATCCTCCTGCTTCTCTCACTATTGGTAATGTTCCATAGCGCATAGCAATTAATTGGCTTATGCCGCATGGTTCTGAAATAGATGGCATTAAGTAAAAATCACTTGCGGCATATATTTTGTGGGCTTCAGCTCCACCAAAATAAATTCTGCTTGCCATTTTTTCCGGATACTTCCAAGCAAAGTATTTAAACATTTCCTCGTAAGTATAATCCCCTGTTCCGAGTAACACAAACTGGATATCTTCTTGTAAAAGCTCTTCTAGGATAAAACGAATTAAATCCATACCCTTCATCTCGTTTAATCTAGATACAAGACCTATAACTGGCACATCTTCTCTTTTTGGCAATCCATATAATTCTTGGATAGCAAGTTTGTTTAAAACTTTTTTATCAATAGAATTTATATCATACTTTTGATCTATCAATGAATCTGTTGCTGGATTCCATTCATCATAGTCAATCCCATTTACTATGCCAGATAGTTTATAGTCATATTGTCTAATCACACCATCTAAACCTTCTCCATAAAATGGATAGTGGATCTCCCTAGCATAATTTTCTGAAACCGTATTTACAGCTGTAGCATGGATAATGCCTGCTTTCATAAAGTTTATAGCGTCATAATATTTTAAATCATTTTCATTAAAGTATGACCCATCAAGGCCTGCTAGGCGTAGATATTCTGAATCAAAAATACCCTGATATTTTAAATTGTGAATGGTAAATAAGGTTCTGATATCATCAAAATAACTATCCCCGCGTCTATAATCATTCACAAAAACATTGACCATAGCAGTATGCCAGTCATTTGAGTGGATAATGTCAGGTTTAAAATTAATTTCTTTTCCTAAAAGTGTACAAACTTTTGAGAAA
This sequence comes from Anaerococcus groningensis, assembly GCF_046365465.1. Lineage (NCBI taxonomy): Bacteria > Bacillati > Bacillota > Tissierellia > Tissierellales > Peptoniphilaceae > Anaerococcus > Anaerococcus groningensis. The sequence continues at coordinate 100,446 of NZ_JBGMEG010000014.1, read as the reverse complement.
AATATAAATCTCTCAGCATCATCGTCAAAACCATAAGGACTTTCACGGTCAAAGTATTCTAGGTTGTCAATAAAATAATATTTAACCCCATCAAAATCTAGGCCATATACTCCAGCATATTGGTGTTTCCAGTCAAGATCTACAAAAAATTCTGTAATTTTTTCCATTTTTGCCCTATAGGCTTCATCAATAGTGCTATATAAGGGCAAAACCACTCTAACATCTGCTCCAAGTTTTATAAGTTCTTTTGGAAGAGAACCTGCAACATCTGCTAGTCCTCCTGTTTTTATAAATGGCACTGCTTCACCAGTTAGATAAAGGATGTTCATTAATAACTCCAATCCTCTAAAATTTCATTTTTACTTGATACATATGGGTGGGATCTGTTACCAAATAACTTAACATTTCTACCAACTTGAGTACTTTTTTCTGCAATAACAAAATTAAGGATTGCTTCATCACCTATAACGCTGTCTTGAAAGATTACAGAGTTTTTAATCACTGCACCTTTTTTAACATTTACTCCCCTAAATATAATAGAATTTTCTACTTCTCCTTCAATAATAGCTCCATTTGCTACTAACGAATTTTTAACCCTACTATTTTTTGTATATGAAGTAGACGGCTCATCTTTTGATTTTGTATAAACTAGGCCATCTTTATAAAATAGGTTGTTAAAATAGTCTCTATCAAGTAATTTTAGATTTGCATCAAAGAAAGAATAAGCATCCATAATAATTTCTAATTGATTATCTATGTGATAAAAATCTAGGTCTAATTTTTCTGGGAATTCAAAAATAGCTGCTAAAAGAGTTGATATACTATTTTTTTCTTCAGCGTACCTTAAAATTCTTATAAATAAGTCTCTTTTTATCAGAATAGATCCAGCAAATAAGTCGAATTCTTCGCTAGTTCCTAAATTTAGGCCAGCACTTACTGGTTTTCCATCTTCACTAGAATTTATTATCTTACGATTTAAGAAAAAACCATCTTCATCAAAAGTTTTTTTGGTGAAAATTAAGGCATCTTTACCCTCACTTCTTAATCGTTCCTTAGCATCTCCTATATCTACTTTGTTAATATACATAGGATTTGTGATAAATATATACTCGGCATTGCTATTTTCAAAGGCCCTTATGGTATCAAAGTATGTTTCAATTTCGGTTGGATTTGTTATATCATAATTTGGAGGATTTATTGTAAGACCCCCACGTCTTCTGTTTAGCTCCCAACTACGTCCATCACCTATGTGATCAAGAGTAGATCGCATTTTATTTCCAGCATATAAAATTACATTGCTAATATCATAATTAGTTAAATTTGATAGAGTAAAGTCAATAATCCTGTATCTTCCAGCAAAAGGAAGCATATAATCAGGTCTTACCTTACATAATTCTCCATAATCTGCTGGATTAAATTCTGAGCTATATACTAATGCTAAAATATTATCCATATTATTCCTCCTCGATACCTTCAGAACTTACTAGATAGACCTTATCAGTACCACTTTCACCGATATTTTCATTTATTTCTATATCTTCAGCAACGACACAATTATAAATCTTATATCCTGACTTTACTTTTGATCCATTTAGTAAAACAGAATTATATACTTCTGCCCCCTCTTCTATAGTTACATTTGAGAAAAGAACAGAGTTTTCTACTTTACCATCTATAACACAAGCCTCGTTTACCAAAGCATCATTTAATGTTCCCTTTTGTCCTATTCTATGTGGTGGTAGGTTTAGGCTAGTTGTATATATTTTCCAATCCTCATCATAAATCCCAAGTTCATTGCTAGGATTAATTAAATCAAGATTTGCCTGCCAATAACTTCTTACAGTTCCTACATCCTTCCAATAACCATCAAATTTATATACATAAAGTGGTGCGCCATCAGCTAGCATTTTTGGAATAATATCTTTTCCAAAGTCATTTGATGAGTCTGGATTTTCATTATCTTCTATAAGTGCTTTTCTTAAAACTTTCCAGTTAAATACATAAATTCCCATAGAAGCTAGGTTTGATTTTGGATTTGCTGGTTTTTCTTCAAATTCGGTAATTTTGCCGTCTTCATCAGTATTCATAATACCAAATCTGCTTGCCTCATCCCAATCCACTTCCATAACGGCAATAGTAGCATCTGCTCCTTTTTCCTTGTGGATATCCAAAAGCTTTCTATAATCCATTTTGTAAATATGGTCACCAGATAAAATCAAAACGTATTCTGGATTTACAAGATCAAGGTAGTTTATATTTTCATAAATAGCACTGGCAGTACCTTCAAACCATTTCCCACCTTCTTCAGTATAATATGGAGAAAGTATACGAAGTCCACCGTGGTTTCTATCATAGTCCCAAGCTGATCCTATACCTAAGTGACGGTTTAATAACTGTGGTTTATATTGGGTTAGGACACCTATATCTTTTATTTCTGAATTTGTGGAATTACTTAGGGCAAAGTCTATTATTCTGTATTTTCCACCAAAAGGAACTACAGGCTTTGCCATATCTTTTGTCAATGCTTTAAGCCTTGACCCTTGGCCACCAGCTAAAAGCATTGCTGCTGTTTTATTTGAGTTTCTCATATGCCCTCCTTCACAAATGTCTTTATCATATGCTATATTAATACCCTAAAATAGGAGTAAAAAGATAAAAAAACCTTTTCTTAATATATATTTTACAAAATTTGCAAAGCTTTGACAATAAAATGAGTTAAAAGTATAGTAAAAGTTACATGGGGATGCCATGGTTTCGACGTGGTCGAAGAATTATTAGTAGCAAGTCGAGTGTGGAACGTAAATCCACAGTTTAAATATAAACGCAAACAATAATAGCGAAGCTAACTTCGCACTAGCTGCCTAAGAATCTGGTAGCAATGAATTGTAGGTTTGTCGCGAACTTACAATTTGTTTCATAATTTTAGCGACAACTAATATACCTAAGCTTTGCAGTATATTCAGTAAGATGAAGCTAGCACAAAAACTATTTGTAAGTTTATCAGTTTTTATGCGAATCTTTTAGACTTACTAAACTTGTAGAGGCTAATAAGGAGACTTCCACGGACATGGGTTCGACTCCCATCATCTCCACCAAATTTGGCCAATAAGCCGTAATAAGTAAATTTTAGATATTGAAATTTAAAATGTTACAAAAAAAGAGCCCTAAATAGGCTCTAATTTTTTTCTTATTTTTCATAGTATAAGTCATCATCAGATATATTTTCCCCAACTAGCGACTCATCTAAATCATTTAATTTATCAAGGAAGACCTTATAGGTTCCCTTCATTGTATCTTCATCTATAAATACTGGGTTTGACCTTTGTAAAGATGTTTTTGCTTGTTCTTTTGTAATATCATAAGATTTTAGTATATCTTCTGAAACTTCTATATCAAAATCATCATCATCTAGCTTTTGAGTGCTTTCTTTATAATCTTCTAAAAACTTATCAAATTCAATTTTATGATTTTTTAAATAATCCTTATTTACAATGATTATCTCACTAACAAACTCTCCCTTTGCAATTGGTAGTAAGTTTGCTAGGTCTGATTGGAAATAGTCTTTATCTTCTATTTTTGTAAGGTATGGATCAGATAGGATGGTCATAAAGTTGCTTGTCTTATCCATCTTATCTAAAATCTCATCCATACTTTTATAGTATTCTAAGTTTAGTCTTAAAAATAAACTAGCTGGGCCTATTTTTTTATCTAATATTTCTGCAAGGTTAGCAACTGGATCTGGTATTAGGAAATTTTTGCCCATCAAATCTTTTTGATCATTGACCAAAAAGTCTGAGACTATATGGATATTATCGAGCTGAGTTATGGCTGCTATTTCTATGCCTTGATTAGTTCTATCATAAAAATATGGTCCTAAATATCCTGGTACAATTGCAATATCAAAATCCCCATTTTCTATTTGTTGGTAGTTTGGATTTTTTGAAATATTATAAGAAGTATCCTCTGAGTCTTTCATATTATCTATTACTACCTTTGATGCAAAGGTACTAGCATTTATGGTTAACTCCTCTTTTTTGGCTTCTTCTTTTTCAACTTCTATTACCTGAGTTTCTTCTGTCTTTACTTCTTCTTTTTTGCTACAACCAGGAACTATCGCAATAAGTGCTAGGGCTAATAATAATTTCAATACTTTAGTCATGGATTTCTCTCCTATCCTCTATGGCTCTTTCTAAGGTGAGTTGGTCGAAGTATTCCAGATTAGACCCTACAGGTATACCTTGGGCAATTTTTGTTACTCTAACATTTTTCTCATTTAAAAGGCTGGTTAAAAATAAAGCTGTGGTTTCCCCTTCTATTGTAGAAGAAATCGCAAGGATAATTTCTTTTATACCCTCACTTTCGATTCGATTTAGCAGTTTATCTATATTTAATTCATCTGGACCTATGCCATCTGAGGGTGATATTAAACCACCAAGGATATGGTATTTGCCATGAAAGGCTCCTGATTTTTCTATAGCTATCAAATCTTTTACATCTTCTACTATACAGATAAAATCTTCTTCTCTTGTTATATCCTTACAAATATCACAAATCTCTGATTCTGTAAGATTACCGCATATCTGACACCTATGGATTTTTTCTTTTACCTCCATCAAGGCCTTGGAAAAATCTTTTATATCAGCTTCATCTCGCTCTACAATATTCATAGCCAGCCTTTCAGCTGACTTTCTTCCTATGGTTGGCAGTTTTTGAAACTCTTCTATTAAGTTATTTAAACTTTCTGGAAAAATTGCCATTACATAAACCCAGGTATGTTTAGACCACCTGTTAATTTGCCCATAGTTTGACCGCTGTATTCATCCGCTTTGTTTAAAGCATCATTTACAGCTGCGATTACAAGATCTTCTAGCATTTCACTATCTTCTGGGTCTATTACATCTTCATCTATTTTTAATGCAATTAATTCTTTTTTTCCATTTACAGTTGCTGTTACAACTCCACCGCCAGATGTAGATTCAAATTCTTTTTCTTCGATATCTTGCTGAGCTTTTTCCATCTCTGCTTGCATCTTTTTAACTTGTTTCATCATATTATTCATATTTCCGCCACCTGGGAATCCGCCTCTTGCCATAATTTTCTCTCCTATTCTATAATTAATTCATCTCCAAAGATATCTAATAGTTTGCTAGAATAATCTTTGCTTTCTTCTTTAATCTCTATTTCTTCTTTTTTTTTATCTTCTACATTACTTATATTATTGTTCATATTATCGTATGAATCAATAGTAAACTTATAATCTGCCTTTAAGATGTCTTTTAAATTCTTTTCTATATCATCTATTTTTGATACTATAAAGAAATTATAAAAGTCTTCTTTGATGTAAAGGATAAAGTTGTTATTACTTATCCTATAATTAAAGCCCTCATCAGTAAATAGACCATTTATAACTCCACCAGCCGTTTTTACTAGCATGTTTTTTATTTCTTCTTCCTCAACAGATGTTAAGAAACTACTAGTGGTTGGTGAAACTTCTTCTTTTTCTTCTACTCGTGGTGCTTGATCCCTGTTTTTAGAATCTATATTAGTATTATCTAAAACTTTTTTATCAGTATTATCATTTACCTCAGGAATCTTCCTATTAACTGATACGTTAGTTTTATTTAAATCTAGATTGGCTAGTTTAATTTCCACTACTTTGTTAATGGTATCTATCAAATCATCACCAGTATTTTTTTCTAGATAGCTTATCCTAGAATCTAGGTTATCTATATTTTTTAAATTTAATAGCCTTAGTATACAAACTTCAGTGAGCACATCTGTATTTTCTGTAAGCTTCATCTTATTATTATATTCTATAAGTATATCTAGATAGTCTCCTAGCTCACCATCAGTTATATCTGCTGATCTTTTAGCTATAAAATCTTTATACTCATCATTATCAAAATATGACTTATTGCCTGTAAGCTTAAATATTAAAATATCATTAAAATAAGCTATTAGGCTATCCATGATATCTTTATTGGACTTGTTATTAGCTCTTAAATCAAATAAGCTTTCCAAACTTATTTTTGAATCTTTTGCTATAATCGCACCTGTCAGTTTATCTACATCATAAAAATCCACTACACCTAGTAAGGATTGGACTTTTGCTAAATCATAAGACTTTTCTCCAAAAGAAACTACCTGATCTAGGATGCTTAGAGCATCACGCATGGCACCATTTGCTTTTTTTATAATAAGCTCGATGGCCTCCCCATCCATGTTAATATCCCTATCCTTTAGGATTTTATCTATTTGAGTCTTAATGTTTGAATCATCTATTTTATTAAACTCAAATTTTTGGACACGGGATAAGATTGTGCGAGGAACTTTTTCTATTTCAGTTGTTGCTAGTATAAAAACTAGATGGCTTGGTGGCTCCTCCATGATTTTAAGTAAAGCATTAAATGCCTCACGGGTTATCATATGGGCCTCATCTATAATATAAACCTTATATTTTAATTTATTTGGTGGATAGATTACATTATCTTTTAGGTTTCTTATATCATCTATCCTACGGTTACTAGCAGCATCCATTTCTACTACATCGATAGTAGCTTCTTCTTCAATGGCCTTGCAGTTTTCACATTCAAGGCATGGTGATCCATCTTTGGGATTTAGGCAATTGACTGCCTTTGCAAATATTTTTGCACAAGAAGTTTTTCCTGTACCACGTTCGCCAGAAAATATATAAGCATGGCTTATCTTGCCAGTTTTTACCTGATTTTTAAGGACAGTTGTTACCCTATCTTGGCCTAAAACTTCATCAAAAGTCTTTGGCCTATATTCTCTATATAATGCTTTTGCCATAATTTTCCTTTCTAAAACATTATACCATATGTAAAATTTTTGCATTTAGAAAAATTCATAGTATAGTCTAATATGTTAATCGTATGGAGAGCTGTCCGAGCGGTTGAAGGAGCACGATTGGAAATCGTGTATACATCTTTCATGTATCATGGGTTCAAATCCCATGCTCTCCGCCATGCACTAGATGGGGAACTAGCGATGCCTTGTAACCTGCAATTCGCTATAGCAGGGTCGAATTCCCAGTCAAGGGATATTATCTAACTACAAGCCTATATAAACTAGCGTTGACTACTGGGTCTTGCGCAACAGGAAACTATGAACCATGTCAGGACGGGAACGTAGCAGCATTAAGTAGACCTTTCTGTGTGCCGCAAGGTCACCTAGTACGAGCTAGGCTTATATAGATACTCTAGTGAGATTTTATTTCGAAGCTGGGTGTGCTTTACATAACCTCGAGGTTTAACCTCGAGGTATTTTTTTACTTTATTTTTCTTTTAAGGTAGTTTATAATCTTAATAAGGAGCTTAAATATGATAGGTAAAAATATAGAAAAGATGTTTAAAGAGCCTACCGAAAATATAATGATTCCTGCAAGTGATGTGGCTATAGTACATGAAGATGACTCCCTAGTCCATGCCATCCTCGTCCTATCTTCTTCTGGTTATCAAACTATCCCAGTTTTAGATGGTGAAAATAGAGTAAGGGGACTAATTTCTATTTCTAATATAGTTACTAGTACTGAAGATTTATCAATATTTGATGAGGATAAACTTGCTCAAATCAAAGTAAATAAGGTAATGAATCAAGTTGTGCCTATACTATTTGACAATTATAATCTAGAAGATGTTTTAAGGTTGATAATTAATAATAATTTTATCTGTATCACCCATAAAAATGGATATTTTTTAGGAATTATCCCTAGAAAAATAATCCTAGAAAGATTTACAAATATAGCCCATAACTTGGAAAATCAATATAGATTAACACAAAAATAATAAGAGGATGAGTTTTATAGCTCATCCTCTTTTATTTTAAATATCGCTGATCCAAAGGGTCTTATTTTTATAAAATCATTCTTATTTAAAATGCCATTTACATTGCCAGATCCCTTATAGGCTAAAGCTTCTGTATTTATTAACTCTTCTAGCTTATAAGGGCTAGGTATTTTGTATTCTAGGTCTGTTAAATTTATTATAATTAGCACTTTTTTATCTTTATAAGTTCTAATATAGGCATAAATACTATAGCCACCTATATCAAGGAGTTTTGTAGTTGATTCATTACTCGATAAGGCTTTTTCCTTTTTATATAGGCTAGTTAAGTCTTTGTAAAAATCATTAAAAGTTAAATTTTTATCAATTTTCGTCTTAAAGCTAGTTTTATCAAAGACAGAAAAGGTTTTAAAACTTGCTAGTTCATCTCCCATAAATATCATTTTTGATGAATTTAGCGAGTATAAAAAGGTAATAAGGGTTTTTAATTGACCTATCTTATCTTCTCCGTGCATTTTCATAGCTAGGCTTGCTTCATCTAAAAAAGCATCTACATAAGAAAAACCTAATACCTTTTTTGAGTTATCAGCTATTATTAAATTTTGTATATCCCTTTTATAGTTGTCACGCTCAAAAGGAGATTTTTGCATAATTCTTAAAATATTTCTAAAACTTAAATCGTAAACATAATCAAAAGATAAATCAAGATTATAAGTACCATTAAAGATTGCTATAGCATAGGCCTTATTGTTATGAATGATACTAATAATTTCTTCTAAAAATTCCACCCAATTTTGATTAATTCCTCTATCTTCTTGACCTTGCCAGTAAATAGCATTTTCTATATTAGCTAAAGCTATACCATCTAAGTTAAATTCTGTTAACCAATAATTAACTACTGATAGGATATAAGACCTGCTGGCATTTTTATTAGGATCAAAGTTTAAACCGCCATAAAAATTATATTTTATGTCTGAAAAATCATAAGTATATAGGTTTGTCCCGTCAAAATTATCTAGGAAATAAGGATTTTCATCGAATTCGTAAATATCTAGTTCTACTATAACTCCAATATTATTGGCATGCGCCTTATCTATAAATTCTTTAAAGTCTATCTTACTTCCATATCTACCTGCAAAGGCAAATAAGCCAGTACTTTTGTAACCATAAGACTTATAATTTTCATATTCAGTAACTGGCAAAAATGAAATGCAGTCAAAGTTATTAGCCACACAGTGGTCAATTAACTTATCAAAAGAAAAGGTCTCATCTTTTAAAAGTGATCCTAGGTGAACTTGATAGATATTTTTTGGCTTTTTATTTACTTTTTTATTTTTAAAGTCATAATCATCATCACCAACTAGGGAGCAATTTTCCTTTACTGACATCTCTCTTGCATAGGGATCTAGCTTTTTTATTATCTCCCCTTCTCTAGTGGTAAGTTTGTATTGGTATCTATCACCTTTTTTAGCATTTTTTATATTAGCAGAAAATACCCCTGTTCTGTATTTTCTTAATCCCTGACCCTGCCAATCGTTAAAATCACCTATAAGTTCAACTTTATAAGCGTTTGGAGCAAAAACTCTAAATATATAACCACCATCTTTTGGGTGGTTGCCAAAAAACTCATAAGCTTTTTTAGATTGTCCATCTATAAATTTTTTTGTATCCATAAAAACCTCCTACTTATAGGAAAAAAGACAGGTTATATACCTGTCTTGTTATCAAATGCATCTATCATAGATCTAGCTACTTCTATCATCATCCAGTTTACTTTTTTTGACCAATCTGGGTCTGTTGCATAGCTTATACCTATTGCATCAGTTGACACACCGTTATAGTAATCTCCATCAGATGATAGGTAACTTTCCTTTAAATGTTTTGCTACAGTATTTATAGAATCAGCTGGTGTTTTAAAATCTTTCGCTTGATTATATGGGTCAAAATCATAGGCATTAAAACCAAAAAGATTATTTTTATTTAAAAATAATTCACTAGTGCCATTACCAGTTTCATGTTTGGCCATAGCCATTAGCAAGATTGGATTTACACCATAGGTTTCTCCAGCTTTTTTAAAATCTTTACCAAGACCAGCTAGTCCAGTACCTGCTAAGGCATTATCTAGTTCTTCCGCAGAAAAGTCTGGTGTATTTAAAAGGTAAAACATATTGTTGGAATCAATCTTACTAGATCCTTGATCATAAAAAATATCTAAATCTTCTTCAAATTTTTTATATTTTTCTGATTGAGTTTTTTTTAGAAGCTTAGCCTCATAATATATCTTATTAATCCCATCTATGAGGTTAACTTTGGTGTTTTCCTTGGCAGCAACGGCCTTATTTGAGCTAAATAAAGCTATAAATAAAGCAAATCCCGCCACTAATTTTTGTGTATTTTTGTTTTTCATATATAAATTAAGTCCTAGCTTTTTTATAAATTATATTAGCCAGGACTTAATAAAGCAAATTATTATTTAATTTTTCTTGATCCAGGTTTTACTGCTGGTGTATCTTTTAAATGATCTGGTAGGTCATCTGCATCATAGGTATTTACATCTATTTTTGTAGCGGAGATAATAGGCAGACCATTTATCTCATCTTTATTTGACCTATTTACAATAGATGTTAGAGCTACTACTTCTGCCCCGTATGATCTAATTACTTCTACTGTCTCAAAGGAAGATTTACCTGTTGTAATTACATCTTCAACAATAATTACTTTTGCTCCCTCTGGAATTTCAAAACCACGGCGAAGAGTCATATCATTATCTACTCTTTCTGTAAATATGGCATTAGTCCCGATAGCCTTTGCTAGTTCATAAGAGATAATTACCCCACCCATAGCAGGTCCTACGCATAGGTCTACATCAATATCAGCTTCTTTTAGTTTTTCAGCTATTATTTTAGATACTTCTTCGCAATATTCTGGGTGTTGAATTAATTTCGCACATTGGATATATCTATCAGAGTGTTTACCGCTTGAAAGTAAAAAGTGACCTTCTAAAAGAGCGTCTGATTTTTTTAATAATTCTATTGTTTTATCCATCTTCTCTCCTAAATAATTCCTATAATTTCTTTTATATCTTCTATATTATTTTCTTCTAAATATTTTTCAATACCTACTGCTACATCTAGCATGGTGTTGTAGTCTACAAAGTTTGCAGTACCTACTTGGAGAGCGCTTGCTCCTGCCATAATAAACTCTAAGGCATCCTTATAATTCATTATTCCACCCATACCAATAACTGGTATATCTACTGCATGAGCTGCTTCATAAACCATTCTTAGGGCAATTGGTTTTATGGCTGGACCTGATAAGCCTGCAGTCTTATTTACAAAAACTGGAGCTTTTGTGTTTATATCAATGGCCATAGCGTTAAAGGTATTTACAAGTGAAATTGCATCTGCCCCATTATCTTCTGCAAGTTTTGCAAAAGTTGGAATGGATCCTACATTTGGTGAAAGTTTTACTATTAGCGGTTTTTTAGTTTCTTTTCTCACTTTTGATATAACTTCACTAGCCTTAGTTGGATCTGTACCAAAAGCCATGCCACCTTCTTTGACATTTGGGCAGGAAATATTTAACTCTATCATAGGCACATCAGTTTTATCTAAGATGCTTGCGCCTTTTACATAGTCTTCTACTGAATGGCCCCCTAGATTTGCAATGGTAACTGTATCTTTGCTAAGTAAAAATGGCAGTTCTTCATTTACAAAATACTCTATGCCAGGATTTTGTAGGCCAATTGAGTTCATAATACCTGATGGGGTTTCGTGGATTCTTATCCCGCTGTTGCCTAGATTTTTATTTAAAGTAAGACCCTTTGAGCAAATGCCTCCTAGTTTATCAAGGTCAATATAGTCTGCAAATTCTTTGCCAAAACCAAAAGTTCCACTGGCAGCAATTACTGGGTTTTTAAAGTGGATACCACAAATATCTACTCCTATATTCATTCAAAAACCTCCCTTGCATCAAAAACTGGGCCGTCTTTACAAACTCTTAAAAACTCCCCATCAGCACTTGGCACCGTACAACCAAGGCATGCTCCGATTCCACAAGCCATGTGGGCTTCCATAGAAACTTCTAAATAAGCCTCATTGTTTTTTTCATGGATTGCCTTAAGTAGACCATTTGGACCACAAGCATAAATAATATCATAGTCATCTGGGTTTAAGTCTTCTGTAATAAATTTCTTATCATTTTTAAATGAAGTTGTTGTAATAGAGTTTACATAGGGACTAAAATCATATACAAAGTATGGATCAAAGGTAAAACCTGCATAAAAATCAGGTTTTTCCGGTAGATTTTTTACTAAATCTAAAAGTGGTGCTATACCTATTCCCCCAGCAACTACTGCAACTTTTTTACCCCTTGCGATTTCAGTATTAAAACCCTTACCAAGTGGGCCTAAAAGTTTTACCTTATGGCCTGGATTAAGATCTGCCATAATTTCTGTACCTGCGCCTACAACTTGGTATAAAAATGTAAGTTCTTCTTCATCCTGGTCACATACTCCAAAAGGTCGAGATAATAAAGGTTCATTTCTAAAACTTTCTGTTCTAAACATAAAAAATTGGCCAGATTTTGCCTTTAAGCCAACATCGACTTTCATCTTCCAGATGTCAGGAGCTATTTCAATATTTTCTGTAATCACACCATTTTTATAGGTCTTCATTTTTTAAAATATCCTCCTGAGTTTTAATAACAGCTTCTCTGGCGTATTTGCCAATATTATCTGCTCCGTCAGTATGGTTCATATAAGCTTTTAAAACTCCACGGGAGTTATTAACTATTCCTCCGTTATTGTCATTTAAAAGTTTATAAACGTTTAAGCTATCTGCTCCTTGGGCACCGAATCCTGGGATTAAAAAGAAATTATTTTTATATCTAGTTCTTATTTCTTCAACTTCTTTGGTATGAGTTGCTCCTACTACAAATCCTACTGGCCCATAGCCTGATTCTCCAATGTACTTATCGTTTAGTTCTTGTAATTTATCTCCTACTTTATAAAATAATTCTTCTCCATCTGTTTTTAAAACTTCAAAGTCGTTTGCCCCAGGATTTGATGTTCTAAGTAAAACAAATACACCTTTTTTACCACTAGCTAAATACTCTTCATAAGGTTTGATGGAGTCCATACCCATGTATGGGTTTAAAGTTATAAAATCTGTTTGAAAATCTCCTTCAAAGTGGGCCTTAGCATATTGACTTGCAGAAGCTGCTATATCTGATCTTTTGATATCGCCTATGGATAATAAATCTTTTTCTTTTAGATAGGCTAGAGTATCTTTATAAGCTAGCATGCCTTCTATACCGTAGGACTCATAATAAGCTATTTGAAGTTTGTAGATAGCTGTTATATCGTAAGTAGCATCTATAATTTCTTTATTAAAAGCAAAGATAGCTTCATGGATGCTTTTACCTTCTTTATTTTTTTCTGGTATGTAATCAAGGGAAGTGTCAAGGCCTACACAGACAAAGCCTTTTTCTTCCACTTCTTTATATAATCTATCTATTATCTGCATATTTTAAGACACCTTTCTTATAAACTTTCTTCACCTTGCCAAAAAGTTCTTGGTCTATTAATAGGGAATTTTTTGATTTAGATTTTATATCTTCTTTTCTATAGATATAAGACTCATCAAGGTCTATTAAAGTAAAGTCTGCTTCATAACCCGTCTCTATTTTTCCTTTATTTAAACCTAAAAGTCTTGCTGGATTTGTTGCCATTATTTTTATCAAATCATTAAGTGAAATTTCCCCGGATTTTACTAAAACTTCATAGCAGGTTGAAAAGGCTGTTTCTATACCAATAAAACCTGGTGCACCTTTCTCTTTATCTTCTTTGCTATGAGGGGCATGGTCAGTGGATATGGCATCTACTGTGCCATTTTTAATCATTTCTATTAAAGTTTTTCTATCCTCTTCTTTTCTTATAGGAGGATTTACCTTTACTTCTTCACGTCCTTTATTAGCTAGTAGTAAATGGTGAGGAGTTACTTCACAAGTAATTGGTGCTCCTAGGTCTTTAAAGTATTTAATTGCTGTTATAGAACCCTTAGTAGATACGTGAGAGAAATGAGCTGGACAATTAAGTTTATAGGCATAATAAGAGTCACGAAGGGTCATTGCATCTTCTGCTATTACATAGTCTACATCAGAAACTTCATCCACTTCTTCATGTAGGGTCATAGTTACCCCAAGTTCTTTGGCTTTTTCCATGGCCTTATACATAACCATATCATCATTGACCCCGTGTCCATCATCTGAAATGTATTTTACAGATTCTGGCATAGAATCTAGGTGGTCTAAGGTTTTTCCATCAAAGTTTTCTGTAATGGTATATACTTGCTCAATGTCAATTAAATCTAAGTCTTTACCACGTTTTATAATATCATTATAAATTTCTGGGCTAGATACAGTTGGCTTGGTATTTCCCATTAAGAGTACGGAAGTATAGCCACCTGCAAGCGCTGAGTAGGATCCTGTTTCTAAATCTTCTTTATAAGTAAAGCCAGGATCTCTAAAATGTACGTGCATGTCTACAAAAGATGGAACTAGGGCTAGATTTTCACAATCGATTATTTCATCGGCTTCATTATCAGCAAAAGCTTCTACAATTATCCCATCTTTTACATAGATAGGGTCTCTAGATATTTTTACATCATCAAATGAATAACAATTTTTAAAAATTTGCTTCATTATTCTTCTACTCCGTAGATGTGATCGCAGTAAGCACATTTGTAAAGTTTTTCTTGTGGTTTAAATAAAGTAAATTTAGATGGTACAGACCTTTCTGATGTTGAAATACATTTTGGATTTTGGCAAGTTAAAACATTTACTATTTCCTCTGGTAGTTCTAGCTCTTTTTTCTCTACTACCTCTTCATTTTCTATAATGTTTACAGTAGCCTTTGGATCTATGATAGATACGACATCTAGGTCTAAGTCTTGGTGGTTTTCTACCTTTATAATATCTTTTCTGCCCATATTTGAGCTTTCTGCATTTAAGATTAATGCTACTTGATCATCCAGCTCAGCTAGGCCTAATAATTCAAAAATTTTTATTCCATTGCCAGCTTTTACGTGGTCAATTACTATTCCATTTTTTAAACTTGTAATCTCAAGCATTATTTGCCTCCAATAATTTCATAATAAGGGCCATTCTTACATACATACCATATTTAACTTGGTTAAAGTAAACAGCCCTAGGATCTTTATCTACTTCTGTTGCTATTTCATTTACCCTTGGTAGTGGGTGCATGATTATCATATCATCTTTAGCTTTTTTAAGTTTTGCCCTATCTAGGATGTAGGAATCTTTTAATCTTGTATATTGACTCATTGAGAAAAATCTTTCTTTTTGAATACGAGTCATATATAAGATATCTACTTGGTCTATTACCTCATCGAGGTTGGTTGTTTCGATGTAGTTTTTATTATCCTTAAATACATCTTCTTTTACATAGGTTGGTAATTTTAGCTCTTCTGGTGCTATTAGTATAAATTTGTTATTGCTAAATAAATTCATAACTTTTAATAAGGAATGAACAGTTCTACCGTATTTTAAATCTCCTACTAGACCAATGGTGTGACCTTCTAGGGAATCTTTATATTGGCTAATGGTTAATACGTCAGTTAGAGTTTGTGTAGGATGTTGGTGGCCCCCATCACCTGCATTTATAATAGGACAATCTGCAGTTTGACTTGCGAGATATGCTGCCCCTTCTTGTGGGTGACGCATGGCAATTATATCTGCATATTGGCTAACTGTTCTTACTGTATCCTGTAAACTCTCACCTTTAGTAGATGAAGATACATTTGCATCTGAAAATCCTACAACTGATCCGCCTAGTCTTATCATAGCTGATTCAAATGATAACCTAGTTCTAGTTGATGGCTCAAAAAAAAGAGTCCCTAAAATTTTTCCCTCACATATATGAGAAAATTCTAGTGGACTCTCTATTATTTCATTTGCTAAATTAATTAATTCGTATATATCGTCTTTAAAAAGTTCTTCTGATGTCAATAAATTTTTAATACTAATCATTTATACACTCCTTTTGTTCTTAAAGATGTTACACGAAAAAATAGCTTTAGTCAAGTTTACTTATTTAATTTTTCTCTAAGTTCTGTTATAGAAGCTGTAGTAATATTAGCTTTATCAAGACTTAGGTCATCAATTATTTCATCCATCTTATCCTTATTGCTAAATTCTATTTCCATATAAGGATGTGGATAGGTATTTTTATCCCAAATATCTATATCAAATCTTTGATTCTTATAGGAGTAGGATATACGTTCTTTCTCTCCTTCATACTCAATCTTAATATTAAGCTCTTCTAAAATTTTTATCATCATAGATACAGAATCTATATTTACAGTATATTCGTTATTGACACGAAACTGATCATCACTTTCTACTCTTTTAAAGGTAAGCTCTAGTGTTTTTTCACCATTGTCTTCAAACTTTGTTTCACGGATTCTTAAATATCCATTTTCAAAGACTCCTTCTTCTGGCACAAAGGTATAGTTTTTTTGAAATTCATGGCTTATTTTATCCGCACCAAGGTCAACTAATTTTTCTTCAATTTCTTTTGGATCTATATTTAAAACTTTTACTTCTATCTCTCTTTGCATCATACAATCCTTACTGGTGTAAAATTAATATAATCACCTGCTACGCATTTTATATCTATGCCGCCTACATTACCTTCTTTGATTATGCTATGACCTATCCCATGTAGATGGCCATAGATTAAATAATCTACATTGTTATCCTTACATATATCATAAAATTCATTTAGAGTCTTATCTTGGTTTATAGGTGGGTAATGGAGCATAACTATTTTTTTATTATCCCCACTTGCTCTTATGGAATTTTCTAGTCTCATAAGTTCTCTAGTAAATACTTTTTCATCATGGTCGGTAAAATCTTTATTATCTCTAGGTATCCAGCCACGAGTCCCGCATATATCATAGCCTTCTATGCTAAAGGAATTGTTCTGTAAATAGTGCATAGTAGAAAGATCTAGATTTTTTATCTTATTTAATGAAGTCCACCAATAATCGTGGTTACCCTTCATTAAAATTTTTTCTCCGTTTAGCTGGTCTATTTTTTTAAGATCTACATAGGCATGGGTAAGGTCCATAGCCCAGGATATATCTCCTGGGATTAAGACAGTATCATCAGGGCCTACCACATCATTCCAATTATGAAAAATACGTTCTTGGTAATTTTCCCAATTTTGACCGAAGACTTCCATGCTTTTTTCATTTGTATAATCAAGATGTAAGTCAGCTAGGGCATATATCATATTTCCTCCAAATCAATCATATTAAAATCGATGGCCTCACTTTTTAAAACTTCTTCTTCCCTATTGTGGCAGGATAGGTAAATAATTTGCCTATCACTTGCTAGGTCAAGTAGGAAAAATAGGGCTAGTCTTAGCCTATCTAGGTCGTAATTTATAAAGGCATCATCGAAGATAATAAAATTATCTAGTTTATTTTCATTTATCAAAAATTTAAGGGCAAAGTTTAGCTGGTCATAAAAACCAGTTGAAAGCTTGTCGACACTAATAGTTTCACCACTTGAAGTTGTTATACTAGGATTTAGCTCATTATCATAAGTGATTTTCTTATACTTATCCTTGGTAATCGTCGATATTAAATCTGATATTTCATTATTAAAGGTATTTCTATCGGCTGTTGAGCTTTTGGATACTTCTGCTATGGTGTCTTTGGCTAAATTTATAGCTGCTATTTGCTTTTCCATGGTTTTTAGATTCTGCTCTAGGATATTTAACCTATCTACTAGGTCTACTTCCGTGTTAAGCATCTGTTCAGCAGAGGCTAGTTTTCTTTCAAGGTCAATATTTGTTTTAGTTAGTATTTCTAAATCACTTTCTAGTTTTCTTATCTTATCTTCAGTCTCTTTTATATCCATCTTTTGGATGGCCTCAATATTTGTCCTATCCTTTGTCTTATCTTGATTGGCTAGAACTCTTAAGACATCTTCTATCTTTTCTTTTTCCTTAACTAACCTTAAATATTCGATATATCTCTGATCATTATACTTTTTATCTGTTGACTCTGACACTTCTTTATTCTTTTTGTCTATAGCTATCATCATAAGTGGCAATATGATAGCTAAAACTAAAAGATAATTTTGCTTAAAATATCTCCACAATACTATAAGTAAAAGTGAGCCAAGTATATAAAATACATAATGTCTGGATAGGTTCTTATTAGATAAATATTCTTTTTCTGCCTCTACAACAAGATTTTTCTTATCTTTTAAATCATCGTATTTTTTTAGTTCATTTTCTACAAAATTTAGCTCATTTTTATACTTAATCTCATCTTCAAGATTTTTATAGGCTACATTTTCCCTGTAGCTATCACGAGCATTTTTTAAATCTTTTAGTTTATTAGATTTATTGGCTATATCATCACGGTTTTTATAAAGTTTTGCAAAGTCTTTGTTAGTTTCGTTTCTAAGGCTTTTTAAGTCTAGGATTTCCCTTGATAATTCATCTATTTCAGTTTTTGTCTTTGCATAGGGCCTGGTATAGGCACGGTCAGATCCAATCTCTGCTAGCTTATTGTCTAAGAAATTTATAGCATCACTTGCTGAGAAGTTATAATCATCTCTATTTATTAAAAGCTCTACTACCTTGGCCTTGGCCTTTTCGCTTGATTCTTGGCTTTGGTAGTTTGAAATAATATTTTTATATATATCATAGGATAAGCCTAGTAGAAATTCTCCCGGATAGTTTAAATTACTTGTCTTTGCTTCAACAACTTCATTATGGAATAAATCATATATTTCATATTCACCACTATCAAAGTTACGACTTATCCTATAATCTATGCCATCTTTATTAAAGACTGCTAGACCTGCGTACTTATAAGAATTAAGGGGTCTATAAATTTCTTGTTTTTTATTAAAATGGCGGACACGGCTACCATCATCAAAACCATAAAGGATTCCCTCTATAAAACTAGCAATAGTAGACTTACCGGACTCATTTTTACCATAAATTAAGTTAAAACCGCTATCTAGGTCTATAGTTGTATTTTCAAAGTGGCCAAAGGATATCAGATGAAGTTTTTTAATTATTACACTCATTTTTTACTCCTTAATATAGCCTCTAGACCCAGCTCATAAGCTAGCCTACTTATCTCATCATCCTTCCCTTCAAAATTTTTACTAAATTTACTTAATAAAGAGTTTGGATAAAGGCTTACTGCACGACTCTTATTTTCTTGGTAGTCTTCTTTTATTTCTAAGTAATCAGCATTTATTTTTTTCTTTAAATTTCTCATATCTATGTCTGATTCTTCTTTTATATTAATCCTTAAGAAATTTATTTTATTGCTTAAAGAATCATTAACATATTTTAAAATATCTTCCTTGCTATCATATTCCTTTGGATAGAGATCTAGATCTATAAATTTCATCAAGGATGAGTCTACTTGGCTTATTTGACCATCATCGTAGCGAATGTATCCATAATCGTAAATATCAGAAAAATCATGGGGCTCGATGCTGCCTGGATAGTAAATACTATAGATATTTGCTGCCTTATGAATATGTCCTAAAGCTACATAATCAAAACCAATTTTATTTAATCTAGTTGGATCTAGGTCTAGATAATTTGTAGGACTAGGGCTAATATCTCCATGGGCTAATAATATATTAAAAAAATCCTTATCTAATTCTAAATCATAGGTAAAATCATTTTTGTAAATGCGGTCCTTATAAGATAAGCCATATACTCTAAGATTTTCTTTTTCAAATAAGGATAAGTTTTCTTCTGTGAAGATATGAAGATTATTTGGCTTACTATTTAAAAAGATAGTGTTATATGAGTCAAAATAATCGTGGTTACCTGTAACATAATAAATATCCTTGCCAAAGTTTTCAAATATCTTAAATAACCTATCAAAATCTTTTGATGAAAAATATAGCCTTTCAAATAAGTCTCCCGCAACTAAGGCAAAGTCTACATCTTTATTTTCCTTAAAAATATTTTCAAAAGATTCCCAGGACTTTTTTCTAATTATAGATCCTAGATCATTATCAAAGCTAGACTTATCTGCTAGGTGGGCATCTGCTAGGTGGATAAATTTCATAATAAATTGACACTTTCTATTATTTTTTTATTATCTTCTATTCTAAAGACAGTAATAGAGCCATTATCCAACCAAAATTTTTGCCAATTTTTCTTATCATCTAGTAGCCAAAATAATGATGATTTTATAGCTATGGCATGGCTTACACAAAGGATATTTTTATCTTCTTTGGACTTTTCTTCAAAAAAATCACTAGTTCTTTTGATGACATCATTTATAGATTCTCCACCAGGATATTTTATATTAAAAAAGTCTTTTTCTTTCTTATTAAAGAAATCTAATTCGTTAGTTCTAATATCATCAAAAAACTTGCCCTTAAAGTCTCCAAAGTCTAGCTCATTTATACGACTATCTACTTTAAAATCCGTATATCCAAGCCTTTGGGCGGTCTCTTGGCTTCTTTTTAGTTCTGATACGTAAACTTCATCTATGTCATATTTTTCTAAATTTCTTTTAGTATTATTTAAAACACTAAAGCCACTTTCGTGTAACTTAGTATCTTCCAAGGAATAAAATCTTGAAATATTTGCATCACTTAATCCGTGTCTAACTAAAATTATTCTCATTATCCTCTCCTTTACTTATATTATATCTTATATAGACACACAAAAAAACAAGACCCCAAGGCCTTGCTTTAAAGTTAACTTAAATAATGTTTACACCCTTAATAAGTTTCTGTTTATCATGGACTTCAAAGATTGTTACTGATCCATTTTCTATCCAGAAACTATCCCAGTCTGCCTTATCTTTTAAAATCCAGAATAAGGCTGCTTTTATAGCTAGACCGTGGCTTATGCAAAGGGCATTTTCATCCTTTTCTACTAACTCGTCTAAAAATTCGCTCAATCTTTTAATAAGGTCATTACGACTTTCGTTACCAGGATATTTTAAATTAAAGACATCTTCTTCATTGTCTAAAACACCATCATAGTGGTCTTGGATTTCTTCTAGTAACTGGCCACTATAATCACCAAAGTCTAGCTCATTTAACCTAGCATCAGTAATATAATCATGGTATCCAAGCATGTCTGCAGTTTGGGTTGCATCCTTTAATTCAGATGAGTAAACCTTATCAATATTGTATTTTTCTAGAGTTCTTCTAGTATTAACTAAAACATTAAAACCACTTTTATTTAATTTTAGATCTTCGATTGCTTCAGTTCTTGCCCTGTTTGATTGGGTAAAACCGTGTCTTACTAAGTATATTTTCATTAAAAAAACTCCTTAAGATTTAATTATTCACCGCTACTCATAGCCTCAGCCATGTCTATCTTTTTAAGATTTCTATGGACTATAAATAAAAGAACTATGGATATAGCTGTGGTTATTATTCCACTATATAAAAATGCATTTAAGTGGACTCTATAGGATAGTAGGATATCTTTAGGGGCCACTACATATATTATATACCTAAACATAGCATATCCTAAACCAAAACCTACAAATATTCCAAGGATTGTTAGGATAAATATTTCCCTAAATATATATGAGGTAACTTCTTTAGGATAAAACCCTAATACCTTTATGGTGGCAAGCTCCCTTTTTCTCTCACTTACGTTTATATTTATAAGATTATATAAAACTACTAGAGCAAGTAAAACTGAAATAATTGTTATAATCCCTATTACAAGATTTAGGTTGGCTAAAAGAACATCCATAGAGGCATAGATAACGGATGCATTAATAATCGCTACTACTGCCTTTTCATTTTCAATATTTTCTATCATTTGGCTAGCATTCCCTTTTAGGTAATTAGCATTATAACGTGGATTACTAGTGGTTAACTTTTTAAAGCTATCTTTTGAAATATAGATATAATCTCCAGTATAGTTTTCAGCAATATTTGTAACTGGCAAACTATAGTCCTTATTTTCATAGGTAAAGTTAATCTTATCACCAACTCCTATGCCTAGGACATCTGCCGCCTTTTCTGTGATTACCGCATCTTCTTTTGCTAGGTTTATTGGATTTCTTTTAAGGTCTTTAAGGCTTACAAAACTTTTTATATCTGCACTTGATTTTGGTATCACAAGTTTAACATCACGAGTCTTGCCATTATTAGATATTTGTGCATCATCATAGCTGATGTCTAGGAAGTCATATTTTTTTATTTTTTCCTTATAACTTTCTATCTCATCATCTGTGGCATTTTCATCCACCATAGCAATTACATCATAGTGGTTGATGTCATTTTGCTGCCAAGTAACAGTATCTTTTATAGAATCTATCATAGCAAAGCCAAAAAATGTTAGGGCTGTGCATCCACCCACTCCAAATAAAGTCATAAACATCCTAGACTTATACCTAAATAAGTTTCTAGCTGTAATTTTTTGCATAAAGGAAAGATTTTTCCATATTGGTTTTATGCGTTCTAAAAAAGTTTTTTTACCTACTTGTGGGGCCTTTGGTCTTAAAAGGGATGATGGAGTTTCTCTTACAGTTTCTTTGGATGAGAAATATACAGTAAGGGCAATAAGCCCTACAGAAAGGGCAACTGCAAATAAAATATAAGGTAGGGCATTCACATAATTTATTCCTAGGTTGCCAAAACCAGAAGAATAGGCCTTTATGATAATACCGCTTACCACAAATCTACCTAGCAAAGCACCTATAATGGAGCCAACAAGGGTAGGAATAATCCCATATAGATAAAATCTTTGGCTAATTTGCCTATTGGTATAACCAAGAGATTTTAATGTACCATTTATAGTTCTTTGCTCTTCTATATACCTTTTCATAGTGGTAAGGGTAACAAGCATAGCTACAAGATAGAAAAATGTAGGAAAGACCTTGGTTAATTCATCCATATTTAAACTATTTTGGTAGTAGGTATTTATCCCCTCATTATCAAAGATAGTTTCTACTTCGTATTCTGGATCAACTAGTTTGAGTAAGGCCTCTTTATTTTCTTTTATCTCATCCTCACCCTCACTTATTTCATCGAGGGCATCTGGTTTTTCCTTGTTAAATTTATCTAGGTTTTCTTGGTATTCTTCCTCGCCATCTAAAAGTTTTTTATAGGCATCTTCTAAATCTTTTTTGCCAGATATTCTTTGCTTTTCTAATTCAGCTAACCCTCTATTATAGTCTGCCCGGCCAGCATCTATTTTTGCTTGGTTTTGCTTTAGTTCATTTTCGCTAGCCTCTAATTTTTGCCAACCATTATTTTTTTGAGCCTTAAATTCATTTTTTCCCTGCTTAAGGCTTGCCCAAGCTTGGTCAAGTTCTGATTTTTTATTATTGATTTCACTTTGACCTTGATCAAGTTTTGCTTTTTCTTTATTAAATCTATCATCTAAGGTCTGCTTATTTTTATTGTATTCTGCTAGGCCACTTTCATATTCTGCCCATCCTGCTGCAAGCTCTGCTTTCATAGATGCTAATTCTTGATTTGTTATTTCATCTGCTTTTTCTTCTAATAAGGAAATTTGTTTTTCTTTTTCTTCTAACTCATTTTTTGCCTGATCTAGCTTTATTTTGCTAGCAGCTAAGTCTGCCCTAGGGGATTTAAACTCTTCTTCAAGTTTTTTATAGCCTGCATTTAAATCAGCTTGGGCCTTATCTAATTCTTCATCTCCCCTAGCCAGTTCATTTTCTTTTGCATTTAGATCCTTTTGCCCTTGCTTAATTTTATTATTATAAGCATTTAAATTAGCTTGATACTCGCTCCAGCCCCTATCGATTTCTTCTTGGCCTGTTATGAGTTTATTTTTTGCACTTGATAAATCATTTTGAGCCTTGGTAATTTCATCATTATAAGTTTTTTTACCTTCTTCATAGTCCTTGTAGCCTTGGTCAAGATTTGCTCTTGCTTTTTTTAATTCTTTACTAGCGTCTTTGAGCTCTTCTTTGGCATCATCTATTTCTGCTTGGGCTTGATCAAGGCCATCATTAGCATCAGCCTTTATTTTTTTAAGGACTTCTTCGGGTCTATTTGCTATTTTTTCTTCTATATTATCCTTTTTTTCTGCTACAAGGCTTTTATAATCGAAGCTCGTTTTATCAAGGCTTTTAGTGTCTTTATAGGAAATATTTGCTTCTCCAAACTTATCCGTAGCAAAGTTTTCATCAAGGACATAGGCGTAGCCATTTAATTCTTTTTTTGCAGTAAAGGATAGTTCCCTCATATCCTCCATAAAATAATCAGAAGTTTTAAAAAAACCCACTACTTTATAGTCTAGATTTTCCATAACTTCTTCATCAAATTTAGGATTATCTACATAAGAAAAGCTAATTTTATCCCCGATTTTATAATTATCAGCTAAAATTCTATCTAGGATAATCTCATTTTTTGCTTGTGGTGCATGGCCTTTTACTATTACAGATTTTGGGATATCTTTGTTATAGGCCTTTACTCTTATAAGGGTTTCTTTATCTAGGAGATCTGCTGTTTTTATAAAATTTATTTTATCTATATCCTTATCTCTTTTAAGAATAGCTTCATCTTCATAATCAAGGCCATAAGTTGACCTTACAATTATATCTGGGTGGCCATAAGTATTCATTGACTTATTTAAAGTTTTTCTCATGGTTGGCCCTGTCATGGTAAGGGCTACTACTACAAGGGCTGCTAGCCCCACCATTGTTGCAATGGATACTACCTTGCCTTTAGTATTTTTTATGTCTTTTAAAATATTTTTTATATAAGTTTTGTTCACAAAATCACCATTCAATATCTTCTACAGGGGTTGGATTTGTATTTTCATAATTTTCTATAACCCTACCATCACGCAGCTCTATAACCTCATCTGCCATAGGTTTTATAAGAGAATTGTGGGTTATGATTATTACTGTTGCGCCTAGATTTCTTGATGCATCTTGTAAAAGTTTTAAGATATTTTTCCCTGTTTCATAATCAAGGGCTCCTGTAGGCTCATCACATAGTAAGATTTTAGGATTTTTTGCAAGGGCCCTAGCTATGGCAACTCTTTGCTGCTCTCCACCAGATAACTGGGAAGGAAAATTTTCCGCCCTATTTGTAAGGCCAACATTTGTTAAAACTTCTCCTGCATCAAGGGGATTGTCAGATATTTCAGAAGCTAGCTCCACATTTTCAAGGGCAGTTAAGTTTGGAATTAGGTTATAGTGTTGAAAGACAAAGCCAACATCATTTCTTCTGTAAGTTGTAAGTTCATTGTCAGTAAGTTTTGTAAGGTCTTTGCCATCTATTAAAATTTCACCACTACTTGCTTGCTCCATGCCTCCTAGTATATTTAAAAGAGTAGTCTTTCCAGCACCAGATGCACCAACTATAACTAAAAGTTTGCCCTTATCTAGGTCAAAACTTATATTATCATTGGCAACTATGGTAGATCTACCAGACTTATATTTTTTTGATAAATTATTTAACTTTATATATGCCATATTTAACCTTTCTAAGCTTTGGTTTTATAATAATTATACCTAGTTATAAGGCTAAGTCATTGACCTTTTACCCTAAGATAATTTTTTTCATCTAAAAACCAATCAAAGTTTATAACAAATCTTTGAGCATATTTTGAACTTTCAATTTTATTAATTGTCGCAAGCACATCATCAAGCTCGTATTTTTCGATTAGCTTTGTTAAATTTATTGTTCTTTTAACATCACTATATATACTATCTATAGGAACTACTAGGGTTGATAAATTATTCCAAGCCTCAGTGATTTTAGCAAAGCTATTATAATTATTTAAGTTATTACTAGCATAAGTATGTGTATTGTTAGTATTTAATAGCTGGTTATTTTCTTCTTTTTCTTTTATTATATTTACTTCTTCTACATTTACATTTTGGCTAAGAGGTTTTTTCACTTCATAAATCTCAGTTTCCCAACGAATAATAACTCCATTTTCTCTTATAGGATAACGGTAAATATATCCTTCATTTATAAGTTCATCCACACCTGACCTAAAAGATTTTATGCCATCTTTTGAATGTGTTATTACTTCTTCAAAATAAATAACCCAATCTCCCGGCAAAGATAACAAGTAAGTTAATATCCCCTTGGCCTTAAAAGAAAGATTAGGATCATTTAAGTAACCATTATCAACTATGGTAAAATTTTTATTTTTCTTAACTTTATTTACAATCATTAACTCCTCCTTTACTTATATATAGAAAAAATGAGGAATTTTTCCCGAAAAAAATCCCCAGTTATACTGGGGAAATTAATACTAAAAAATATTTACTAGCTGTAGGATAAATTTGTCCCCGCATGTGCGGGATAAACCTTAACTCCATAAACCTATCTTCTCTATCTTGGCCTCTTGCTCTATATCACGCATTATGCCGGTATATTTTACATCAGGCTTATATTCTTTGGCCCTAGCGTATC
Organism: Anaerococcus groningensis; assembly: GCF_046365465.1. Lineage (NCBI taxonomy): Bacteria > Bacillati > Bacillota > Tissierellia > Tissierellales > Peptoniphilaceae > Anaerococcus > Anaerococcus groningensis. The sequence goes on along the minus strand of NZ_JBGMEG010000014.1, from coordinate 74,188 downwards.
CATTTCTAACCAAAATGCCATTTACCATTTGGTTTTTTATTTCTTCATAGCTTGGATGGTTTGGATTTTCTGGTGGGTTTAACCAAATGTATCTTAACCACCTACCATATTTATCTGTATCTGAAGTATCTTTTTCTAGGTAAACTATTTGATTTTCTAAAAGATTTTTAGTAAATTCGGTGGCCTCCTTACCCCATGGCTCTGATATATCTCTTTTGGGGTTATACTCTGGGGTATCCATGCCTACAAATCTCACTTTTTGATTTTCATTATTAATTTTTATTACAGCGGTATCTCCGTCTACCACCCTTACTACTATTCCTACTTCATAGTTAGGGTCTGGCTTTGTAAATAAATTTGTATTATTTATTATAGCAATTGCTAATATAATAAATATAGCTACTATATTAGAAACTCTTTTATTTTTAATTTTCATTTTTACCCTCCCTTGTAAACCATACATATTATTATAACTAAAGTTAGAAAATTATATAAATAAAAAACCCCTCCATCCGTATTTCGGATTTTGGGGTTCAGGTCAATTCTCTGGTTTAAAATTGTAAATTTATCTTCTAGACATGCAGCCTACTTTTTTGTCAGTATTGTTGTTCTTTAAGTAGTTGCGGCACATATTATAAAGTTTTGCCTGATCTTTTAGACCAAATGTTTCTGGGTCTACATTATTTTCTAGCATATAGTCTCTACAAGCATTATAAAGATTATTCATATCATCATATGTAAAATTGCTAGTATCATATCCAAGTTTATCCATGGCTTCTAGGCAAGCATTATACATATAGGATTTTTCTTCTTGACTTAGGTCATTATATTCATTTGTTTTCACATAAGCTACACCAGTTTGGGCTATAGCATTGATATCGCTTTTATCTAAGGATGTTAAATCAAAGTTCTCTAGCTTGTTTTGATTTCTATTTTCTTCTACTTTATTTATAGCTTCTACATCTATAATTTGTGGGTTTAAGTCTTGCTCAGTCTTTTGAGAATTAACTCCAAAACCTGTAAGTAAGGCACCTGATAAAATTATTGGTAATACTTTTCTCATATTATCCTCCTTTAAGTTACTGGACTATTATACCATTTTTTTATTTTATTTTAAATTAAAATAAAAATCGACCATGATTATGGCCGACTGCTTAATAATTTTTAAGGGCCCTATCGATTCTACGATCAGCCTCTCTTCTTTTTATTGTTTCACGTTTATCGTATTGTTTTTTACCCTTGGCTAGGGCTAATTGGATTTTTACTAGGCCATTTTTTTCATAAACACTTATTGGAATTATAGTATATCCATCTTGAGTTTTTTTACCTATTAGGGTATCTATTTCTTTTTTGTGTAATAATAATTTGCGGGTCCTAGTTGGATCTATACTTTGGTCATAGGCCTCTTTAAATGGGGTAACATGCATACCATATATAAACATTTCCCCATGTCTATCTCCTATAAAACTTTCTTTTATACTTACTTTTCCTTGTTTGATACTTTTTACTTCACTGCCTTTTAGTTCAATGCCTGCTTCATATTTTTTTTCTATGAAGTAATCATGAAAGGCTTTCTTGTTGTTGGCTAACTGTTTCATTTTCCTCCAATAAATCAAAGTCGATATTTCTTTGGTAAATATCAACATTTAATACTCTAATTCTCACTTCATCACCTATTGCATAAATTTTGTGGTTATCAGTATTTACTGCTTTAAGGCTTTCTTCTTGGTACTCAAATCTAGCTTGCGAGAATTTATACATAAATAATCCCTCAACTGTATTATCTAATTCAATAAACATTCCAAAATCAGTTACAGATGAAATTGTACCGGTAAATTCATCTCCTATAAACCTACGCATGTACTTACATTTCATAAGGTCCTCTACATCACGCTCTGTATCTTCTGATCTTCTTTCTGTCATTGATAAATGTTCACTTGATTTTTCTAGGCTATTTTCTAGGATTGTTTGATTTAATTTATTTAGCCTATTTTCTATATAAGATTTTAAAAGTCTATGGACAATTAGGTCTGGATACCTACGGATGGGACTTGTAAAATGGGTGTAAAACTCTGTAGAAAGTCCAAAGTGGATATCACGCTTTTTACTATATTTTGCCTTTTGCATGGTGCGAAGCATTAATAAATTAACTACATTTGCTTCACTTTCACCCTCAACTTCTTCAAGGATTCTTTGAAAATCTTTTGGATGCAGTTCATTGCCACGGATATTATATCCCATAGCATTTAAAGCTTGCTTAAATCCATCAAGTTTTTCCTTTGAAGGTTTCTCGTGGATCCTATACATAAAAGGAAAGTCCATGTAGCCAAATAAGGTTGCTACTGTTTCATTAGCTGCCAGCATAAATTCTTCTATCATTTTATTTCCTGATCCACGCTCATGAATAGAAATATTTAAGACTTTACCTTCATCTGTTACATCTATTTGACTTTCTTTAAAATCAAAGTCGATAGCTCCCCTGTCTTCTCTTTTTGCCCTTAAAATCTTATGAAGGTCATTAAATAAATTTAGTTTTTCTTTTAATATTTCATCTTCATAGGCTGCCTCGTCCTTATCATCTATAAATTTATTTACATCATCATAAACTAGTCTGTAATCAGAATTGATAACTGACTTATAAAAGTCATTGGCAATTACTTTTCCTCTTTTATCTATAGTCATTTTTAAGGATATCGCAAGCCTATCTACATTTGGATTTAGCGAGCAAATGCCATTTGATAATTCTTTTGGTAGCATGGGAATAACTACATTATATAAATAAGTGGAATTTCCCCTATCATAAGCATCGTGGTCTATAGCTGTTCCTCTTTTTACATAATGAGAAACATCTGCTATATGAACATACAAATCGTAATTGTCCCCATTTTTATCAATTGATATAGCATCATCAAAGTCTTTTGAATCTCTACCATCAATTGTAACTGTAAATAAATCTCTAAAGTCAGTGCGTCCTTCTAATTCATCTTCTTTTACTTCTTTATTTATATATAAGACTTCTTTTTTTGTTTCTTTAGAGAATAAGTAAGGGATGCCGTGTTGGGCAGCTAGAGAGTATATGTCTACATTCTTATCATTTTTATGACCAATTATATCAATTATTCTTCCCTCAGGCTTGCCTTTTTTAGGAAAGTTTATTATCTCTGCAACTACCTTATCTTTATTTTTAGCTTTTTTAGCAAGTTTCTTATCTATATAGATATCTTGGCCAATGGATTTATTATCAGGAACTACAAAACCAAAGCCTTTTGACTCTTGGAAGGTACCTACTACTTTGGTGTTGCCACGTTCTATGATTTCAATAACTTTTCCCTCAGCATTTTTGCCTTTTTCAGCTGGTTTTATAATTTCTATTTTTACCTTGTCACCATCAAAGGCTTTGTTTAAATTATCTTTTGCTATAAAGACATCTTTAAAGTCCTTATTATCAGAAATAAAAAATCCATAACCTGCTTGGGCAAGAGAGATTTCTCCAACTAGAGATTTTTCTGCTTCGCTTAGTGGCATGATTCTTTTTTTGTGAGAGATACGTAGCTTATTTTCTTTTTCAAGCTCTATTAAAGCATCATTAACTGCATTTCTAGTGTATTTATCAACTTGTAAGTAATTTTCAAGTTCTTTAATTGTCATTACTTCATAGTTTTCGTCATTAACTATATTTAAAATTAGTTCTTTTAGATTCATATCTTATCCTTTTCTATAAAAAAAGAGGCTAGATAGCTTAAAGTCTATCTGTAGCCCCTTACATAACTGCTAGCATTATGATACTTCCTAAGAAAAGTAAGACTCCTCCAGCAATTACAACTTTATCTAACATTTCATTTTTAGTTCTATGAGCACTTCTACCAAATACGTTTGTTTCTTGGCCAGTTAGTGTTCCTAGTCCGTCAGTTTTTGGATCTTGCATAGTTACACCAACTACAATAATTAGTGATGCAAGCATTAATATAACTGCAAAGAAATTTTCCATCAAGACACCTCCGTTTTCATCATTCTATATGATACCACAGTCAGCATCTTTTGGCAATTTTGTTTATAGATTAAGCTAGTAATATGATACCCAAATAACATCTAATTAAAAAAAGAGGAGTTATTTTCCTCTTTTTTTGTACTTTATTAGTCGTTAAATCTATCTTTTAGGTTATAAAATGCTTTTAGTCCTTTAAATTCAGCATTTTCCCAAAGTTCATCTTCGATTCTTAGTAGTTGATTGTATTTTGCAACTCTATCTGTTCTTGATGGTGCACCTGTTTTTATTTGTCCAGCATTTACTGCTACTACAAGGTCTGCTATTGTAACATCTTCTGTTTCACCAGATCTATGAGAAACTACTGCTGTGTATCCTGCTTGTTTTGCCATTTCAATAGCATTTAATGTTTCTGTTAGAGAACCGATTTGGTTAACTTTTACAAGTATGGAGTTTGCAACATTTTCTTTGATACCTTTTTCAAGTTTTTTAGTATTTGTAACAAATAGGTCATCACCTACTAATTGTACTTTTCCACCAAGTCTTTCTGTTAATTTTGCCCAACCTTCCCAGTCATTTTCATCAAGACCATCTTCGATTGAAATGATAGGATATTTTTCTACAAGACTTTCAAGCCAGTCTACCATTTCTTCTTCTGAGTAAACTGTACCTTCCCCTTCTAGGTGGTATTTTCCATCTTCTTTGTTGTAGAATTCTGAACTTGCGCAGTCCATAGCTATAAATACATCTTTACCTGGTTCATATCCAGCTTTTTTGATAGCTTCTACAATGATTTCTAAGGCTTCTTCGTTTGATTTTAGGTTTGGAGCAAAGCCACCTTCATCACCTACTGCTGTATTGTAGCCTTTTTCTTTTAGTACACTTTTTAAATTGTGGAATACTTCTGTACCAATTTGTAGGGCGTGAGCAAAGCTATCTGCACCTAGTGGGAAAATCATAAATTCTTGGATATCTACTGAGTTATCAGCATGCTCCCCACCATTTAGGATATTCATCATTGGTGTTGGTAGAAGCTTAGCATTTGGTCCACCAATGTAAGCATATAATGGTAAGCCTAATTCATCTGCTGCTGCTTTTGCCACTGCTAGTGATACACCAAGGATAGCATTTGCACCTAGATTTCCTTTATTTTCTGTACCATCTAGCTCAATCATTCTTTTATCAATACCAACTTGGTCTGTAACATCATAAACTAAGACTAATTCATCAGCAATTTTCTCATTTACATTTTCAACTGCTTTAAGTACTGATTTACCTAGGTAGTAGTCATTATCTCCATCACGTAGTTCTACTGCTTCCCATTCTCCTGTTGATGCACCAGATGGAACTGATGCACGACCGTAGCCACCTAGTTCTGTTTCAACTTCTACTTCTACTGTTGGATTTCCTCTTGAGTCAAGAATTTGTCTTGCGTATACACTTGTAATTAAGCTCATTATTAATTCTCCTTTTTATCTATTTCTTTCTAAATTGTTAATAGCTCTTTTAGGGTCTTTGGAATAAACTTTGCCATCAGATCCTAATAATGGTATAAGTTGGCATCCATATTCATTGTTAGCTAAATATAGTTTACACCAGTATTTCTATCCATTAGTACATGGATATCTAGTCCATTGTCTTTATTAAATTCTTTTGATAAGCTAACAAATCTATTTTCTGCCATATTTATACCTTTTATTAGTTTCTATGATTTACTAAAGCAGCAAAGTCATCTGCTTTTAGACTTGCTCCACCTACTAAGGCACCATCTATATTTTCTTTAGCCATTAGTTCTTTTACATTGGCTGGTTTTACTGATCCACCGTATTGGATACGAACTGCATCTGCTGCTTCTTTAGAATATAATTCAGCAACTAAGTTTCTAATAAATGCACACATAGATTCTGCATCATCAGCTGATGCTGTTTTACCTGTACCTATTGCCCAAATTGGTTCGTAAGCTATGATTACTTTTTTAATATCATCTTCACTTACATCTTTTAGGTCAGCTTCTAATTGAGATTTTACTTTTTCTTCTTGCTTATTAGCTTCTCTTTCTTCTAAAGATTCACCACAGCAAAGGATAGGAACTAAATCATGGTCGAGGGCTGATAAAACTTTTTTATTTATTAATTCATCATCTTCCCCAAAGATGTCACGACGTTCAGAGTGACCCAATATAACGTATTTTGCTCCAATATCTTTAAGCATAGTTGGAGAGATTTCTCCAGTAAATGCTCCTGATTCTTCAAAATACATATTTTGTCCACCAAATCCAATATCAGTGCCTTCTAAAAGATTTGATGCTACTGTAAGGTCTATAGCTGGTGTACAAACTCCTGCCTCTACTTCAGAATCTAAGTTTTTTTCTTTTAATTCAGTAAGTAAATTTTTTGCTTCGCTTACTGTCATATTCATTTTCCAGTTTCCAACTATTACTGGTTTACGCATTTTTTCTCCTTATTTATCTTCTATTGCAGATATACCTGGTAAGTCTTTGCCTTCTAAAAATTCTAGGCTTGCACCACCACCGGTTGATACGTGAGTTATTTTATCTTTTAAATCTGCCATTTCTATTGCAAGTGCTGAGTCACCACCACCAACAATTGTTGTTGCATCAGCTTCTGCTAGTGCATTGGCTACTTTATTAGTTCCGTTTGAAAATTCTTTAATTTCAAATACTCCCATTGGCCCATTCCAAACAACTGTTTTTGCAGCTTTGATTTTTTCAGCATATTTTTCTGCTGTCTTTGGTCCAATATCTAGGGCTTCTTTATCAACTGGTATACTATCAATATCTACTATTTCAGTCTCAACACCTGGAGCAATATCATCAGCTATTACTACATCTTCTGGTAGTAATATTTCAACTCCATTTTCTTTTGCTCTATCAAGTAATTCTAATGCGAGGTCCATTTTATCTTCTTCAAGTAAAGATTTACCTATTTCTTTACCTTGAGCTTTTAAGAATGTATAAGCCATTCCTCCACCGATAAGAATTGTATCTACTTTTGTAATTAAGTTTTCAATTACGCCGATTTTATCAGATACTTTTGCTCCACCTAAAATTGATACAAAAGGATGTTCTGGATTTTCTAAAGCCTTACCCATTACATCTATCTCTTTTTCAATTAAAAATCCAACTGCGGAAGGTAAAATACTTGCAACACCTACATTTGATGCATGAGCTCTGTGGCTTGTACCAAAGGCATCATTTATATATAAGTCAGCAAGAGATGCGAGTTCTTTTGCAAATTCTTCATCATTTTTAGTTTCACCTGCTACATATCTAGTATTTTCTAATAGTGCTAACTCACCTTCATTAAGCTCACTAACTTTTTCTTTAATTTCATCATTTACCACCTCATCAGCTGGTAAAAATTCGAATTTATCGCCATATTTATCAGCTAACCAGTTAGCAACTGGTTTTAAAGAAAATTCTGGGTTTGATTCACCTTTTGGTCTACCTAAATGGCTTATAAGAATAACTTTTGCTCCATTTTCTAGTAAATAATCTATGGTAGGTAGGGCTGCCTTTATTCTTGAGTCATCTGCAATTTTACTATTATCTTCTTTTGATAAAGGAACGTTAAAGTCAACTCTAACTAAAACTTTTTTTCCTTTAACATCTAAGTCTTTTAATGTCCGTTTATTCATAATCCACTCCAATAATAAAAAGGGCAAGAGATAAATATCCCTGCCCTTTTCTATCTCTTAAAGTTTAGCTAAATAGTCTAATGTTCTAACTAAGTTAGATACGTATCCTGCTTCGTTATCGTACCAAGCAACTGTTTTAACTAATTGGCTGTCTCCATTTTCTACAACTTTTGTAAGTTGTGAATCAAATACTGATCCTGCAGGGTAACCAATGATGTCACTTGAAACAATATCTTCTGTTTCGTAAGCAAATGCATCAGATGAGTATTTTTTCATTGCTTCATTTACTTCTTCTTCAGTTACTTTTTTCTCAAGTACTGAGTAAAGTTCTGTAATAGAACCTGTAATAACTGGTACTCTTAAAGCTGTACCATCAATTTTACCTTCTACTTCTGGAAGTACTTTACCAACTGCTTTTGCAGCTCCTGTTGAAGCTGGAATTGTATTTTGAGCAGCTGCACGTCCACCTCTAAGGTCTTTTTTAGAAGCTGGCGTATCTTGGATAGCTTGTGTTGCTGTATATGCGTGGATTGTAGACATTTGTCCTGTTACAAATCCAAATTCTTTATTAAGTACGTTTACCATTGGTGCTAAGCAGTTTGTTGTACAGCTTGCTGCTGATACTACTGTTTCAGAACCATCAAGTATTTCATGGTTTACACCATAAACGATAGTTTTCATATCACCTTTACCTGGTGCTGAAATTAAAACTTTTTTAGCTCCTGCTTTTAAGTGAGCTTCTGCTTTTTCTTTTTCTGTAAAGAATCCTGTACATTCTAGTACAACATCTACATCAAGGTCTCCCCATGGTAGGTCTTCTGGATTTCTTTCTGCAAAGATTTTGATTTCTTGGCCATTTACTTTAAAGCCATCTTCTGTTTGCTCAAAATCTCCAGTAAATCTTCCTTGTGCTGTATCATATTTGAAAGCATAAGCAAGACCATCTTTATCAATAAGGTCATTAATTGCTACTACTTGGATATCATCTTCAACTTCAGAAATTCTTCTAAGTGTAAGACGACCGATTCTACCAAATCCATTAATTGCTACTCTAGTTGTCATTATTACCTCCTTAATTCTTTCTAAAAGTTTTACAATAATATTTTACTAAATTATAGGATATTGTCAATAGTTTACCATACTTGTCCTTCAAGGTATCTGTTTGCTACAACAGCAGCTATACAGCCATCTCCTGCTGCTGTTACCATTTGTCTAACAGATTTTTCACGGTTGTCGCCTACGGCAAAAACTCCTTCGATATTTGTTTTCATATCGTCATCAGTAACTATATACCCATAATTCATGTCAATCTTATCTTTGAATATATCTGTTTGTGGGATATATCCTACAAATATAAATACCCCAATTGGACTATTGTCATCACTTTTTAGCTCTTTTATTTCACCAGTTTTTACATTTTCTACTATAAGAGAGGTAGTTTCTTTATCTCCTTTTATTTCATTTACAACGGAGTCTAGTTCGAATTTTATCTTTTCATTGGCCTTAGCCTTATCTACAACTATTTGGCTTGCTCTAAATTCATCACGTCTGTGAATAATAGTTACAGATCTACCAAATTTTGTAAGATAAATTGCTTCTTCTACAGCACTATCTCCACCACCTACAACATAGATATCTAGACCGTTATAAAATGGTCCATCACAGGTTGCACAGTAGGATACGCCCATATTTGCAAATTCACTTTCACCTGGTACTTCAAGTTTTCTGTGCGCAGCACCAGTTGATATAATTATTACCTTTGCTTCGATTGTTTTACCATCATCAGTATGAACTTTTTTAACTTCACCTTCTAGCTCAACACTAGTTACATTTGTGGTTAAAAATTCACAGTATTCTTTGGCTTGCTCATACATCCTATCTGATAAACCCATACCTGTTGCATCTTCCATAGATCCTGGATAGTTGTCTACAAAGGCTGTTGTAGCTATTTGTCCACCTGGGATATTTTTTTCTATAATAAGTGTTTTAAGTTTTGATCTTCCTGCATAAAGTCCTGCGGTAAGTCCTGCTGGACCTGCTCCTAAAATAATAATATCGTACATTTATTCTCTCCTAAAATTTAAAATCATTTTGCCTTAAGGCTTCATATAAAACTATATTTACTGAATTGGCTAGGTTAAGCGACCTATCAATTTTTTTAGTCATGGGAATAGTAATTATTTTTTCCTTAAATTGTTCTAAAATATCAGGGTTTATTCCCTCTTTTTCCCTACCAAATATCAGAAAATCTCCATCTTTAAAGTCAACGTCAGAGTACTTAGTATCTGTACCTGTCTCTACCAGATAAAAGTTCTTATCCGCTATATATTCTAAAAACTCATCCATACTATCATGGATAGTTAACTTTACCTTATCCCAGTAATCTATGCCAGATTTTTTTAAGGCCTTATCGGAAAAATCAAATTTAAAAGGCCTTACTAAATGTAGATGAGATTCTGTTAATACACACGTCCTACCAATATTACCTACATTTCCTGGATATTCTGGGGCTATTAATACTATATTAAACACTTGGATTATCCTTATTATATTTTAAAATAATATCTGAAGCTTCCTTTATGCCATCTAAGTTATTATCAGCTACTACATAAGTTGCTACTTTTTTTATATCTTCATTGCCATTGCCCATAGCAAAGCCTAGATGAGCATTTTCTACCATAGGCAGGTCATTATAAGAATCACCAATGGCTGCAATTTCATTATTTTTTATACCAAGATGGTCTGATAAAATTTTTATACCTTCCCACTTGTTTACATTAGGCTCCATTATTTCTATAGCCCCTGGGCCTGAAGATGTTACATAAAGTTTATCTAAAAAAGCTTTTTTTATAATATCTACCGCTTTTTCTTCTCCATATGGATGGCTATTTAAACAACCTATGAGGATTTTATAGGCAGGTTTCCCCTTTTCTTTTAAATCCTTATAGGGATCTTCTGTAATAGAAATGTTGCATTGGTAGTTTAGTCCATAGTCACTAGAAATTTTTAAATGCTTTAACCTATCCTCATCTAATCTATTTGAATAAAAGGTATCCTCATCATAAAAATGGTAAATAAATTTGTGCTCATCACAAAATTTTATTAATTCTTTGATATGATCTTCCTCTAAAGGATGCTCTGATAAAGTTTTTTTGCTATCAAGTTTAATCAAGGCACCATTATTAGCAATCATAGGATTATCTACTCCAAGTGTTTTATTAGCAAATCTTATAGAAGACATCACCCTTCCACTTGTTAAAACTGTTTTTATACCTGCCTTGTTTAAATCATTTATTGCTTTAATGGTTGCTGGGTTTATTTTACTTTCACTGTTTAAAAGAGTCCCATCCATATCTATTGCAAAAAGTTTAATCATCATCTCTCCTATAATATAAACATAACTTATTCAAATCACACTCATCACAAAGAGGCCCACGGGCCTTGCATAAGGCTCTTCCATGGGTTATGAGTCTTTTATGGGTAATATTCCACTCATCTTCTGGGACATTTTTTGTAAGTTGTTTTTCAGTTTGACTTACATTTTTAGCATTGGCAAGTCCTAGCCTATTTGATACGCGAAATACATGGGTATCAACTGCAAAAGCTGGCATATCAAAGGCATTTGCCAAAACTACATTGGCAGTTTTATTGCCTACACCAGGGAGTTTTATAAGCTCAGCTTTTACATTTGGAACTTTCCCATTATAGTCTTCTAGTAAAATTTTACTAGTTGCTTTTATATTTTTTGCTTTGTTTTTATATATTCCTATAGATTTTATCCAATCTTCTAGCTCGCCTATATCCATATTAGCAAAGTCTTTAGCTGTGTTTGCTACTTTAAAAAGCTTGCTGGTTACTTGATTTACCCTTACATCTGTGCTTTGAGCTGAAAGCATAGTTGCTATTAAGGCCTCAAAGGGTGTTTCAAAATGTAATAAGTCTTTATTGGGATCTTCATACATGCTAGCTAGAATTTCTAAAACCTCTTTTATTTCTTTTTTACTTAAAATATTATCACCTAACCTCTGCTATTACTATACTATTTTTTATCTTTTTATTTATCATATTTATTTATAATGGTATAATCTAGTATTAGATATGGAGTGATTAAATGTTTAATATTAGAAAGAAAAATTTTAAAGAATTAGACCTAGTTTTGCTGATTTCAACGATTTTAATTAGTATCTATGGCCTAGTTATTCTCTACTCAGCTTATGGGGGAGAGTTTAGTGAGATTAAAACCCAAATTATAGCTACCTTTTTAGGTTTTGTTTTTATAGCTATACTTTGTACTATGGACCTTGATATTTTAAAAAGATTTTACAGGTGGATATATGCGATTGGCCTAGGACTTTTGGTCCTTACCCTTATCTTTGGTAGAGGTTTAGATGAATGGGGAGCAAAATCCTGGGTATACATAGGATCTTTTTCCTTCCAACCTTCGGAATTCGTAAAAGTTGGGCTTATATTTGCTTTTGCAGCTTATCTTGATAAACATAAATATCAGATAAATGAACCTAGAAGATTAATAGAAGCTTTAATTTTTGCAGCAGTTCCAGTTGTACTTATACTTTTACAACCAGACTTTGGTACAGCCATGGTTTACTTATTTTTTATAGCTGCTATGCTTTTTGTCGCAGGACTTTCTTGGAAATGGATAGCACTATTTGCAGTTGGTGGATTAGCAGTAGGATTTTTAGTTTTAACTAATCTTTCTGGTTATAGGGCTGACAGGATAGAAAACTTTTTAAATCCAGCAAGGGATACTTCTGGTTCTAACTGGCAGCAACAACAAGGTATGATTGCTATAGGATCTGGTATGCTAAGCGGACGTGGTTTTTTAAATGGTACCCAATCTCAATACGGCTATGTACCAGAAAAAGAAACTGACTTTATATTTTCAGTTTTAGCAGAAGAATTAGGTTTTATTGGAGCCATATTTTTAATAATATTATTCTCTATTATAATCTTAAGACTTGTAAGAATAGCAAAAAAATCAAATAATACCTTTATTTCTCTTATGGTAACTGGTATTGCAGCCATGCTTTTTATCCACATCTTTGAAAATATCGGTATGACTATAGGACTTATGCCAGTAACGGGTATTCCTCTTCCATTCTTATCCGCTGGAGGTACTTTTCAATTGATATGTTTATCAATGGTTGGTCTTGCCCTATCCGCATCCATGCAAAAATCTTATAAAGACGATGATGTAATTGATTATGAAACTATAAAAGTAATCGATCCTAATTTACTAAGAGCATCTAAAAAAAGAGAAATTAAAAACACCGCCAATTAATTGCCGGTGTTTTTTTCTTCTCTAACTTTTTTATCCTTAACCATTTTTGTTTTTGAGAATTCTTCTCTTTCTTTTTCTTCGATTAAGGATGATATTGTTTTTATTCTCTCTTCAGTTTTTGGTATTTGTACCTTTTCTAAAGAGTTTACTTTTTTGCTAGTCTTTTTTATTTGCCTATCAAGGTTATTAATTGTAGTATCTAGCTCTGCTAGCTTATAAATTTTATCCTTAAGTTCGTTAAAAGAAAGAACAGCTACATCAAAGTATTCATTGGTTTCGTAAAATGAATAAGAAAGATTAAGCTTAGCTGGTTTAAAATCAATATCATAAACCTTGGTTTGCATAAATTCATCTTCTTTTAAAGTTATGCTATTATCAACAGGTACTATTCTTGAAATATCATCAAGCTTTGATTCACCCATAGTTACCATAGCTTTCTTAAAATTTTGGCTAACTTTTGCTATAGTAGCATTTACTTCTTCATTTAACTCATCTCTTTGTTTTATTTTGCTATCATGAGCTCCAATTAGTGCTTTTCTTGATTTATCGAGGATATCTAGACCCCCTCTTAAAAGTTTGAGGTGGTCTTTAGCTGCAATTAAATTTGCCTTGGTTGGTGCAGTTGATTTAATTTCCATCTTTATTACCTATGAATTTATCAAGATTTTCTGGACTTACCCTGTGAAGTTCTGTTCTAGGTAGGATATTTAATATTTCCCAGCCTAAATCTAAACTTTCGTCCAGTTCTCTATTTTCAGTTGGGTCTTGGGATAGAAATCTTTGCTCAAAGGCTTCTCCAAATTCTAGGTATTTTTTATCAATATCTGATAAATCATCTTCCCCTACGATTTGGGCAATGTTTCTTACCTCACCTACGTGGGAATATGACTCATAAATTTGGTTCATTAAATCTTCATGGTCTGCTCTTGTGTATCCTTCACCAATACCATCTTTCATAAGACGAGAAAGGGATGGTAAAACATTGATTGGTGGATATATACCTTTATTAAACAATCCCCTATCAATTACAATTTGTCCTTCTGTGATATAACCTGTAAGGTCAGGAACTGGGTGGGTTATATCATCGTTTGGCATTGTTAAAATTGGAATAAGAGTTACAGATCCATTTGTTCCGCGAATCATACCAGCTCTTTCATATAAGGTAGCTAGGTCAGAATATAAGTATCCTGGATAACCCTTACGAGATGGAACTTCTTGTCTAATAGATGAAACTTCACGTAGGGCTTCTGAATATGAAGTCATATCAGTAATGATTACTAAAACGTGGTAGCCTTTTTCATAAGCTAAATATTCTGCAGCTGTTAGGGCACATTTTGGAGCTATTAGCCTTTCCATAATTGGACTATCTGCAAGGTTTTGATACATTACTACCTTATCACGCACGCCTGCTTTGTTAAAAGCATCTTCAAAAAACATAGCTTCGTCTTTTTTAATTCCCATAGCTGCAAATACAAAGGCAAAGTCTTCATCTGTTTTAAGTTTTGCTTGTCTTACAATTTGGGCTGCTATTTGGTTATGGGTTAGACCATAGCCAGAAAATATTGGAAGTTTTTGACCACGGATAAGGGTTGTAAGAGTATCTATAGCTGAAATACCTGTTTGAATAAAGTCTCTTGGGTATTCACGTGCAACTGGATTTAGGGGCTCACCTTCTACTGAGTAAGTTTTTTCGGCATATATTTCCCCACCATTATCAATTGGGCGAGCCAATCCATCAAAGGTACGACCTAAGATTTTTTCATTTAAAGGAATAGCAAGGGGTTTTTCTTCAAAAGAAATTACTATATCATCCAATGAAAAATCTTGGGTATTACCAAAAACTTCTATAGAAATTGTATCATCATCAATTTTTACTACTTGGCCTACAAAATCCATACCTAGGGCTTGGACAGAAACTACTGCATTGTAGGTTACATCTGCTACATTTTCTATCTCTATGATGGAGGATTCTATTCTTTTTACTTTTGTATACTCTTTACGCATTAATATTCTCCTCCTTTTAGTCCTAAGAAATGTGATTCTAGCTTGTTATTTAAAACTGTAAATTTATCTAATTCATCATTTTTTATGTTATATTTCATTTGAGTTATATCATTTATAAGCTCTGGGTCATATAAATTATTATATGGGACACCATTTTTAATAGCTTCAGATGATCTATGATAATAATTGCTTATAGTATTTAGCATTTTTATTTGCTTTTCTAATGGCACATACTTATCTGTATCATTATAAGCATTTTGTTGTAAGAAGCCTACTCTGATTAGCTCTGCAATGTCAAGTATATTTCTTTGTTCATCTGATAGAGCATCCTTACCTACTAACATTAAGATAGATTGGATTTCATCTTCTTGAAGTAATACATTCATAAGCTCATTACGAACTGCAATGATATCTTCTCCAGTTTTTTCTTGGTAGAAAGGTCTCATGGTATCAACATAGTTTGAATAAGAAGTTAACCAGTTAATAGCTGGGTAATGACGTGAATAGGCTAGCTTTCTATCTAGACCTAAAAATACATTTACAGCTCTTCTAGTGTTTTCTGTAACTGGTTCTGAGAAGTCTCCACCTGATGGTGAAACGGCACCGATTAGGGTAACTGATCCTTCAGATCCATTTAAGTTTGTAAAATATCCTGCCCTTTCATAAAATTGTGAAAGTCTTGATCCAAGATATGCTGGATATCCTTCTTCGGCTGGTATTTCTTCCAAACGACCAGAAATTTCTCTTAAAGCCTCTGCCCATCTGGATGTAGAGTCAGCCATTAACGCTACATGGTAACCCATATCTCTAAAGTATTCTGCAATTGTAATACCTGTATAAATTGATGCTTCACGGGCAGCTACTGGCATATTTGATGTATTTGCAATAAGGATTGTTCTTTCCATCAGACCATATCCTGTATTTGGGTCGATAAGTTCTGGGAATTCTTCTAGTACTTGGGTCATTTCGTTACCACGTTCACCACAACCAATATAGATAATAATATCTGCATCTGCATATTGGGCAAACTGGTGTTGGAGCATTGTTTTTCCTGTACCAAATCCTCCTGGGATAGCTACTGTACCGCCTTTGGCAACTGGGAAAAATACATCCAACACTCTTTGACCTGTACTTAATAAAAGTTCAAGGGGTCTTACTTTTTTAACTGGACGTGGATTTCTAACTGGCCAGTATTGGTAAAGTTTTAGCTCTTCTTCCCCATCTTTTGTAGCTACTTTTACAATTGTATCTTCTAACTTATAGCTACCAGATGGTTTTACTTCTGTAACTTTTCCTGCTACTGAACTCATAAGTCTATGTTCAATAGTTTTTGTTTCCATGATAGTTGCATAGATATCACCTACATTTAAAGTATCTCCAACAGCAACTTTTATGTCCACATCCCAGTCTTTTTCTTCATCAAGGTTTTCAAAACCTATACCAGATGGGATAAAAGCTCCATTTTCATCCATAATTTTTTCGAGAGGTCTTTCTATACCATCAAACATATTTTTAAGTAGACCAGGTCCTAATCTTACTGAAAGAGGTCTACCTGTTGCAATTATTTCTTCATTGGCAGCAAGGCCAGAAGTATCCTCATAAACCTGGATAGTTGCATGATCTCCTTCTACGGAAATAACTTCTCCAATAAGTTTTAGTTTTCCTACTGAAACCATCTCACGAATTTTAAGAGAGCTTGCATTTTTTGCTACAACTACTGGTCCATTTATTGTTTTAATTGTTGGATTCATTAAAACTCTCACTTTCAAACAGTTTATATAAGGTTTTTCCTATATCGTATTGTTTTTCTTCAATCTTTTTTAGGTAGGTTTGGTTATATTGAAAAGATCCATCTTTTGCTTTTAGGATAAATCCGCCAATGTATTTATCATCCAAAGTTCCTAAGTTATCTAGGTCAACTAAGTTTTTGTCACTTTCTTTTACCAAAACTACAAATTTATCTTTATCCTCATTTATTTCTTGTAAGGCTTTATTTATTTGTAGTGGTAAATTATTCTTATATTCATCTGTTTTTGTATATTCCAAAAGCTTTTTCTTTACTTCACCTACTAAGTTATTTAATAGGTATTCTTTGTGGGCGTAGAAATTTGTTTTTTGTTCTTCTTCAAGTTTAGATACTCTTTCATTGCCACGTATAGTTGCAAAGCTTTTGCGGTTATCCAAAATTTTTTCTAGCTCTTTTTCAAGATTAGCTTTTTTTTCTTCAATTTGTTCACTATTTACATTTGTAGAATTATATAATTCTTTTTCACTTTTTGCTTTTTCTTCATCCCAAACCATTGTTCTAAAGGTTCTTAGTTTTTGATTTATATCAAGCATATTACCTCCAATTAACCATCTATGACTACAATTAAAGGAGCATTTTCACTTTCCCTGTGGGCTTTAACTTCTTGTTCAATCCATGAATTTATTGTTGTAGTTAATATTAAAACTGCAAGATCATCTTCTTTTAAAGAAGCTTTAAAAGTATTTTCGGCCTCATCAGGGTCTGTGACTAAGTTCCCTTCAATAGACCCAAGTCTAAACATTACAATAAGACTTGGGTCGTTAGTTAATATTTTTGCCTTCATTTTATGCGTATAAAATTAGGATTGAGATGATAACACCAAAGATAGCAATACCTTCAGCTAGACCTACGAAGATGATTGTACGTCCTAGGATTGATTGGTCTTCTGAAATTGCTCCAAGTGCTGCAGAACCTACTGTACCTACTGCATAACCAGTACCAATTGTTGCAAGACCTGTTGATAAAGCTGCACCAATATATTTTAGTCCTTCAGCACTTGTAGCTGTTGTTGCTGCAGCAGCGTCTGTTGCAGCTGCTTTGGCATTTGCTGGTAGAAGTAAAACTACTATCATTGCCATAAGTGGCACAAATGTGAATAAGTTTATTTTAAGTGCTTTTTTAATTTTATCTTTTGATGGGTCATCATTTGTTTTTAATAAGTAAATTCCTGAATAAATTGTAATAACTACTACTGCTAGTGCTAATAATCCGATATTTTTTATCATATTTTTTCCCTTTCTGACTAATTATTTGATTCTTTACTACTAATTGGTCTAAATAGGCGACCATTACCTTCATAATACTTGCTAAACATTTCATAAAATTCTAGTCTTAAACCTTGGATAAATACTATCATTCCTTCAAGGCCGATAATTAAAGCATTACCTAAAATTAGAATTATTGTTCCAAGAATACCTCCGCCTGCAAGTTTGGCCATTACTTCAAAGGCCATATATAAACCAACGTGGTTTATAGCAAAGGCTCCTACCCTTGTAAAGGATACTAGGTTTGAGAAAACTGAAAGTAGTGCTTCTATAATGGAGAAAGAACTTTCTACATAATAGTCACCCTTGCCTTGATCGTAAAGGCGTTTCTTACCTTCAATTTTTCTTGCGATAGGTTGTTTAAATACCATCATTATTATAGATGCTATTAAAATTATTATACCGACTGGCATTGGGATAGGACTTTTATTTACTATATTTAGAACTATTATAATAAATGATAACATCATCATAAGTCCTGCTAGTCCTTCTTTACCAAAGATACCTTCTTCTATATTATGCTGTTTTGAAACCTTATTATAAATACCAATAAGATATGATATAACCATAAGTCCTACACCAAAGGCAACTGATGCTATTAAAACGGTCATTATATTATCAAATGGTTTTATAAGTAGGGCTGGTATTATATCTTCTCGGCCAAAAAATGATCCGTACATGAGCCCAAAAAATGAAGCTGATAGACCAATTCTTTTTATAAGCCCACCGAAAACTTTATTTTTCTTGGCTAGCCAAAAACCTATAGCTATAAATACTAAACCTTGGCCTAAATCACCAAACATTAACCCATAAAGGAGTAAGTAAGTGATTGCAAAAAATGGGGTTGGGTCGATTTCATCATAGTTTGGAGCCCCATACATATTTACTAAAAACTCAAAAGGTCTAAATACCTTATTATTTTTTAGTCTGATTGGTGGATCTTGGTCTACTGACTCATCATTCCTTGTAGTTAGTATGGTATTATCATATTTTTCTTCAAGACCCTTAAACTTACTAACTTCTGATGCTGGGACCCAGCCTGATAAATAAAAGTATTCATCCCCATGAGCCATGCTGCTTTTTAGTTCTTCAGATTTTCTTGCATGGTCTAGAGAGTAGGATAAATTTTCTATAACATCGCCATATTGGTTATTGATAGCCTCAATCTCGCGGTTAATACTTAAAAGCTCGTCATTTGCTTTTATGTATTCTTTTTCTATATTCGAAATGTTAACATTATCAGGTATCTCATTATCTACAAATCCCATAGTATTTATAGAACGAGATACATCCTCTTTAACCTTTTGTGGATAAACTAATAGGTAACTTTCTTCGTTTTTCTTATTAGTATTATTATTATCTTTTTTAGGTTTTTTCTTCTTATCTACTTTAGACTCATTTGCTACTAGTCTAGTATCATCATATTTTTCTTCAAGACTTTCCATTTGCTTTAAATCATTTTCTGCTACTAGGGCTGAGAAATAAAAATATTTTTCTCCTAGGGCAATACTATCTTCATAGTCAATGGCTTTTTCTCTTAAAGAAAGGTTGTAGGATAGAGAATTAATAACATCTTTATAAGAATCTTTTAAATTATTTATTTCTTCATCTAAGCTTAAAAGATTTTTTTCAGTCTCATCTATTTCTTTTTCAATATCTACTAGATTAGAATTTTGTGGAAGGGCACTATCTACAAAACCCAAGGTATTTATAGTCCTTGATAGGTCCTTATTAACTTTTTTTGGATAAATCATCAGGTAATGATGTTCATCAAACAAATCACTATTATCAAATTCTGGATTTTGATTTTCCTTTTCTATATTTGAAATGTTTAATTTATCAGGAATCTCATTATCTACAAATCCCATAGTGTTTATAGAACGAGATACATCCTCTTTAACCTTTTCTGGATAAACTAATAGGTAACTTTCTTCGTTTTTCTTATTAGTATTATTATCATCTTTTTTAGGTTTTTTCTTCTTATCTACTTTAGACTCGTTTGCTACTAGTCTAGTATCATCATATTTTTCTTCAAGACTTTCCATTTGCTTTAAATCATTTTCTGCTACTAGGGCTGAGAAATAAAAATATTTTTCTCCTAGGGCAATACTATCTTCATAGTCAATGGCTTTTTCTCTTAAAGAAAGGTTGTAGGATAGAGAATTAATAACATCTTTATAAGAATCTTTTAAATTATTTATTTCTTCATCTAAACTTAAAAGTTCTTTTTCGGTCTCATCTATTTCTTTTTCAATATCTACTAAATTAGAATTTTGTGGAAGGGCACTATCTATAAAACCCAAGGTATTTATTGTCCTTGATAGGTCCTTATTAACTTTTTTTGGATAAATCATCAGGTAATGATGTTCATCAAACAAATCACTATTATAAAATTCTGGATTTTGATTTTCTTTGTGACTGTTAAGTTTAGTAGGTTTATTTTCATCGAAAACTTCTGCATCCAAATAATTATTATTTTCTGAGTTAATAAGTAGATAATCTGTTCCATTTATTAATCTAATATCATTAAATTTTTGATTATCTGCCATTAATATCTTCCTTTGTCTAACTTTCAGTATCAACTAAAAAGTCGACTACCTTATTAATAACTTCATCTTTATATTGATTATAGACCTTATCCATCTTGTTAATTCTTGCTTGATAATCTGCGTTGATATTGTTTGATCGTTCTTGAGCACTGTCCATAATATCATTATAAATTCGGTTAGATTCTGCTGTGGTTTTTTCACTGTATTCCTGATCCAGTTTTAATGTAACATTTCTAGCATTTTCTCTTTCATTTTCAAGAACTTCATTTGTTTTTTCATTCAGATTATAAGTTGCTTCATCTATAGCATATATTTCACTTAGTGCATTTAAGCTAGCATGGTCTACATTATCATCCAAGTGGATAATTAAAGATGGGATATTGTCATAATTATTTTTTAGGATAAAACGACCATCTTCTGTTACTACACCATACCTATAATCAAAATATTTAAGATTTTGGATTTTTTCTATATCTATGTCATACTTTTTAAGTATATCTATATTTTTCTTATAGGTTTCTAGCTTTTTAGATTTTTCTTCTAATTCTGCTTTTTTATCTAAAAGAGTTTTTAGCCTATCATAAAGCTCTTCTGCTCTTTTCTGATCAACAATTTCACCTGCTGCAGGACTATCTGCAATATTTAAGGAATCTTTTAGTTCCTGTAATTTTGCTATATATCCATCATCATCTCTACTAAAGCCTGATAATTTATTGATATCTTCTGTTATCCCAACATTTTCAGCACTAGCTGTAATATTAAAGGACCTGTTGGTTATTTGGTTAAAGGCATCAAGTGGTTCTATATCACCAATCTTGATTACATCCTTTAAAAACTCATCCAGGTTTTTCTTATCGGATATCATATTAACCAGGTACATTTTTTCTACTGCCATTATTACCTCACTATTAGATATTCCATTGCTTCATCCACTGTAAAACTATCATCTACTTCCAAAAGCGCATCTATATTTTCACCACTAATAAACATTATATTCATAGCTGAAATGACATAAAGAATATCGCAAGCTTGTTTGGTTATTTCACCATAATAAAGTTTGAGTTCTCTTTTGCGCACTTGCCTATGAGTATGAGCATAATCATCAAATATATTTTTATATTTACTAGTGCTCATTTTTTTTATAAAGTCTTCTAGGGGTAAAAGGGATAATTCTTTTAACCTTGAGCCATTAAAAGTATTGCCACCTTCAATTAGATAATTAAAAATGTCGCTTTCATTTAAATCATAGTAAGATTTTAACCTATAAAGCATTTCAAAATTTAACAAATTGATTTCTTCACCTATAAAAGTTTCAATTTGCTTGCGTTCTTTTCTGTTAAATTTTTTAGCAAGTTTTAATAAACTACGATAATAAAATTTGATTAAAGCATTTGAAGATAAAAATATTAGGGAACTTGCCTGCATATTTTCATTTAAATATGGTAGCAAGGTCCTGTAATATTTGCTAGATTTATTGGCATTTATAAAAGATTCTAAGTCCATATCATCAGTTAAGATGAAATTATTTGATAAGGGATTTGCCGTAAATCTAACAAGATTTCTTTTGTAGTTGTGGTTTACAAGAGACTCTATAATTTCTTGTAAAAATAGTATTTCGTATTTTGAGAAGTATAAATTATAGAAGTCACTTTCTAAACCATGTAAAAAATAATCCATGCTTTTAAGTTCATCAAGCATCCATTTAAAATTATCTGCTTCTAAGGCTTTTTTATCCTTCCTATTGTCTATTTCAGGATAAGCTTTTGAAAGAATATCAATTTTTTTGTCAATATCACTTTCATTAGCCAAGGCAATATATAAATCATTATCAGGGATTTTTCCCATTTTAGCTTTGGCTTTTACTAATACATCTCTCATTTATCGCCTCTTTTCTCTTAACAGATAAATAATATCACTTATAATCTTTTTTTAAAAGGATAATA
The DNA here is from genome assembly GCF_046365465.1 of Anaerococcus groningensis. Taxonomy (NCBI): domain Bacteria; kingdom Bacillati; phylum Bacillota; class Tissierellia; order Tissierellales; family Peptoniphilaceae; genus Anaerococcus; species Anaerococcus groningensis. The sequence continues at coordinate 51,679 of NZ_JBGMEG010000014.1, read as the reverse complement.
AATAGTTGATATTATCCATATATGATTTGATAATTAATTTACCAAGTCTCCTGATATTGTAAATGATGTATGATCTGTGATTTTTACATTTACAAATTCCCCTATTAATTCTTTTGGAGCTTTTACATGAACAAGTTTGAAGGTATCTGTCCTACCGGTTAGGATTTCAGGGTTATTTTTTGACTCAGATTCTAATAAAACTTCTACAGTTCTTCCTACATATTCGGCATTTTTTTCATTAAACATTGGATATAGCTCATCTAGTAGTCTTTGGAACCTATCTTGAACAATATCATCATCGATGGTTGGATATTTTGCTGCAACTGTTTTTGGTCTTGGAGAGTATTTAAAGGTATATGCTGAGTCAAAACCAACTTTTTTGCATGCCTCAATTGTTTTTTGAAAATCTTCTTCTGTTTCTGTAGGAAAACCTACAATGATATCTGTAGATAGGGCTATGCCTGGGATTTCTTCTTTTAATTTATTTGCCCTTTCTAGATATTTTTCTATTGTATAATGCCTATTCATCTTTTTAAGCACATCATCTGACCCAGATTGCATAGGTAGGTGGAAATAATTACAAATATTATCATTATCACGCATTACTTCTATTAGCTCATCTGATAAATCTTTTGGATGACTTGATGTAAATCTTAGTCTTTTTAGTCCAGGAATTTTGGCAACTCTTGCTAAAAGCTCTGGGAAGGTAAAGTCATAGTCTGTGTTATTTCCATAGGAATTTACATTTTGGCCAAGCAAGGTAAATTCTTTAAAGCCTTGAGAAACTAGATATTCTACTTCTTCTATAATTGAATATGGACGTCTAGATTCTTCGCGGCCCCTAGATTCTGGTACAATACAATATGTACAATAGTTATCACAACCACGCATAATATTTACATAGGCTTGGAAGTCATTTGTAGAATTATATTTTTCAAAGTCATCTTTTACATCATCTGTTGATACATCTATAACTCTTTCTTCTGTTTCTAGGTATCTAAATATCAAATCTCCTAGGGAGTTTATATTCTTTGTACCAAAGACAATATCTACTTCTGGGTGCTTATCAATTATAACTTGGCGGGCTTCTGCAGTTTGCATCATACATCCACAAACAGAAATAATTTTTTCTGGATGTTCTCTTTTTAATCTTTTTAGGGATGAAACTTGACCATAAAGTTTTAATTCTGCATTCTCCCTAACTAGGCAAGTGTTAAAGATAATAAAATCCGCTTCTTCTCTCTTGTCTGTATAGGTATATCCTAAATCTTCTAGTATATAGGATATACGTTCTGAGTCATGCTCATTCATTTGGCATCCAAATGTTGTTATATTATATGTTTTGCCCTTAAAATAATCTTTGTATTTTTCTTTTTGTAAAGTTTCCATTTTATCCTCACTTAAAAAAGAAGATGACCGAAATCATCTTCTTTAATTTTTATTTATAGATTAATATTCTATTTCTTCTTCGTTTTCATCAACATCATCGATTTCATCAGCTGGTTGATCTAATGTTTCTTCTTCATCAAGAGTTACAACATCTTCATCAGCTAATTCTTCGTTGTAGATAGCTTCTTCTTCAAGTTCTTCGTCAATTTCTAATTCATCTTCTTCTGAAATAAGATCAGTTGCCTCATCGTTATCAATTTCAACTTCGCGCTCTTCTATAGTTTCTTCTACATTTTCGCTTTCTTCAAAGTCATCGATCACATTATCAACTTCTGAATCTTCAGAGATAAGATCAGATGAGCTACCTTGTTCAAATAAAGCTTGTTCTAATAGGTTACCTAAGTTGTTGTTTAGGTCAGCATCTGAACTGAAATTATTTTGAGCTGGTCTTTCAGCTCTTCTTCTTTGTCTATTATTATTAGAATTTTCTCTTCTTTCACGTCTTGGTTTTCTTTCAGGTCTTTCTGGTGCTTCTTCAAGTTGTTTAATTGAAAGACCAATTTTTTCTTCTTCTTTGTCTAATGAAATAATTTTAACTTGGATTTCATCTCCAACATTTAATTCATCAGATGGTTTTTCAACATGGTCCCAAGAAATTTCAGAAACGTGTACTAATCCTTCTACACCATCCGCTACTTCAACGAATGCACCAAAGTCTAGTAAGTTTACTACTTTACCTGTTACAACATCGCCTACTTCATGAGCGTTTACAAATGAATCAAATGGTTTATCTAAAAGTTGTTTACGTCCTAGAGAAATTCTATTTTTTTCTTTGTTTAGTTTTAAGATTTTAACTTCGATAGTATCACCAACGTTTAGTACATCAGATGGAACTTCTACTCTTGTCCATGCAATGTCTGATACGTGTAGTAAACCATCAAGGCCATTTACTTCAATGAATGCACCAAAGTCTGTAAGTCTTGCAACTTCACCTTCTAGTACTTGACCTTCTTCAAGTTCATCCCATCTTTCATCAAGTTCTTCTTCAAGAACATCTTTACGAGATAAAACTAATCTATTTTTTCTTTCGTCAATAGAAACTATTTTTAGTTCCCAAGTTTCACCAACGAATTTTTTGAAGTTTTTAACAAAGTATGTTGCAATTTGGCTAGCTGGTACAAAACCGTTTACTCCCTCAACTTCAACTGTAAGTCCACCTTTATTAAAGCCTGTTACTTTACCTTCTACTAATTCATCGTTTTCGAATTTTTCAGCAAGGTCTTTCCAAGCTTTCATTCCTTGAACTCTTCTTGTTGATAGAGCAACGTTACCTTCACCATCATCTAGTTTGATAACATAAACGTCGATGTCATTTCCTACTTCAAAATGATCTTTAGGATTTTCTTTTTCTTCTTCTGTCATTTCATCTAGTTTTATGATACCATCTGCACGGTATTGGATATCAACAAAAACTTCGTCATCTTTCACATCGATAACTGTTCCTGTGATAACATCTTTAGGATAGATTTTCTTTAAACTATCTTCAAGACTATTCATAAAATCTTCTTTTGTAAATTCGTCCATTTTACTAACTACCTCCTCAATAATCTCATCAGGTGTGGATGCACCTGCGATTATTCCAATTTTTTTAAATTCCGAGAGCTTTTGCAAAGGTAGATCTTTAACAGTTTCAATCCTATAAACATTTTTGTTATACAAACTCACTACTTGATATAGCTTGTTAGTATTAGAACTATTAAAACCACCAACTACAATCATACAATCAACTTCTTTAGACAAGTTTGCTGCTGATTCTTGTCTTAGTTTTGTTGCATTGCAGATTGTGTTTTCTATCACAACACTACCATTATTTTCTTTGAACGTATTTGCAATATCATAGTAAAAATCAGCTCTATTTGTAGTTTGACTAACTACATAAAGAGGTTTTTCACTTTTAATATTTTTTGCTTCAGTCTCATCACTTACTATTATACCATTTTTTAAATAAGAGTCCATAGCAATTATCTCAGGATGATTAGGATCTCCAACAATAATTACTTGGTGACCATCATTTTCTTTGGCTACGATTTTCTTATAAATATTTCCGAGTACCGGACAAGTTGCATCTAAGATTTCATTGCCATTTTTTAAAAGGGTTTCTTTAAATTCTGCACTTTCTCCATGGGCACGGATTACTATTAGCGAGTCCTTTATTTTAAGGGCTTCTTCTTTGCTTAAAACTTTTAGTCCTTGCTTTTCTAATTTATCCACCAGTTGAGGATTGTGTATTAGAGGACCTACTGTATATTTTTCTCTATCACTGGCTAAAGCTTCATGGGCAAGATCTACTGACCTTTTTACACCAAAGCAAAATCCAGAATTTTCTGCTATTATAATTTCCATAAACTTCTTTCTTTTTATGTTAATTGTCTTTTATAAATACCATTAAATATTTCATCAGACATTTTTACCATCGCCTCTTTTGATTTCATATTTAGATATTTATCGACATTAATTGGTTCATTTATATAAATATATGTTTTTCTAAAAGGTTTATAAGATGAAACAATCTCTACTGGCAATACATCTTTTTTTGCCTTTAGGGCAATATAGGCTATCCCATCTTTCATATTCTCCCTGTTTATATCATGGGTCCTAGTTCCTTCTGGAAATATTCCTAGGATATTTTCTTCTTTTAATAATTTTATAGAATTTTTAAGACTTGAAAGATCTCTACCATCACGGTCTATAGGAAAAACACCTATAGCATTTAAAAAACTAGCTAAAAAATCATTTTCAAAAAGTTCTTTTTTTCCCATAAACCTTATACTAGGTGCAAATGCAATGGCTAAAAATATAGGATCCCAGTTGGACTTGTGGTTAGCACATAAGATATATCCTTCATTTTGTGGAATGTTTTCTCTTCCTACTACCCTTAGCCTAAATATTGGCCAAATAAAAATAGTTGCTATAAATTTTAAAATTCTATATAACATCTTCTTTATCCATATTTTCTAAAATTAGTTTGATGGTCTGATCAATATTTAAATTTGAATTATCTATTTCTATAGCATCTACTGCTTTTTTTAAAGGTGATATTTCACGAGTGGAGTCATATTGGTCACGAGCAATGATTGTCTTTTCTATTTCATCTATTGATAAATTTGACTCGTGCTGCTCAAATCTTCTTATGGCCCTCTGCCTAGCGTTGGCAGTTAGATAAAATTTATATTTAGCATTAGGAAAAACAACTGTTCCAATGTCTCTACCATCTAGGACGAAGGACTTTTTACTAGCTATTTGCCTTTGCATATCAACTAGTCTTTCACGGACCTTGCCGTTGGCAGAAACCCAAGATACATTTTTAGTTATAAAGTCAGTTCTTATTTCATTTTCTATATTTTTACCATTTAGATAGATTTCATTTTCTATAAAATCAATAATAATGTCATCTAAAGCGTTTAAAATTTCAGCTTCAGTAGAATTTTCGTTTAAAGAATTTTCTAAAAAATAAAGGGTAGCTGCTCTATACATGGCTCCTGTGTTTAAGTATTCTATATTTAAAATCTTGGCCAATCTATTTGAAATTGTAGACTTGCCTGATCCACTTGGCCCATCTATGGCAATTATATATGTCATATACTCTCCTTTATTGCACTTGCTGCAGCAAAGGCTGTAGTAAATGCTAGTTGTAAATTAAATCCGCCGGTTAGGGCATCTATATCTAAAACTTCTCCTACAAAATACAAATCTTTTATTAGCTTTGATTCCATAGTTTTTGGATTGATTTGATCAACTTCTATCCCACCTTTGGTAATAACAGCAGCATTAAAACCTCCAAATTTATCAAATTTTAGGCTAAAGTTTTTTATATTATCTATAAGGCCCAATCGTTCTTGTTTTGTAATTTGATTGGCTTTTTTATCTGTAGCAATCTGAGATCTATTTAAGATAACTTCTACCAACGCATTTGGAATTACTTCATTTAAAATATTTGAAATGTCCTTGCTAGGATTTTTATCAAATAAATTTACTAAAAACTTATCTAAATCCTCTTTATTTTTGGTAGATAAATCAAGTGTTATTTCTTTTACCTTTTTATTTACTACAAATGAAGATATTTTTAATACTTCAGGGCCTGAAATAAAGTTTTTTGTAAGTAAGATTGAACCAAATTCACTAAATGATCCCTTATCAGTTAATATTTTTATCCCAGTATTTTTTAAGGATAGGGCTTTTATATTTGATAAGTCCTTATCTTTAAAGAAAATAGGCACTAAGGACGGATGAGTTTTACTTACTTTGTGGCCAAATTCTTTGGCAAATTTATAGCCATCCCCACTTGATCCAGTATTTGGATAAGATAGGCCACCAGTAGCAATTATTACTACATCAAAATTATAATCTTTACCAGTAGTTTTTACTAAAAACTTTTCTTTTTTAACAATCTCCTCTACCCTAGTATTAGTCACAAGCTTTATATTTTTTTCTATTATTTGATTTTCAAAAAATTTGACTACATCACTAGATTTTTGAGATTTGGGAAAGACCCTCTCATTTTCTTGGGTTACTAAATCTAAACCATGACTTTTATAAAAGTCAATGGTGGCATAGTTATCGTGATTATTGAATGAAGAAAATAAAAACTTTTGGTTACCTACTATATTTTCCAGAAATTCATCATAAAACTTGGCATTGGTGATATTGCACCTGCCATTACCTGTCATGAGAATTTTCTTGCCAATCTCATTATTTTTTTCTAAGATAGTTACATCAGTATTTTCATTTTTTAAATTAATTGCTGCATAGAGCCCACTTGCTCCAGCGCCAATGATTCCTATTTTTGTCATATACTATAAAAATTTTACCATAAAAAAAAGAAATAGATAGCTATTCCTTAATCAATGAAACAAATTCCATTTCCTTTTTATTAAATTTCTTGTACTTACCCTCTTCTAATCCGTCAAGACATATTGTCCCAATTTTTGTACGTTTAAGATCAAGCACAGTTGCTCCCAAAACATCAAACATCCTTCTGATTTGTCGGTTATATCCTTGGCGAATAACAACTTCATAGGTATTATTTTTTATATAACGAATATTAGCATCTGATGTTATTTCACCTCTACCAATATCTAGACCATTTTCAAATTTCTGAATTTGTTTATCATTTAATAATTTATCAACTTTTACAATGTATTCTTTACTTACCCCTGATGATGGATGAATTAAAGAGTTTGTAAAATCGCCATCATTTGTTATTATCAAAAGGCCATGGCTGTCCTTATCTAGCCTACCTGCTGCAAAAAATCTCTCATCAATTTCTATCAAATTGTTTAAGTCTTTTTGATTATGAGGGTCGTAATTGCTTGTGATATATCCTACCGGTTTATTTAATTTAAAATAAAAATATTCTTCTAATTTTAATATTTGACTATCAATAGAAACTATATCATCTTCATTCACATCATAACCCATTTCATCTAAGACTTTGCCATTTACTTTTACTTTACCAGCTGCGATTAATTCATCTGCTTTTCTACGAGATGTGTATCCAGCTTGCGCTATATATTTATTAATCCTCATATATTTCCTCTTCTAGTTCTTTCATTTCTGGCAATTCTTCTAGGGATGAGATATTAAAATATTGTAAAAATAAAGTGGTAGTTACATAAATAATGGGTTTACCTATCTTATCCAGACGTCCATTTTCTTTTATAAGACCACGGTCTAATAAATTATCAATTGTACTTTGTGAATTTATCCCACGAATTTTATCAACCTCAGCACGGGTTATTGGTTGTTTATAAGCAATTATTGATAGGGTTTCTAGGGCTGATGAGGTTAATTTTTTCTCTGTTTTTTTAACTAGGGCAGCAAAATATTTATCATGCTTTTGGCGAGTTACAAATTGATAGTTGCCATCAAAGTTATTAATTAATAAGCCACTTTGCATATTTTTTCTATCTGCTACCATCTCATCAATAGCTTTTTTTATTTGATTTTTATCTGCATCGGTGATTATTGATGCAAGGTCGTTTATATCTATGGGCTCTCCCCAAACATATAAGACCTCCTCAATAAGTCCTTTTAGATAAATTTTATCCATTATTCTCTTCTCTTTTTATTATATTAAATTTATTTCCTTGGGTCTGGTCTAAGTATATTTCTTTTAGCTTAAAAAGTTCTAGTAGGGCTAGAAAACTTGCTATGCACTCAGCTTTGCTATGAATGTCATTGATGATTAAGTCCAGTTTTAAATTATTTCTTATTTCTAAGGCTTTCCTATAAGAATTTAAATAATCATTGACATCTGGCATCTTAATTTGAGTAATAATATTTTCAGGCTGCTGATCTTTTTCTAACCTTTTTAAAAGTTTTTGAAATTGCTTGGCTAAAATTTTTACATCTTTGGTTATTATTTCTTCTTCTGTTTCAAATCTCGCCAAGTCTTCAGCGTACTTGCTGTGGATTTTTCTTGCTTCTTTTTCTAAAATTTTCAAATCATCTTGGACTGATTTTATCTTTTTATACTCTATTAGGTAAGCAAGAAAGTCTTCTTCTAAATTTTCTTCCTTTTCCCTTGGTAAAAGTTTGTTTGATTTGATATTTAAAAGTACAGATGCTATATAAATAAAGCTGCTTAAATCTTCTATAGCTGGATCTAGTTTTTCTACTTCTGCTAAATAATCATGGGTCAGCTCTTCTAAGTTTATATCATAGATATCTATCTTTTTTTTATCAATCAGTTTTAATAACAAATCAAAAGGGCCTGTAAAGCCCTCTAGTTCAATAGTAAATTCCATTAATTATTTTTATTCATCATTGCATATTGGATAGCAATGATTGTTTTTGCATCGGTGATTTCACCATTTTCTACCATATTGTATAGCTCATCAATTGGATAAGACTTAGCTTCTAGGTTCTCATCTTCATCTAATTCTAGCTTTGATTCTTTTAGATTTTTGGCTGCAAAAAATAAGAGTTTATCATTTGTAAATCCAGGAGATGAGTGCATGGTAAATAGAAAATCAATTTGCTCTGGGAAAAACCCTACTTCTTCTTGAAGTTCCCTTTTTGCAGATTCTATTGGTGCTTCGTTTGGGTCAACTAGGCCTGCTGGAATTTCTAGCATAACTTTATCAACTGCAATTCTGTATTGGCTGACCATCCATAGGTTTTCATCGCCATCATATGCTATGATACCTACACCCTTTTGATGGTCTACTATTTCTCTTTTAGAATATTTTTTATTTTGTAGTTCTACAGTTTCAACTCTGAGTTTTAAAATTTTTCCATCATAAATAGTATCAGATTTAATCGATGTTTCGTAAAATTTATTTTCGCTCATTTCTTAATTCCTCCGCCATAGTTAGCATTTCGCTTGCTGAATTTATAGTAATATCGGTGATGTTTACCCCACCTATTAGCCTTGCAATTTCTAAGATGCGTTTTTTTCCTTCTATTTTTTCAGTAGATGAGATTGTAAAATCTCCCACATCTTCCTTACTTATTAGTATATGATTACTTGCAAGAGATGCAATTTGAGGCAAGTGGCTGATTGATATCACTTGTCTTTTCTTTGATAAATCTAAGATTTTTTCCCCTACAATTTGGGCAGTTCTTCCTGATATACCTGTATCTATTTCATCAAATATCATAGTATCCACTTGATCAAAATCAGCAAAAATTTCTTTAAAGGCTAGCATTATCCTTGAAATTTCTCCACCTGATGCTGTTTTTGTAAGAGATTTTAGGGCTTCTCCCTTATTTGTTCTTATTAAAAAATCTACCTCATCTAATCCTGTAGTATCTATGTTTTCTTTTTTAGAAAAATCTATTTTAAATAGACCATTTTTAATATTTAAATCTTTTATAGATTTATTTATATTTTCTTCTAAAACTTTACTTTTCCTAACCCTTATATCATGAAGTTTATTTGCATTTTCTTCTAATTTCTGGTCAATATCATTTAAGATATTATCTAAATTGTCCCTTAAATCTTCTATCTCATCTAGCTCCTTAATCCTAGCTGAAATTTGGTCATAGTAAGCGATTATTTCATCAATGCTAGACCCATATTTTCTTTTTAAATTATAAATGTGCTCTATCAAATCCTCAAGTTCTGCCGCTCTTTCTGGATCACCAATCAAACTTTCTTGGTAGATATCCATTTCAGAATATAGGTCATTTATTTCATCATTTATAGCAGAAATTCGATCATAAAACTCACTTACCCTACTATCGATATCAGAAAAAGAATTAATTTCACTTAGGATGATGCCAAGCATTGAAGAAACAGAATTTACATCATAGTCGCTATTATCTAAGGCTTCTTTAGTAGCTTCGATAGACTCACGCAAGGCATTGATATTATTTAACTTTTTATACTCTTCATCTATCTCTTCTTCATTTATAGCAAATAAGTCGACTCTTTCAATTTCCTCGATTTGGTATTTTATCAAATCACGTTCACGGGTTATTTCTTCTTCTGATAGGTTTAGATTATTATATTTTACTAAGTATTCATTTTTTTGATTTACTAAGGCCTTAATCATTTTTCTAAGATCGATAGTTTCTTGGTCGTTAGAATAATTATCTATTAAATAAATATAATTTGCTTTATTCATAAAAGCATTGGAATCGCCTTGGTTATAAATGTCAATTAAGATTGGGGATATTTCTCTAAGGATAGTAAGATTTGCAACTCTGCCATTTATTCTAAGAGTAGATGATTTTTGAGAAATTGTTCTATTTACTATTAGTTTGTTATCCCCTTCATCAAATATAACTCCATTATTTATGAGGATATCCTTGGCTTTTTTATCAAGCTCAAAAACACCTTCTATAACAGTTTTATCTGCAAATCTACCTACTATATCCTTATCAGCTCTTTTTCCTAAAAGCAAATTTATAGACTCAAGGATGAGTGACTTTCCTGATCCAGTTTCCCCAGTTAGGACATTAAACCCATCCTCAAAAAATATGTGATTTCTTTTAATAATTACAAAATTATCTATAAATAGCTCAGCAAGCATTATCTAACCATATCCCTTAATTCTTCTATTAGATCATCTAACTTTTCAAAGTCTTTTGGTGTTATAAAAATAGTATCTATCCCTGTTACCATACCTTGGATATTCTCTAATTTTAAATTTGTAATATATTGGCCACAAACAGTTGCGCAATAAGATATTGTTTTTATAACACAAAATTGACCACTTTTTTCGACAGAAAGTACAGATTCCTTAAAAATCTTTTCCATTCGTTCATTAAGAGAATCATGAACTGTGTCAACTACGGTATATTTGTACTCATAATCATCCGCTTGGACTTTAGATATTCTAAGTTCCTTGATATCTCTAGAAATAGTAGCTTGGGTAGCATCCACTCCCTGATCACTAAGCATCTGTGATAGTTGGCTTTGAGTTTTGACTTCGTTATTTTGTATAATATCAAGGATTAGTCTTTGTCTGGTGTATTTTTTCATAATTTTCCCTTACCTTTTACGTACTGATAGGTAATCTACCAGCAATAACAAAAAATCATTATTGTTAAATTTTAAGATGTTAACCTTTGCATCTTTGTTTATAGCATCTAGCAAATCTATAGCATCAGTCTTTTGCATGATATTTAATATATTTAATTCGTCTTTATATGTATCTTCCAATAAATCATCTTGGATTTGATAGGCTAGGCCTAGCTTATAGGCATAATCTTCTAAAATTTTTACCTCTTCATTACTAGCTTTACTTACAATAGCTCCACTAATTATTGCAGCCTTAAATAAATCAGAAGTCTTTTTATCATAAACATTTAACAAATAATCTTTTTCATATGTTTCTGGTCTTCTTAGATCTAAAACTTGGCCTTCAATCATACCCTTATAGCCCGTATGGTCAAATAAATATTTTCCAGCCTTAGCATAAAGTGAATTACTGGTTGCTAGAGAAAAAATTATACTTGCTGCCTCATTTAAAAGTGCATCCCCAGCTAAAATTGCCTTATCCTCACCAAATTTTATGTGTAATGATGGCTTGCCACGACGCATATCATCATCATCCATTGCTGGCAAGTCATCATGAACTAGGGAGTAGGCATGAACCATTTCTAAGGCTAGGGCAAAGTCAATATCCTGATTACTTATTTTTTTACCAAACATTTTTATTGTTTCAAAATAAAGATTAGCCCTAATTCTTTTGCCAGCATCTATAGCATATAATAAGGCCTCAGCTAGGCTGTAATCTTTATCAAAATAATCATAAGCCCTAGTTTCTACTAAAATTTTATTTTCTTCTAAGATTTTTAAAAATGATTCTTTATTCATTACTACCTATCACTTCAATTTTAGCTTGGTATTCAGCAAGTTGGCCTTTTAATTCATCGTAAAGGCTATTAGCCTGTTCATAAATTTTGATACTCTCATCCAAATTTTCTTTATTTTCTTCTAATTTTTCTAAGAGTTCTTCAATTTTTTTATAATTATCTTCAAATGATTTATCCATCAGTAACTACTGCTTTTATCCTTCCATCGCTAAAGTTTATTTCTATCTCTTCACCCACACTTAAAGAGTATTTTGAAAATACTTCTTTATTTTCAGCATTTTTTATAACAATATTTTCTTTCCTAGCCTCTATAAGATTTTTAGCAGCCTTAAGTCTTGCTTCAAGAACATCTAACCTATGTTTGTTAAAATTTAGATTATTTTCTAGTGCCCTATCCAATGCTCGCTTAAGATTTTTTACATCTTTTTCCTTTTGCAAGATATCATTTTTAGGATTGGCTGCCTTTAATTTTTGCTTTAAAATAGCTAATTTATATTCATTAATCCTAATCTGGCCATTAATAATATCTTTCATTAATAAAAGATTTTTTTTCATTTCACTTTCGATATTAGTATAATTAGCAATAATATAAGATCCCGCTTCAGTTGGAGTTTGCAAGGATAAGTCTGCTACAAGATCAAGTAAAGTTGTATCTATCTTATGGCCTATGGCTGAAATAATGGGTGTTTTAGACTTAAAAACACTTTCGATTATTTCTCTATCGTTAAAAACTGCAAGGTCTTCGCTAGATCCTCCACCGCGAGTTATTACAATTACATCTAAGTTCATCTTTTCAAGGTCATTTAGACCCTTTAAAATGAGATTTACTGCCTCACTACCTTGAACTTTTACTGGAAATAGTTTTATATTTATGTTATTTGGTTTTTGATTTATAACAGAAACAAAGTCTACTAGAGCAGCTCCATCCTTTGACGTTATTAACCCTATATTCTTAGGAAACTTTGGGATTTCTTTTTTATTTGTTAAATCGAAATACCCCTTATCTTTAAAGTCCTCTTTCATCTTAACAAACTTTAAATATTCTTCTGAAACCCCGTTTTCCTTTATCTCACTGGTTATAATTACTACTCTAGATGAGTAATTATTATAAGAAAAATTGCCCTTAACTAGGACATCCATGCCCTCTTTAAATTTAAATTCTATATCCTTATCTTCATAATAATATATAACACAGTCAATAATATCGTTTCCTTCTTTTAAAGAAAAATATAAATGGGCACCATTAAACCTAATGTTGGCCAGGCTTCCATTTATATATACTCTAGTTAGGATAGGATCGTGTTTGATACTAGTTTTAAAATATTGATTAAACTCTTTTACAGAAAGTGCCTTTAACATATTACGATCTTACAATTTTTCCTAATACCGAATTTATCATTTGGTAATCATTATTATCAGCGTAAGTTTTTGCTAGTTCTACAGCTTCATTTATAGAAACTGATACGGGTATATCCATATAAGTCATTTCATTGAGACTTAAAAATAAAATTGCTTTTTCAACCCTAGATAGGCGGCTATATCTCTTGTTTAGAGCCTGTTCTAAAGTTTTTTCTATGGCTTCATAGTTTTCATTATAAGAATTTATTGAATCTCTTATAAAATCTTCATCTGCTATATCATGGTTTTCTAAAACCTTGTCTACATCTGATATTTTATTTATACTATCTTCGTATATGAGTTTAAAAACCCATTCTCTTTGTTCAATACGCTTCATTAGATTACTAGTTTTGCTACGTTTACATTTACACGAGTTACACTAAGGCCAGTCATAGACTCAATTACTCTTATTACATTTTCTTGGATAGCTTTTACAGTTTTTTTGACATTGACATTTTTATCAAGGTTTACTGTAAGATCTACTAGTAGTTTACCATCCACTTGACTTATTGTGCTTTTTGGTCCGTTTTGGGAAAGATTTAACTTATTATCATTAGCTTTTGGGGCAGAAACTCCATAAACTTCTTCGCTTGCCCTTACTGCAAGTTGGTCTAGGATTTCATTTGCTATTTTTACTTGACCATTTCTAAAATTATTAGCCATTGTTGCTCCTTAAACTCTGGATAGATAATCTCCAGTTCTTGTATCTATTTTTATAACGTCCCCTTCGTTTACGAATACTGGTACGTTTATGATAGCACCTGTTTCTACTGTTGCTGGTTTTGTTACATTTGTTGCTGTATCACCTTTGATAGCAGGCTCTGTTTCTGTAACTTTAAGTTCTACAAAGTTTGGTGCTTCTACACTAAATGGGTTTCCTTCATAAAATTTAATTTGTACAGAGTCATTTTCTTTTACATATTGGATAGCTTCTTCAACAGCCTCGTATTCTATACCAATCTGTTCAAATGATTCAGGGTCCATGAAGTAGTAAAGAGTACCGTCATTGTATAAATATTGCATTTCACGTGTAGTAATAACAGCGTTTTCAAATTTTTCATTTGGGTTAAAAGTTACATCTTTGGTACCCCCACCCATAACTGATCTTATTTTTGCACGAACAAATGCTGCACCCTTACCAGGTTTAACGTGTTGGAAATCCACCACTTGGTAAACATCATTATCGTATACAAAAGTAACACCTTTTCTTAAGTCGTTTGCAGAAATCATAATTCCTCCTATGTAAATTTTCTTTACATTATTATACCATATCGTGTATTTTATTGGAAACCGTTTTGCAATATTATTTAAAATATATATAAAATTTATAGCAATAACTGAAATAAAATCCAATTAGGGTATAAAGATTTTATGAAAACTTTAGCAATAATTTCAGAATTTAACCCCTTTCATAACGGTCATAAATACTTATTAGAAGAAGCTAGAAGAAAGACCATGGCGGACATTGCTCTTACTATAATGAGCGGTGACTATGTTCAAAGAGGCGAGCCAGCTATAATTGATAAGTATAAAAGATCTGATAGCGCTATGAAGTCAGGTTTTGATATGGTTATAGAAATGCCTGCCTTTATAACTCTCCAATCTGCAGAGTATTTTGCCTTAGGCTCTATAAAAATTTTAGAGAAATTAGGTGTTGATTATTTATGTTTTGGGATAGAAAATATAAATCCAGATGAATTTTTAAATAGCGTAGATACTCTTATAGATAAAGCTGATGAACTTGATAAACTTACTAAGGAAAACCTAGACTCATCTTCTTTTACCAAGGCCCGCTATGATGCAACTGTAAAAATTTTAGGTAGTGACAAATTTATAAGTTCAAATAATGTCTTGGCTCTTGAATATATTAGAGCTATAAGAAAAATTAATTCTAAAATGAGCCCTATTCCTATAAAAAGAATCTCATCTACTAATAAAGATATTGACCTAAAATCTACAAAAATTTCGTCTTCTACTGCTATTAGAGAAAATATTCTGAATGATTATAGGTGTCATGTACCTGATTTTTCTTAT
This sequence comes from Anaerococcus groningensis, assembly GCF_046365465.1. NCBI lineage: Bacteria > Bacillati > Bacillota > Tissierellia > Tissierellales > Peptoniphilaceae > Anaerococcus > Anaerococcus groningensis. The sequence goes on along the minus strand of NZ_JBGMEG010000014.1, from coordinate 36,532 downwards.
GAAGCTATTGAGTCTAGCAAGAAATTTTATGGAATTCCTAATATGGAATACGAATTTGATTTATTTAAATATTTACTATTAATTAACCAAAAGCCCATGGCAGATATCTTAGCCTATGAGCAAGGCCTTGATAATTATCTTTTTAAAACTGCCTTAAAGAATGATAATTTAAAGGACTTTCTAAAAGAATCTACTACAAAAAGATATACTAGCTCTAGGATTAAAAGATTAATTCTAAATTATCTTTTAGATAATAAAGCTGATTTTAATGACTATGATTTAGACTTTTATAAGGTCTTAGCCTTTAATAAAAAATCTCAGTACATTTTTAGAAATTCAAAATCTAAGCCTGTCCTTACAAAAAAGGATATGGATAAATTACCAGCTAGTGACCAGTTCATTTTATCCAAAATGCTGGATGCATCAAATATGTATAGTTTGGGCCAAGGCCAAGAGCTTAACCAGGATTTAAATAAAAAAATAAGACGCTATTAGCTAACTAATGGCGTCTTTTATAAATCTATCTTGATTCTAGGATAGATCTTCTATTTTTTTCTAATTGTTGGGCTAGTGTACTGAAGTTTTCAGATGATGATGAGAATAGTTTATCTATATACTCATATGATTGTTGTCTGATTTTATTAGCTTCAGTTGCTGCTTCTTGTAAAATTCTATCAGCTTCTGTTCTAGCTTGTAGGGTGATTTCATGCTCTGAAATCATTTTTTGATATTGAGCTTTAGCTTGTTCTTTAAAGTTTTGAATTTCTTTATCAGCTTGAGCTAATCTTTGTTCAGCCTCACTATTCGCTTCATTTATGATTCTATCTTTTTCTTGATAAGTCCATTCTGCTTGTTTGATTTCTTGAGGCATAGAATCTTTCATTTCATTTAAAATCTCATAAATTTCGTCTGGATCTACCGATACTTTCCTTGAAAATGGAACAGCACTTGCTTCATCCATGACATCTTCCATTTCATTTATTAATTCTGTTAATGTGCTTGCCATATACTCCCCTCCTAGTAATTAAATTTATTTTTTAATTTACGTTCAACATCATCGCTTACAAAGGTGGATATATCCCCCTTAAAGCTTGCTACTTCTTTTACCATGCTTGAGCTTATAAATGAATAATCAGGATTACTTAGTAAATATACAGTTTCTAGTCCTTCGTATAAAGCTTCATTTACTCTAGCAATGTTTTTCTCATATTCATAATCAGCCATTCCCCTAAGACCCCTTGCAATTACTCTAGAATCTTCTTCTCTTGCAAAGTTTGCCATTAGGCCATCAAAAGTTTTTATAGTTACATTTTCTAACTTATGTTCATCTACATCTGATTTTATCATCTCTATCCTCTCATCGAGGGTAAAAATCGGATTTTTATTTCCATTTATTAAAAGTGCAACTACAACTTCATCAAACATCACGCTTAATCTTTGTATAATATCAAGATGGCCATAGGTTGGCGGATCAAAGGTACCAGGATAAATTACTTTCATTTTGTATAAATCTTAACTATTTTCCTTCCATAGGTTTTTTCTTTTATTAGATATAAATCATATGTATCAGAAATTTCAATATCTTTATCTGATTCTGTTATTACTATACCATCCTCACTTAACAATTCATAATTTATAATTAAATCGATGGCTTTTTCAACAAAATCCTCATAGTAAGGCGGATCTAGGAAAATATAGTCAAACTTTATACCCTTATTTTTATAATTTTCCAAAACCAATTTATAATCAAGCTTAGATAAATCATAATTATCAGCCTTTGTTTTTTCTAAATTTTGTTTTAAAGCACTAAAACTTGATCTATCTGGCTCGTTAAAATAAACTTTTTCTACTCCCCTGGATAAAAATTCTATACCCATTTGTCCACTACCTGCAAACAGGTCTAGGGCATTGCCATTAGTTTTCATAGGATAAAGCATATCAAATATAGCTTCTTTGATTTTATTATCCGTTGGTCTAGTATTTTTTCCTTTAGGTGCTATAAGGTTAAAGCCCTTATACTTACCTGCTACTACTCTCATCAATTTAAAATTATCCTCTTATCCATTTCAAAAAACTTCTCTATATAGGAAAAATTAACTCCATTAAAGTCATTTGCCTTTAAGTATTCAAATATTTCAAAACTTTCTTCTATCTCACTATTAGCCATATTTAAAAATTCTACTTGACTTATATTTCTACCATGCTGGATAGATGATAAGATCTTTCCCCCACCCCTTAAATCAAAGTCTTTTTTAGCAATTTCAAATCCGTTTTCATTATTTACTAAAATATTTAGCTTTGAATTGTTATCAGTATTTTTGCTAACCAGATAGCAATAAGAATCATAAGATCCACGGCCCACTCTACCCCTTAGTTGATGAAGGGATGATAGGCCAAAGAAATTTGCATTATAAATTACCATAGTATTAGCATTGGCTACATCTATACCAACTTCTATTACAGTTGTGGATATTAATATATCTATTTTTCCATCAGCAAAGTCTTTTAAGGTCTTATCCTTATCAGCAGCTTTCATATCGCCATGAAGTTTTTTTACAGTTCTATTTTCAAATTGTTTTTTATATCTCTTATATAAATTTTCTACACTATTTTTATCATCAGCATCAATATTATTTGATACTACATAAACTTGCCTACCTGCTTCTAGGTTGTGGTTAATTTCAGTAAATAGAGCATATTCCATAATTTCTGTTACTAGCTTAGTAGTAATAGGTTTTCTACCCTTTGGCAATTCATTTATCATTGATAAATCTAATATTTTTGAAAGTCTTAAACTAATAGTCCTTGGAATAGGAGTTGCAGTCATTGTCAGATAATTTACTTTTTCTCCCTTTTGGCCTAAAGCCTGCCTTTGACCTACACCAAAACGGTGCTGCTCATCATTTACTACAAATCGCAAGTCTTTAAATTCCACATCTTCTTGAATTATAGCATGGGTTCCTATTAGAATATCAATCTCACCTGCTATAAGTTTTTGTTTTATATCCGCTTTATTTTTTATAGACCCAGTTAGTAGGGATAAGTTTAATCCAAAACTTTCAATTAAGGCTAAGTTTTTTTCATATTGCTGGTTAGCCAAAACTTCTGTAGGTACCATCATAGCTGCTTGGTGGCCATTTAGAGCAAAAACTATCATAGCTATTATTGCGACAATAGTTTTTCCTGATCCTACATCACCTATTAGGAGCCTATTCATAAGGGTATCCTTATTGGCATCTGCTAGGATTTCTTTTAATGATATTAACTGCGACCTAGTTAGCTTAAAATCTAGTTTTGCTAATATCTTATCTAAATCATATGATAGATTTAGATTTTGATCACTTTGAAGTTTTTTATTTATAAAGTCTATATAGATTAGTTCTTTTACAAAGTCGGTTACTTTTATTTGAGACTTGGCGGTCATTAGACTTTCTATATCTGTTGGAAAATGAATTTCTTCTAAGTTTTGATACTTTGACCTAAAGCCAATTTCATCTAGTATATTTTCATCAAATATTTCTTCATCTTTATCAAAGTATTTAAGGCTTTCACCTATAAATTTTGAAAGCTGCTTTTGATTTATACCACTTGTAAGAGGATATATGGCAATGATATTACCTATTTCATCTTCATCCATCTTACAAAACATAGGATTTACAGCTTGGTAAATACCATTTTCAATACTTATTTTGGTATAAAATTTATAGGTTTCATAGATATTTAGTTTTTGATGGGAAAATCTGTCATTAAACCAAATTATTTTAATTTTTTGATTACTTTCTTCCTCTAGGGCATAGATATAGGTGATGATTCCCTTTTTTGTTCTAATTTGCTTAGACCTTGAGGTAATCTTCCATTCAAAATAATATTTTATATTTGATCTAGCCTTTAAAACAGTTGCTTTATTTCTCCTATCTTCAAAGCTTGTTGGATAGTAGTTATATAGGTCAGAAACTGTGTATATATTTAATTTTCTTAAAAGTTTTTTTTTCTTTTGCCCTATACCTTTTAGGTCTAGTAGGTCCATTATTCTAATGTAATTGTGTAATAATAAACTGGTTGGCCGCCGTAAACTAACTCAACATCTATATCTTTATGCTTTTTGCTAATTTTTTTAACTAAGTCCTTAGCATCTTTTTTATCTACTTCTTCTCCGTAGTATAAAGTTACTAAAGATAAGTCGCTATCATTTTCTAGGGCATGATTTATGGTATTTATAACAGTATCTACAATTTTTTCATTAGAAGTTACGATATTTCCATCTAAGATACCTAGATAATCATCTCTGGCAATCTCTATGCCGTTTATGGATGTATCTCTAATTGATATAGAAACCTCTGCTACGTGTAAGTCTTTAATAGCTTCATTCATATTTTCTAAATTTTCTTCTATATCGCTATCTTCATCAAATTCTAGCATAGCAGCAAATGTTTCAGGAATGGATCTAGTTTCTATAACCACTGCATTTTTTTCTGTAATTTCACAAGCTTGTTTGGCACTCATTATAATATTTTTATTATTTGGGAAAATAATTATATTTTCAGCATTTACCCTATCTAGGGAATTGAATATGTCTTCAGTAGATGGGTTCATAGTTTGACCACCTGAGATAATTTCATCTACATTCATTGATTCTAAAATAGCATCATAGCCTTCCCCACGACTTACTGCTATAAATCCATATTTTTTAGCTTGGCTAGTTTTGTTTGAAGAAACTTTTTCTATATTTGGTTTTAGGTTTACTAGTTCTGCCCTTAAGATTTCTCCATCAACAGTTAGCATTTGCAGTAAACCATAAACATTATCTGTTCTTAGGCTCGCCTTTAGTACTCCATCAGAAAAAGACTCTTCTATATCATCTGCCATAGTTTCTAGGTTAGCTAGGATTGTTTGGTAAGATTCTTTTGTAGTAGCTAGTTCAAAAGTTAGTTCATATGGTAAATCTTTTTTAACTTCAATATTTTTGCTCTCAATATCCTTTATATCGATATCACTATTTAAGGCTGAGAAAGCTCCCTTTAGTAAGGTTATTAGGCCTTGGCCACCTGAATCCACAACTCCTGCTTCTTTTAAAACTGGTAGTTGGTTTGGTGTATTATCAAGAGCAATTTGCCCTTCACTAATGATATCAAATAGATATTGATCTAGCTTAATATCATCTGTATAAGCCTCATTTGCCTTATCGGTCATTTTTTGGCTAACTGTAAGTATTGTCCCTTCTGTAGGTTTCATAACTGCCTTATAAGCAGTTTGATTTGCTATTTGAAATATTTCTTTGATATCAGAAGTTTCAATTACACTTTTGCCTTTTATAGCTTTTGATAAACCCCTTACAAGTTGGGATAAGATAACTCCAGAGTTACCACGAGCACCCATTAATGTGCCTTGGGATAAGGCCTTGGCTATCTCATCGCAAGATTCGCTATTTAATTGATTTACCTTATCTACTCCAGATTTCATAGTCATGGTCATATTTGTCCCTGTATCCCCATCTGGCACTGGAAAAACATTCAGGGCATTAACCATTTCCCTATTTTCATCTAACAATTCATAAGCCCCGATAATCATCTGATGGAGCTTTTTAGCATCAATTTCTCTCATAATTACCTACTCACCAATTCCTTGTACTAAAACATTCACTGCTGAAACTCTAACATTTAGAGATTTTTCTACAGTATACTTTACATTATCAATAATATTTTGGGCTACAACTGCAATTCTTACTCCATAAAGGACAAAGATAGAAATATTTATAGCAATCGTACCATCATCTTTCCTATGTATTTCAACACCTTTACTCATATTTTCAAGTTTTAAGAGTTGATAGATATCATCTTTTGTTGTTTGAGATGCAAGACCCACTACGCCATATGACTCCATAACTGTTGCAGCAACAATATTGCTTAGCACAGAATCATCTATAGTTACCTTGCCAAAATTATTTACATATTTTATAGACATTGTATCCTCCATTTATTCGGACTAATTATATCATAGATATTTGTTATATTATACTATAGTTGTTTTTATTTTGCCTTACAGATATTGACAAATGTGTATTTTGTGTTAATATATAGACAAATATATGACAACATTTTCATAATTGCTCATGCAATAAGTACACTATGAGTTTGACTATATTTTTAAGCTATAAACAAAATTTTAAGATAAGCCGTAGGCTTTAGTACACACTTAAAATTTATAAAACATAATGATAGGAACTTATATGGATTACCTAAAAGTTGTAGAGGACAATTGTATCAAGTGCGGTTTATGTACTGATAATTGTCCATTTTTAAGTAAGTATAATATAAATTTATTAGACTATACTAAAAGAGAAGATTTAGCTTATTCATGCTTTTTATGCAATAAATGTAGTGATGTTTGTCCTAAAAACTTAAATGGCAAATATATATCACTTACCTTTAGAAAAAATAATCCTAAGTACAAGCTAGTTAAATTAAACAAGGAGTCCTACCCTTTTAGGAACTTACCTAAAAAAACTGGATCATCAAAGGATCTTTTATTTCTTGGATGCAATTTTCCAGCCTTTTATCCAGAAACTTCCAAAGCTTTAATCGATTTATTCGAAAACCATGGTTTTACCTTTTCTATAGACTGCTGCAAAAATCCTGTAGCAAGTACTGGTTTTAAAGAAGAACCAAGTAAGGCCTTAGAAGATCAAATTAAAAATCTAGGCATAGATAGAATTGTAACAGCATGCCCTAACTGCTACCACCATATGGCAAAAAAATATGATGCAGAAGTCATTTCTATTTTTAAATGGCTAGAAGAATATGACTATATCAAGGATATAGATACGACTTGCGATGTATTTTTCCCATGCTCAGATAGGTATAATCATGAAATTTTTGAAGTTATAAAAAGACATGCCCCTAACTGGAAGGATAAATTTACATCCACCAACTGTTGTGGAGCTGGAGGACTTGCAAGCAAAAAGGAAAATGAAATAGCAGATGGTATGACTGCTTCTATAAAGAATCAAGAAATTTATACTTACTGCGCTACTTGTTCGATGCGCTTTTCAAAATACAATAAAGTCCACCACTTTGCTTCAGTATTTTTGGGCATTGATGAAGAGGTAAAAACGAATTATTTTAAAAATGCATTAAAAGCTAAATTTTATAATTAGGAGACTTTACTGATAAATTTAATACTAAATTAGAATTTTAAAAATAGGAGAAAAATATGAAAAAAACTAACAAATTACTTACACTTATGTTAATCGGAACTTTTGCCCTTACAGGTTGTGGCAATGATGCTGCTAATACATCTGAACCAGCTGAAACAGAGACTGCAGAAACAGTTGATACTACAGAAACAGAAATTACTGAAGAAGATACAACACCAGAAGAATCAACAGATGTAGATGAAACAGCTGATACTACTGAAGATACTGAACAAGCAGAAGTAAAAAGAATTACAGGTGAAGAACTAGACACTATCCAAGAAGATAATGATGAAAAAGAAAAATATCTAGTAATCGATACACGAAAAGTAGAAGACTACAACGAAGGACACATAAAACACGCCATTACCCTTCCATTAGATGAAATTGATCAAAGAATTGGCGAATTAGATGATTACAAAGATAAAACTGTAGTAGTTTATGGTGATAGCGAAGCAGAAGCTGATGAAGCTTACCAAAAATTAGTAGATAATGGCTTTACAGATGTAGCTTCAGCTGGTGGATATGGAGATTATGATTACACAACAAAAACAAAAGTAACTTCTGTATCAGGACCAGAATTTATCGAACTAGCAAGCACAGGTGATTACACAATAGTTGATGTAAGAGATGAAAAAGATTACAATGAAGGTCACCTACCAGGAGCTATAAATGTTCCAGTGGATGATGCAGAAGAATTAATTAAAACACTACCAACAGATAAACCATTCCTAACTCACTGCTACTCAGGAAATAGATCCTTTAAAGTAGCTGATATGCTAGCAAATGAAGGTCACGAAGTAATCAACTCTCTTGATGGAACAAAAGAATACGACGGATACGATTTATCAGAAAACTAAGGTAGATAAATATGGCACAGAGACACACAGATAAGACAAACCCAGAGGAAGAAAGATTAGAAAAATCTTCCAAACTTGCCGTATTGGTGCCCCTGCTCGTTTTATTGCTAGCTTACCTTATAATTCCTCCATTTAGAAATGGAATTAATAATGCTGTCAAAGCTATTAGTACTGGTGGCTTAAGTGGTGTTATAGAATATATCCGTGGCTTTGGTGCTAAAGCAGCTGTAGTTTCATTTTTACTAATGATTTTACAATCTGTAATTGCACCAATTCCTGCAGTTTTAATTACGCTATCTAATGCTGCTATCTTTGGTTGGGTAAAAGGAGCTATCCTTTCATGGTCTTCAGCTATGGTTGGAGCAGCTCTATGCTTTTTTATAGCAAGATCACTGGGCCGTGATGCAGTTATTAAACTCTCTAGTAAAGGGGCTTTAGAAAATATCGAAGATTTCTTTGCAAGATATGGTAAACACACCATACTTTTAGCAAGACTTTTACCTTTTATATCTTTTGATATTGTAAGCTATGCTGCAGGACTTACATCAATGGGTTTCTGGGGATTTTTCCTAGCTACAGGTCTTGGACAATTACCAGCAACTATTGTGTATTCCTACACAGGTGGAGAACTTGATGGTGGAGCACGAGGAATATTTATGTTTGTAATAATCATATCTATCCTTGCCGTAGTCGTAGCTTTCTTAAGAAAAAGATACAATGAAAAACACAAAACGAATTTATAATGTTATTAAAGCTATCCTAGTGATAGCTTTAATAGTTTGGGTAAATAAAACTATTAATATAGATATCTTGCAAGCAAAGATAGAATCTTATGGTGCCTTAGCACCTATAATCTATATAATTGCCTTTACCATACTACCAGTCTTCCTCTTCCCTACTCTTAGTATAGTAATAGTTGGCGGGACATTATTTGGTTTTTTAAATGGTTTGATATATACCACAATAGGTGTAGCAACAAATACAACTTTGATGTATCTTATATCAAATAAATATGCAAAAGATAAGGTTTATAATATCCTAAAAGATAAACTACCAGACCAGTATTTAAATTTAATTTATACTAAAGATCAAAAAAAACTTATAACCACCTTTATTATATTTAGATTAGTGCCTGCTGTTCCCTATATTTTTGAAAATTATCTTGCTGGTTTAACTGAGATAAAGTTTGTGCCATTTTTGCTAACTACAATAATCTCCGTTATTCCGGGAACCCTTGTTTATTTAAATGTAGGGACAAATATAACAGATGTTGGTAGTAAGGAGTTTATAACTTCTATACTTATTCTAGTAGCCTTTACAGTTTTAACTCTAGTAGCAAAAAAGATATATGATAAAAAACATGGTAACAATAATAATTCCGACCTATAACGAAAGAGAAAATATAGAAAAAATTGAAAATGTTTTAGCAAGTATAAAAGGTAATTATGAAGTAATATTCTCAGATGGTTTTAGTCCCGATGGGACCTATGAACTAATTTCTTATCCAAAGATACAAGAAACAAAATTTAGGTCTAGGCAAATGAATGCGGCAGCAAAATATGCCAAGGGAGATTATTTATTTTTCTTACATTGTGACAGTCTTATAGGCTCTGATTGTGTAAATTTAATAGAAAATTCTAATCTTGATGCTGGCTGCTTCAGCTTAAAATTTGAACCAACTAATCCTAGCTTAGATTTTATAGAATTTTTTTCAAATCTAAGGGTAAAAAGAAAACATATAGCCTTTGGTGACCAGGGAATATTTATCAAAAGAGAAATATTTGAAAAAATAGGCGGTTATAAAGACATCCCCCTTATGGAAGACTATCAATTATCAATGGATATAAAAAAAGCTGGCTATAAACTAAAACAAATTGATTATCCAATCTATACTTCATCTAGAAGATTAAAAAAACACCCTTTAAGAGCAGGATTTTTTATGAAGATCTTACAGAAAATGTATAGGAATGGTTATGATATAGAAATAATAGCTGAGCTTTATAAAAAAATATAAAAGACGAGGTTCCTATACCCCGCCTTTTTTTAATTACTATGTTCAATTACTTGAACTATATATTCCATAGCATTTATATTATCTTTTATTTCTGGCAGATTTACTTTTTTATCTGTCCCATCTACTAAATATCCCCCTAACAAATGCTCATCTAGGACAATATTCTTATCCACATGTATAAAATATTCTGGATTGGTAATGTATAAGGCTGCTAGGGCATCCCATACTACCAGTTTTCTTTCTCCAAACTCATCCATAAATTCATTGGTAAGTCTTTCTAAAGATGATTTTAAGTAATTCATAAATTCACTTTTATATTCTGGTTTTGCTGGAAGTTCATACTTATGCTTCATGCAATTATTTCCAGTTATTATATGAATATTATCTAATCTTTCTAAAGCATAAATAGTTGATAGGTAATCAATGCTTAAGTTTAGCTCATCCATAACTTTTTTATTAAACTGAAGTTCTTTTGTTATACCACCCATAGCTACAAATGATTTTACCTTTTTAGGATCCATACCCAAGGCTAAGGCTTTTTGAGTGTTTGTAGTTGATCCTAATGAGAGAATAATTATATCATCATTTGTTTCAACTTCTTTTTTTATTGCCTCTCCTGCCTGGTGAGAATATAAACCACCTTTTACTAGGGGAATATCTATTTTTAAATCATCTAGCATTTTTTTAGTAGCTTTATAGGTGATATCTTCATTATTGTTGCCAAAGGTTGTGGTAATGAGTCTAACATCTATCTCAGGATGAGCCAGCAAAAATAAAATTGCAAAGGCATCATCTAAGTCACATCCCTTTACATCTATGGTACAATCTGTGTCTATTATTACTTTTTTCATTTCTCCTCCAGTTCTATAACACGATTTATCTTTATCCCTACCCTATCATTTATAAAAAATTCTCTGGGGTTATCTATAAGTAAATTATATTCTCCGGCTACCCTATAAGTAAAATAATCACCCTTATAAGTTTTCTCAATTATTTGATAATCATCTCCAGGGACAATTCCTATATCAGCTTTTTTGATAAGTTTTTTTCCTATTATATTATCTTTAAATATAAATCTAGCGGTGGATAAATTGCCTGGATTATCAAAAATATTTCTAGGGCTATCATAGGCTACAAATTTCCCCTTTGAAAGAATTGCAAGTTTATCAGCTACTTCTACTGCCTCATTTATATCATGGCTTACAAATATAGTTGGAATATTTTGCTCTTTTATAATTTTAAAAGTTTCTCGCCTAAGATTTTCCCTTAAAGTTGGATCAAGGGCTGTAAAGGGCTCATCTAATAAAAGCATTTTCGGTCTTACAATTAGGCTACGAGCTAGGGCAATTCTTTGTTTTTCTCCTCCAGATAATTGGGCAGGATATTTGTCTTTATGGTCTATAAGGCCCACTAAGCTTAAATATTTATCCACTTCTTTTTCTATAAAAGACTTATCCTTACTCTCCATTTTAAGCCCAAAGCCAACATTATCAAATATATTCATGTGGGGAAATAATTCATCATCTTGAAACATAAGTATAAACTTTCGATCCTTCATAGGAGTTTTTGTGATATCGCTATTATTTAGATATATGTTTCCTTTAAAATCATTTATTATTCCTGATAAAATTTTAAGTAGCGTACTCTTACCAGATCCACTATTGCCTACAATAGCAAGGACTTGGCCAGATTTTATATCAAGATTTATAGCATCTAATATTATTTTATTTTTGTATGCCTTACTTATATTTTCCGCTCTTATAGTATCCATTTTTTTCTCCTGAAAATCACTCTAAATATAAGCTCTATTAAAAGTATAAAAATAACATTTATTAGTAAAAATACTAGGCTAATAGCAGATGATAATGCCCTATCTCTTGCTACAAAAAAAGGAAAAGCTACTGTCATAAAGGTTTCTACAAGTCCTGATCCTAAAACTAGGGTCAGATAATATTCGCTAATTGATAGAATAAAACCCATAATGAGAGCTGTTTTTATAAAGGGAGCAAGGATTGGAAAAATTATTTCTTTTCTCACTTCCCTATTCCCTGCACCAAGCATTTTAGATGCATATATCAAATTATCTCCTAAAAATCCAAAACCCGGTTTTATAATTCTTACCGCATAGGGAATGATATAAAGGCTTTGAGCAAATATAATTAGCAAACGTGACCCGCTAATACCTATTTTTTTGAAAAATAATTGCAAACCCAGACCTATACTAGTAGCCCCAATAAGAAAGGGTAAAAATACCGCAAAGCTCATTATACGGTAACCCTTAGTCTTATAAAATATTTTTTTTGCTAGGGGTAGAGCAAGTATTGTTGAAAATGAACTTGATATAGAACCTATCAAAAGTGAATTTAAAATGCCTTTTATAAATTTTTTATCCTTAAGCAAATACTTATAAGAACGCATAGAATAATTTGCAGAAAATAAAATTGGCCAAGGATAATTTTGCCTAAAACTAGTCATAAATAAATCTATAGCAGCAAATATCAAAAACCCTATATAGAGGTATAAGATGAATTTAGAAATTTTTTTCATTTTTACCTACCTCACTTATTATAAGAATTATAAAAGAAACTAATCCTATAAGACTTAAAAATACATTTATAACCAAAGCCTTGGGTTTATAGGAAAAATTATTTTTAGTAAATTCAATATAGGACTTTAAAGCTAGGGTCCTAGGACTAGTTGGACCAATCAAGGCTGGAACTTCGTAAGAGCTTATAGCAAAATTAAATAAAATCAAAAATATTTCTAAAGACTCTTTTTTTATAAAGGGAAATATTATATAAAAATATTCTTGCAAATCACTTGCTCCCAAGTTTTTAGCAGCAGCTAGTTGGTTGGGACTAATACTTCTATAAATTTCTAAAAATACCATAGCGGCATAGGCCCCACCTTTTATAGCATATGTTAAAATAATCCCTAGAACATTTTTACTATAAAATATTTGGATAAAATCATTTGATTCTTCGATAATATTTAACTTGTAAAATATCCTAGCTATAACCCCAGTTTGAGAAAATAGGTTTAAAAGTAAAATCGCTATAATTATATGGGGTAAGATTACTGGTAGCTTTAAATACAGGTCATAGATTTTACTGGTAAATATCCCATATGATAGAAAAATTCCTAAAATAATCGCTAAAATACTTGATATAATAGATATTTTTAAAGAAAAAATAAGGCTTGATATAAAAGTCTTATCTACTAGCACTTCTTTATAAAAGTCAAAGGTAAAACTCTCAAGCCCTACTTCTTTAAAAAGTCCAAAACTGATTAATAGTGACTTACTAAAGCCAATTAGGATTAGTATTATAATTAACACCAATCCTAAATAGCTGAGTAAGTTATCTAGTTTAGTACTTCTTCTTCCCATATTTCTTCAATAAGTGGTACAAGATTTGCTGGCATTTCTGGTATTCTGTGTTCTTCTAACTCTTTTGTAGATAGGGTGTATTCGCCAGATGGAATCTCATCATACATTTTCTTTTGCTCATCAGTTAATTTATCATAGTCAATGATTGGTAAATCACCCAAGGTTTCTGGGTCTGCTTTTGATATTTGTGCTTCTGGTGATAAAATTAAGTTTATAAGAACCATAGCTGCATCTTTATTTGAAGATCCTTTGCTAATAGCTAAAAAGTGAGTATTCGCAATTGTTCCTTTATCAAATACTGCTGTTCTAACATTTTCATTAAATTGACCATCAGCAACTCCAGTTGATGCGGCATTTGGATTATAGCTCATAGCCATGATTAGCTCTCCATCTGCAAACATATTTGTTAAAGTTGGGTTATCTGCAGGGTAAGACTGGCCTTCATTCCATAGGTATGGTTTTAATTCATTTAGATAATCTATAGTTGGTTTTAACATTTCTCTAAGTTCTTCTTTGCTTAAATCCTTATCCATAAAGTCTTCATAACCTTGGATATCAGAAATAATATTTCTAATAAATGCTGAGCCTGTAAAGTCTGGTAGGGATGCGTAAGTTATTTTACCAGGATTTGCCTTGGCAAGTTCTAGTAGTTGATCAGCATTTTTAGGTGGGTTATCAATTTTTGAACTATCATATAAAAATACGAATTGAGCTCCCCCATATGGCGCTTCCATATTTTCAACTGGCTCACCAAAGTCATATTTTATTGCTTCATCTTCCTGGTCTACATAGGCATTGAAGTTTGGGAGAATTTGTGTGATAGGACCATATAGTAAGCCATTATTTTTAGCATTTTCAAAATTTTCCCCATTTATCCAAACCACATCTACATCGCCATCTTCAGAGTCTTTTTCAGCAAGCATTAGGTTAAGAATCTCATCTATATCCATTCCAACACGGTTTACGTCTATATCATAGTCTTCTTTCATTTGCGGGATAATAACATCATCTAACCATTGGTTACGTTTATCATCTCCACCCCAACCATATAAATTTACAGATGTACCCTCAGCTTTTTTAGCTATTTCATCAAAGTTTACTTCGCTTATAACATCACTTGTTTCAGCTACTTCTTTATTTTCTTTTTTTACTTCTACTTCTTCTTGGCTACTTTCTACTGGGGCGTTTTCTTCTGCCACTTGCTCATTGGCATTATTGCTACAACCTGTTAAAAGTCCTAAGCATAGTAAACTAGCTAGGAGTTTATTTTTCATTTGCATCGTACTCCTCCATTATTTTTTCAGTTATTTCTATAGATGAACTTATACATCTACCACACACATCGCTTAATAAATCTTTTTCTAAAGCTTCTTTCATACCCTCTTCAGTATTTACATTAACACCTAGAAGCTTTATACATTTATTACTTTTATTTCTTCCTTCAAACTCATCATCAAGTTTATGGACCATTTCTTCCAATTTTAATTTTCTTTCAAAATCATTTGATCCATATTTTAAACCTAGGGCCATATACGCTCCTGTTAGCGACCCACAAGTTTCTGACTTAAACATGCCCCTTTCAAAGGCGGTAGCAGTTTTCATTGCTAATTCTTCATCCATACCTAAATCATCAGCAAAATATGCAAAAACAGTTTGAGAGCAGTTATATTCCTTTTTTGAAAGTTCTTCCAATTTTTCTTTATACATATCATATCCTATAAAATTTTTCTAGCATATTTAAAAATTCTAAACTTAAAAACCTATTTATCTTTGCTAGGGTATCATCATTACTTAAAAATCTTCCCTTTTCATACTCAACCTTGGCCATAGAACACCAAGATATACCCCTAAGAGAGTTAAACATTAAATACTTATAAAATTTATCATAGTCGACCTGGCGGTATTTTTCGTATATTTTTAAGAAGTCTAGCATTTGATCTTCATTAAGGATGACATTAGTTTTCCAATTTGTAGTTGTTGGTACCAAAAAATGGGCTAGGTCTTGTTCACATTCTCCTATTACAGGTTTTTCCCAGTCTATTATTACTGACTTTTCTCCTATAATAAAGTTTCTATTATTTAGCTCAGTATTTATAATACATGGATTTTTTATATCAGCGTCTAGGCCTGATTTTTTAGCTATATCTAAAAAGTTAATTATTTTCGTTTCTACTTTTGGATTTTTATTTTCATAGCTTTGATAATGGCTAAACATAGCTTCAAATTCTTCATACATAGCTAGGAAAGGTTTATCAGCCCAAATAAAATTATTAAAGTCAGTTTTCAAATTATGGACAGAACTTAGCAATCTAGCTGCAATATCCATATCTTTTTTATAGTCTAAGGGGCTACCTTCAACATATTCCATAGTCATAAAACTTTTTGGAAGATACTTACCTTTTTCATAATAATCGTAAGGCTTTGGAGTTACTTCAGAATTTTCTAAAGTTTTTAAGGCATCATATTCATACTTTAACTGCTGGTCACCTAAGCCAATTTGTGAAGCCAAATTTATCCTTATAACCTTATTTTCTAACCTATAATTTAAGTTATATTCTCCACTTCCCAGTTCAATTATCTTGTCATTATCAAACTCTGCAATTACTAAATCATGGATAGTATCTATATCACGGATAGACTCTAGGAGGTAATAACTTTTTTCTTGTTTATTGATTTTTTCAATAGTATCCTCTAAGACTTTCGGTGTAGAATAAGTTATATCAGAGAAAATATCTATTTTTTCTTTCATAGCAACGAGCCCATAGCCCCCATCCTTACTAGGTGCTAGGATAATATCATAATCATCTAGTTTTATTATAGCTTCTTTTATATGAGTTTTATTTAAATTTTCTAAGTCAGATCCTATTAGTATAACTCTTTCATAGTTATCAAGTTCTTTAAAGATAGAATTTCTCATTTTTTCTCCCAAACCATCGCCGGTTTGAGGAACTTTTTCTCCATCAATAAAAGAAATATCTGTCATTTCACCGTTATAATAGATAACCGACTCTATATTTGCTTCTTTTACTAATTTATAATTTTCTTTTATAAGTTTAACCATCAAATCTAAGCGTTCTTCTTCTGTTAAGAAGTTTTTTAATCTAGTTTTACTATTTGTTAGATTTGGAGCTTTAGTAAAAAAAATTAGTCTATTCATTTTAGTTCCTAAATATATTTTGTTAAAAAATCTATTTTTATTCTTAAAAAAAAATGCCATATTTACATATGGCATTCTTTTAATTACTTATTAATTCTTATTTTCCAGCAAGTCTTTTATATGTTTCGTATCTATCGTTTGCAGCTTTTTCAGCTTCTGCATATAATTCATCTGCTGTTTCTGGGAATGATCTCTTAAGTGAAGAGTATCTAACTTCGCCTTGTAAGAATTCTTGGAATGATTCGGTAGGTTCTTTAGAGTCTAATTGGAATGGATTTTTGCCCTCTTCTGCAAGTCTTGGGTCAAATCTCCATAAGTGCCAGTAACCAGCTTGAACAGCTTGTTTTTCTCTAAATTGTGATTTACCCATACCAATTCTGATTCCGTGGTTGATACATGGTGCGTAAGCGATGATTAGTGATGGACCATCATAGCTTTCAGCTTCTTTAATTGCTTTTACTGTTTGGTTTTGGTTAGCACCCATAGCTACTTGTGCAACGTAGATGTATCCGTATGAAGTCATCATTAGACCAAGGTCTTTTTTACGTACTTTTTTACCAGATGCAGCGAATTGTGCTACTGCTGATAATGGTGTAGCTTTAGATGATTGACCACCTGTGTTTGAGTAAACTTCTGTATCGAATACTAGGATGTTTACATTTTCACCACTTGCTAATACGTGGTCAACACCACCAAATCCGATATCATAGCTCCATCCGTCACCACCAAAGATCCATAGTGATTTTTTGATCATGTAATCTTTTAAGTTGTAGATATCTTTAAGTAGAGCTTTTCCTTCTTCACTATCAACTGTTTCATCTTGTAGGTTAAGGATTTTAGCTGTTGCTTCTTTAGATGCATTTACATCTTCTTTTCCTTCTAACCACATTTTGAATGCTTCATTAAGTGGAGTATCAAGGTTTAAATCTAAGAATGAGTTCATTCTTGTTTCTAGTAGGTATTTGTTTGATTCTGCAGCTAATTTGATACCATATCCGTATTCAGCAGCATCTTCAAATAATGAGTTACCCCAAGCTGGACCCTTACCTGATTCTTGGTTGATTGTGTATGACATAGCTGGTGCACTTGCTCCCCAGATTGATGAACAACCTGTAGCATTTGCTACATACATTCTGTCACCAAACATTTGTGTTACAAGTTTAGCGTATGGAGTTTCACCACAACCTGCACAAGCTCCTGAGAATTGTAGTAATGGTTGTTTGAATTGGCTTCCTTTAAGTGTTTGATCATCCATAACATCTTCTTTGTAGCCAACTTCTTCGTGTGCGTATTCCCAGTTATCTTTTTGTTCTTCAACTTGTTCTTCGAATGGTTTCATTAGAAGAGCTTTTTCTGGAGCTGGACAAATATCAGCACAGTTTCCACAACCTGTACAGTCTAATGGAGATACTTGAATTCTAAATTCGTATTCTTCAAGTCCTTTACCGATTGCTTTTTTAGTTTCAAAACCTTCTGGTGCATTTGCTTTTTCATCTTCTGTTACTAGGAATGGTCTAATTACAGCGTGAGGACATACGAATGAACATTGGTTACATTGGATACAATTTTCCATTTGCCATTCTGGTACGTTAAGAGCAATACCACGTTTTTCGACTGCTGTTGTACCTGATGGGAATTCACCATTTTCTAAATCAAGATCTACGAAAGCTGATACTGGAATATCATCTTCTTTTTGTTCAATCATTGGTTTTAGAATGTTTTTAACAAATTCTGGTAGGTCTTTTTCTTCAGCTTTTACTTCATCTTGAGCGTTTGCCCATTCAGCTGGAACTTCTACTTTTTTAGCTGCTTCTAAACCTGAATCTACTGCTGAGTAGTTCATGTTTACAATGTCATCGCCTTTGTGACCGTATGCTTTAACGATAGAATCTTTTAAGTATCCAACAGCTTCATCAATTGGAAGTACTTGAGATAAGTTAAAGAATGCAGCTTGCATTATCATGTTTGTTCTTGAACCTAGTCCAATTTCTTGAGCAATGTGACTTGCGTCAATGATGTAGAATTTGATGTCATGTTCAGCAAGGTATCTTTTTACATTTGCTGGAAGGTGTTCTTCTAATTCTTCTTCACTCCATGTTGTGTTAAGAAGGAATGTACCACCATCTTTAAGACCTTTTAATACATCGTATTGGTGTAGGTAAGCTTGTTTTGAAAGTGACATAAAGTCAGCTTCATCTAATAGGTATGTTGATTTAATTGGTTCTTTACCAAATCTTAAGTGAGATACTGTTAAACCACCTGATTTTTTAGAGTCGTAGTCAAAGTAACCTTGAGCATACATGTCTGTGTTATCACCGATGATTTTGATAGCTTGTTTGTTAGCACCAACAGTACCATCTGATCCGAATCCCCAGAATTTACATCTTGTTGTACCTTCGTGACGTACTTTAAAGTCTTCTCTTTCTAAAGATGTGTTTGTAACATCATCTGTAATTGAAAGTGTAAATTCATCTTTTGGTTCGTCTTTTCTTAGGTTGTCGTATACTGCTTTGATATCTCCAGGAACTGTATCTTTACTTGAAAGTCCGTAGATACCACTGTAGATTTTCGGAGCGTTTTCAACACCATAGAATGCTGATTTAACGTCTAAGTATAGAGGTTGACCTTCAGCTCCATGTTCTTTTGTTCTATCAAGAACAGCAATTTTCTTAACAGATTTTGGAACTGCTTTTAATAAGTGTGCTTTTGAGAATGGTCTGAATAAGTGAACTTCTACTAAACCAACTTTGTAGCCTTCTTTTGCTAAAGCGTCTACTGTTTCACGGATAGTTTGGTTTACAGATCCCATTGCTACAATTACTTCTTCTGCATCTTCTTGACCGTAGTAGTTAAATAAACCGTAGTTTGTACCGATTAAATCGTTGATTTGGTTCATGTAATCTTCTACTACATCAATGATTTCTGTATATGCTTTGTTTCTTGAAACTGTTCTTTGGAAGAAGATATTTTTCTCAGCTGTACCCATGTGTTTTGGTCTTTCTGGGTTAAGTGAGTGGTTTTTAAATGCATCAACTGCATCAAAGTCTACTAAATCTTGTAATGTTTCGTAATCCCAAACATTGATTTTTTGAATTTCGTGGCTTGTTCTAAATCCATCAAAGAAGTTTACAAATGGTACTCTACCTCTGATAGCTGATAAGTGAGAAACTGGTGATAAGTCCATAACTTCTTGAACAGAGTTTGAACAAAGCATAGCTACACCTGTTTGTCTAGCTGCGTATATATCTGAGTGGTCTCCATAGATAGAAAGAGCATGTGTTGCTACTGTTCTAGCTGCAACGTGGAATACACCTGGTAATCTTTCTCCAGCAACTTTATACATGTTAGGTATCATTAATAATAAACCTTGACTTGCTGTGTATGTACTAGTAAGTGCTCCTGCTGCTAATGCTCCGTGAAATGCTGCTGCTGCACCTGCTTCAGATTGCATTTCTTTAACCATAACTTCTCTATCGAAAACATTTTTACGTCCATTTGATGACCATACATCAATAGATTCTGGCATTGGTGAAGATGGTGTGATTGGGTAAATAGTTGCAACGTCAGTAAATGCGTATGATACGTGAGCTGCAGCGGTATTACCGTCCATAGTCTTCATTGCTCTAGTAATTGTCATTTAGACCTCCTAAAATAATTAATAAGCAATTATCGTTAACACTAATTTAAGTATAAATAACATTCCTAGGAATGTCAAGGGCCTTTTTTAAATAAAACAAGATTTTAAGAATATACTAAAAAATTCATATATTTTCTAAAATCTAACACAAATTTTCTTTTAAATAAAAAAACAATGACCTAAATGAAGTCATCGTTTTCCTCAGCTAAGCTCTTATGAAAAATATTATTTGTCATAACTCTAGCTGCATTATAACCAAAATTTTTCTCCCTTTGATTCATTGCAGCGACTTCCACTATCAAGGCAAGATTTCTACCAGCCCTTACTGGAACTACTATATGAGGAACTTTTACATTTAAAAGCTTGACACAATGGTTATCTAAACCTAGTCTATCGTACTCATAATCTTCTTTCCATTGCTCTAGTTCTATAACTAGTTCTATCTGGGTGCTATTTTTTACAGAACCAGTACCATATAGCCTTCTAACATTTACTATACCTAGCCCCCTTATTTCCATATAATGGCGGATATTATCTGGAGATGAGCCAGTAAGTTTGCCATCAAAGGCCATTATGTCTACCATATCATCTGCAACTAACCTGTGACCGCGATTGATAAGGTCTAGGGCAGTCTCACTTTTTCCTACTGAAGACTTGCCCATAATCAAAACACCAATACCAAAAACTTCTAAAAGTTCCCCATGGACATTGCTCCTAGGGGCTAACTGATATTCTAGTTCATCTGAAATTGCAGATATAAGCTTAGTAGTTTTTGCAGGTGACCTTAAAAGGGTCTTATCATAATAATCAGCCAAGTCTAGGATATCTTGGTTTATATCAGCATCATAAGAGAAAATAACAGCTGGGATATTGTAAGCTAAAATACCCCTAAATCTTTCATATTGGAGCTTGCTATCTAGACCTGTAAGGTAAGTGAATTCTACAGATCCTATAACTTGTAACCTCTGGTAGGGAAAGTCTTCTAGGTAACCTGCAAGTTGTAAACCAGGACGATTTACATCTGCATTTGATAAAGTTATATCAAAATAATCTGAAGACTGGTGGACAATTTCAAGACCCAATCTGTCCACAACAGTATGAAGTTTTATCTCTTTTACCTGCTCACCTTCTGCTACATGTTTAGGAATAATATCACGCTCTATAAGGGTTTGCGTCTGATCATCACTTTGTGTTTTCCTGTTTCTATCCATAATTTGCTCCTTATTAGCCCTTTAGCCTAAAGTACTTATAAATCTCAAGGGCTTGGGCCCTGCCTACTAAGGGTACTTCCATAAGTTCTTCTACACTTGCTTTTTTTATATTAGAAAGACTTTTAAAGTGCTTATATAAATTTGTCCTTGTTTTTTCACCTACTCCTTTGATATTATCTAGTTCTGATGTTTTCATAGTATTTTGCATAAGCTTCCTATGATAATTTATGGCAAATCTATGGGCTTCTTCTTGAATTTCGTAAATTAATTTATAAACTGGCTCACTTCTTTTTATAAATATTTCCTCACCTTGGTAGATAATAGCTCTAGTGGTGTGCTTATCATCTTTTACAAGCCCTGCTATTTCTATATCAAGCTTAAATTCATTTAGGATTTCTAGGGCTGATGATACTTGACCCTTACCACCATCCATTAAAATTAAATCTGGCATATTACCAAATCCTGTCGTAGTATTGCCTTTTTCCATTTCTTTGATACCATTTTTAAATCTACGAGTTAATACTTCTTTTAAAGAACCATAATCATTTGGACCTTCTATAGTTTTTATTTTAAATTTACGGTATTCCTTTGGATTTGGGTGGCCATCTTTAAAAACCACCATGGATCCTACTGATTGAACGCCTGATGTATTTGAAATATCATAGCATTCTATACGTTTTATCTCTGGCATATTTAAAATTTCTTTTAACTGGTTGATACCAGCAGATTTTTTGCGGTCTTTTTTTTCTACCTGTTTTTCGTATTTGATACGCATATCATTGGCATTAGTTAAGGCCATATTAACTAACTCTTTTTTCTTGCCCAATTTTGGCTCATGGATTAGAACCTTGCTGCCGCGTTTTTGATTTAAAAATTCATTTATAGGTGTTAGGTCATCAGGCTCAAATTCTATTAAAATTTCTTTAGGAACATACATGATATCTAGGTAAAATTGCTTGATAAATGATGACATGATTTCTTTGTTGGTTTCTATATAGTCATTTTTGATTATAAAATGCTCACGTTCTACAATTTTTCCTTGGCGCATTAAGAACACTTGCATTACTATGGCTGTTGCACCCTTGCTCATAGCAATGATATCCATATCATCTCCCCTGGTTTCTGTGACATTTTGTCTTTCAGAAATAGTAGATAGGGCCCTATAAAAGTCCCTATATTTTGATGCCATCTCAAAGTTTAACTCAGCACTTGATTCATTCATTTTTTCTAAAACCCATTCAGGGATTTTGTCCGATCTATTTTCTAAAAAAGATTTTACATCATCTATATGATCCATATAGCGATTTTCGTCTTCATCGTGGATACATGGACCCTTACATTTTTTTATAAAATAGTTTAAACATGGCCTATCTAAGGTTTGTCCTTTGTCAAAATCTAGGTTACAAGTTCTAAAAGGATAGTACAAGTGAAATAAATCTATGGCGTCATTTACTGCATAGGCATCTGGATAAGGTCCATAATAACTTGCCTTATCATTATAAATCTGCCTTACTTTTTGGATTCGTGGGAATTTTTCATTGGTTATTTTTATATACGGATATTGTTTATCATCACGGAGGACGATATTGTATTTGGGCCTATTTTTCTTTATTAAGTTTGATTCTAAAACCAAGGCCTCCACTTCATTTTCCACTATTATATATTCAAAGTGGTCAATGTGAGAGACCATAGCAAGGACCTTGGCCCCCTTATTTTTATTGTTATCAAAATATTGGCGGACTCTTTTTTTTAGAGAAATAGCTTTGCCGACATATATTATTTCATCATCGGCATTTCTCATTATATAAACTCCTGGCAAATCAGGTAGTTCTTTAAGTTTCGCCTTTAGTTCTTCTTTAGTCAAATTTGTTTACAACTCTCCTTCAAGTACTCTAAATCTGCTCCTTCTAGGTATGCAGCTAATACTTCTTCACATTTTTGATTGTAGTCATTTATCCAATTTATCTCTTCATTAGTTAGCATATCTACATTAATAGGTCTAGTATCTATTGGTACATAGGTTAGATTTTCAAATTCTAAAAATCTACCAAATTCATTTTCCAATGCTTTTTGAACAACCGCTTGGTTTTCTATTCTTATTCCGTGGCTGTTTGATATATATAAACCTGGCTCAATTGATGTAAACATGTGCTCTTTAAATTCTATTTCTGATCCAGGTCCGAGGCCAAGTCTTTGCGGTCCTTCGTGAACTGTTAATAAGTAACCTACACCATGACCTGTTCCATGGAAGAAATCTTTGCCTGCTTGCCACAATGGATATTTGGCAATGGAATCAAGTCTAGCACCTGTAGTTTTTTCTTTAAATTTAGCTAAAAATAAAGCTATATGTGATTTTAAAACCAAAGTGTAATCATCTTTTTCTGCTTGATTAAGGGTACCTAGTGCAACGGTTCTTGTAATATCTGTAGTTCCTTCTTTGTAATGGGCCCCAGAATCTATTAAAACCATTCCTTCAGTTCTGATAGTTTTTGATCCGACATTAGCTGGTGCATAGTGAACTATGGCAGCATTGTCCTTATAACCCATAATTGTAGCAAAAGACTCTTCTATAAAACTTTCATTTTCAGCTCGAAGTTCGTGAAGTTTTTTACTAGCTACATATTCGTTTAAGGTACCAGTAGTAGCACCTACTTCTAACCAATTAAAGAATTTCACTAAGGTAACCCCATCTATAATGTAAGCTTTTTTTGTATTAGCAATCTCGGTTTCATTTTTAATAGCCTTCATATTTGTAGTGATATTTGTACCAGTAGAAACTTTTACGTTTGAATTTATAGCGTCATAAATAGCCACATTTGTCCTAGCTGGATC
Organism: Anaerococcus groningensis; assembly: GCF_046365465.1. NCBI lineage: Bacteria > Bacillati > Bacillota > Tissierellia > Tissierellales > Peptoniphilaceae > Anaerococcus > Anaerococcus groningensis. The sequence continues at coordinate 12,244 of NZ_JBGMEG010000014.1, read as the reverse complement.
TAGGAAAATACGGTTTTTTCCTGGTATATCTTTTAAAAGAGTAAATATATAGTTGTAGGAATGTATTTTTATCTTATTTGCTTCTAAATAATCCTTTGTTTCTCCATCAAGCTTTTCTTGATCAATACACAAATATGCCCTATCTTTTGATATTAGCATATAGCATAGTACAACTGGATTGTAGTCGATATCATTACCCCTGATATTTAATAGCCAACAAATATCCTCTACTGCTCCTATAAAATAATAATCATAGCCATTTTCATCCATTTCTTCGCGGATACGAGAAAGTTTTGAAGCAGTACTTTCTCCAGCATATTTTTCTTCTAGAATCCATGCCTTATCTTTTCTTAAATCTGGTCGATCTTTCCATAAATCAGAAATGTAGTCGATATCAGAAACAAGGGTACGAGATCCCATAGATTCGCTTAATTTCTTGTATTCTCTAACTGAGAAAAGATTTCCATTAAAGGCAATTTTCCCAAATTCATTTACGTTTTCTTCTAAGTATTCTTCTACTGTCGGATAGTCTTCATCACCCATTTTCATAAGTTCAAAGTCTGAGTGGGCTAGTTCTTTTTCTGCTTGCAGAAAGTACCTAGAATCAGTCCATACTTTTGCTTCAGTCGGTGTAACAACAGCTGTACCAGCAGATCCAGTGAAACCAGATATAAATTCTCTTTCTTTATAATGGTCTGATAAATATTCTGACTGGTGAGGGTCAGAGGTTGGTATTATGTAAGCATCAATTTTTCTATCAGCCATTAAGCTTCGTAAATTTTCTAATCTTTGATTAATATTCATATAAACTCCCTTAAAAATTTAAAAAAGTAATTTAGTAAAAATGTTAAAATTTCCTTATTTTATACAGTAATTATACCATTTTGACCTATCTTTGGTAGCTTTGTATCAATTGAATTTTTTGCTAAATCAATTATAATAAAAGCAATGTTTAAAAATATTTAAGGGGTGAGATAACAAATGAAACTTGGAATTGTAGGATTGCCAAACGTTGGTAAATCAACATTATTTAACGCAATTACAAAAGCTGGAGCACTTATTGCAAACTATCCATTTGCAACAATTGACCCAAATGTGGGCCTTGTAAATGTGCCAGACGAAAGACTAGATGTCCTAGCACAAATTAGCGACTCAAAAAAAGTTGTTCCAGCTGTTATAGAATTTTATGATATAGCAGGTCTAGTTAGAGGAGCATCAAAGGGTGAAGGTTTGGGTAACCAATTTTTATCAAATATTAGGGAAACTGATGCTATAGTTGAGGTTTTAAGATGTTTTGATGACCCAAATGTAACTCACGTAGATGGATCAGTAGACCCTATCCGTGATATCGAAACAATAAATCTTGAACTAATCTTTGCAGATCTTGAAATGATAGAAAAAGTTTTAGAAAAACGTAGAAAAGTAGCAAGAAATGACAAAGAAGTTGCTAAGGAAGTAGCTGTTTTAGACAAAGTAAAAGAAGTTCTTGAAGAAGGAAAGTCTGCAAGAGTTTTAAATCTAAATGACGATGAGAAAAAACTCCTTCGCTCCTATCAACTACTATCAACTAAGCCTATTATTTATGTGTGCAATGTAAATGAAGAAGATGCTGCAAATGATGGATCTGATAACCCATATGTAGCTAAAGTTCGTGAGTTTGCAGCAGGTGAAAATGCTGAAGTATCTATAGTGTCTGCAAAAATTGAACAAGAAATTTCAGAGCTAGATACAGATGAAGAAAAAGAAGATTTCCTAGAAATGCTTGGCTTAAGTGAATCAGGCACTGATAAGGTAATAAAAGATAGTTACAAAACACTAGACCTTATCTCCTACCTTACTACAGGAGAAATGGAAACTCGTGCTTGGACCATAAAAGATGGTACAAAAGCAGTAGATGCTGCTGGCAAAATCCACTCAGACATATCCCGTGGTTTTATAAAAGCTGAAATAGTTTCTTATGAAGATTTGGTAGATAGTGGTTCTATCAATGCAGCACGTGAAAGAGGCCTTTTAAGAATGGAAGGCAAGGACTACATCATGAAAGATGGCGATGTAGTGAACTTTAAATTTAATGTATAAGGTTAACTAATGAAAAAACAAGGAAAACTAATAGTTCACACAGGCTCCATGTTTTCAGGAAAAACCACTTCCCTATGGCGAGAGCTTTATAGGATGAGGATAGCAAATTATAAAATTGCTGCCTTTAAACCAGCCGTAGATAATCGTGATGATGAGAAAAAAATAGTATCCCATGACAATTTAGAGTTAGATGCTATAAAGGTAGAAAACTTAAATGATGTTTTGGAATATGCCACAAATCACGAATTGGATGCTATAGGTATAGATGAAGTGCAATTTTTCCCCAATGATCCTACAGAAGTAATAGATATCTTTAATGAACTTATGGATAAAAATATTACTATTGTAGTTTCAGGTCTAGATATGGATTATAAAACTAGGCCCTTTGAAATCATCAAAGAAATAATGCCCATAGCAGATGAACTAACCAAACACCATGCCATTTGTGCAAATTGTGGCGAAGACGCCTGGGCCTCATACAGAAAATCTACCGACGAATCAAGAATCCAAATCGGTTCAAAAGATAAATATGAGCCTCTTTGCAGGGAATGCTACAACCAAATGATGAGTGAAAGAGAAAAAACTAAAAACCAAATAACATTAGAATTAGGTGAAGACGCCTAATTCTTTTTGTTTGAAATAAAAAAAATTTATTAGACTAATATATTAATAAGAAAGAGTACATATGAAAATAGCTTTAGTATACGCAGAATACGAAAACATGACAGATGAAATTAGACAGGTAAATCCAAATGCAGATAGGATTATGCAAAATATGCTAACATCTATCAAAGAAGCCTTAGAATTCAATAACCACGAAGTTTTTGAAATTCCAGCTAATATTGATATGATGAGAAATATTATGGAAATAGAAGACTTGGATGTAATATTTATCCACTATGACCCTTTAGAAAACTTAAAACTACAAGGAAACGTATTTGCAGCCCTAGAATTACTAGGCATACCTATAGTAGGTAGTGGTATGCTAGCCCAAGCTACTGCCCTATCAAAGGAAACAGCAAATCTTATCTTAGCTTCCCACGGTTTACCAATAGTAAAATCTCAAATTTTATTTTCCAAAGATGATGAGTTAAAAGAAGAACTAAAAGAATCCTTCCCTCTATTTGTAAAACCAGAATCAGAAGCAGTGTCAGTGGGTATTAGAAATGATTCTTATGTAGAAAATGAAGAGGAATTGGAAAATACATTAGACAGAATTTTTTCAGAAGTAAATCCACCTGTAATTATAGAAGAATTTTTACCAGGTAGAGAATTTACTGTAGGTGTTTTAGAAGATATGGGAGAATTAAAGGCCCTTGAAGTTACAGAAATAACTTTTAATCCAGAAAGTGGTGTCAGCTTTAGAACAAAAGATGTAGTAAAAAATAAATGGACTATCAAAACTACACCGGCTAAAATAGATGAAGAACTAGAACTAGAAATGAAATACCTAGCTATCAAATCATTTAAAGCAATGAATTGTGACACCTATGCAAGAATTGATATTAGGCTAAATGCTGATGGTGAACCTTACATAATGGAAATAAATACCATGCCAGGCCTATCAAAAACTACTTCTCCATATGTCTTAGAAGCAAAAGCATCTGGCATAGAATATGAAGAATTAATTAATAAACTAGTAAGATCTGCCTACCATAAGGGTGCAGATAGCAAAAAACTAGGTATAGGCAAATTTTAATAGCAAAAAAGCAGGATCTATTTAAAAATCCTGCTTTTTTTTATGCCTTAATTTTTGCTAAATATTTATTGTTTTTATAATAATCATAGTAAACTATTAAGCTAGTGACAATTATTGTTATGATTAAAACTATTTTAAAGTTATCTATTTGGATTGGCAAATAAAATGCATCTCTTAGTTCATAGGAAACCCTTGGAAACTTGCCAAGCATAAAGGCAAGCACCATAATAACTTCACCAATTAAAATAGGTTTTATAGACTTAAAGTTTCCTCTTATCATAAGCACTAGCACGAATATAAAACTAGCATAGACAATGTGTCTGGCATGGATTCTCATATCTAGCCAAATACTTAGGCTAATTAAACTAGTTGCTAGGGTAAATAAAACAATTGAACCTAATAAATACCTTGCAATTTTTGCTAAAGTTTCCATTATCCTCTAAGTGAGTAAACTATAGCAACCGGTGTTCCATCTTCTGGAGCTAGTTCTTCATTTAAACCAAATTCTACAATTTTTGTTTTTTCAACAGAGCCAAATGGATAATTAGCATTTGATGAAATACCTACTGTACAAGAATCTAGGCAAGATAAGCAACCTGTTTTCTTTTCATTTGATCTATCAAGGTTACCTGTAAATCTTAAGTCAACACCTTTTCCATTTGGATCTACGATAAAGTCATTTACATCAACTCCATCTTCGTTTCCTTCCCAGTAGAATGTTACATCTAATGGTGTACCTTCAGATGTAGTTTCTTCTGCATTTTCTGGAGTCATATTATCACCCGGTTCTGCACCGATGTCTAATAGAGCTTGATGGAAATCAGCTGGAGCAGTTTGAGAAATAAATACTGGTTTGTCTCCAAATTTACCTGTTTCAGATACTACTAAGTGTCTAGTTGACTCAGTAAGGAACTTACCATTAAAGTTTGCGTAAACAGTTACAGTTTGATTTTCTTCATCAACTACTATATTGTTGTCTTTACTAACACCTTTAACTTCTTCTACAACTTCTGTACTATCATCGGTTGTTTCTACAGTTTCTGTAGTTTCAGTTTCATTTACAGCTGCATCTTCTGCAGGTGCTTGCTCTTGGTTTGAACAACCTGTTAGTATAGCTCCTGTTAAAGCTAAGCTTAAAAACAAATTCTTATAATTTTTCATATTACTCTCCCCTTATAAAATGTTATTATTTATATAAACTATATTATCATGCTTTATAAAAAAATACAATAATTTAACAACAACAAACTTCTCCACTTCCTCGAGCATCTAAGCTACTAAATCTAGTACTAGCACAACCGGCAAAGACACCAAAGTGATTATCCCTATTTCCAATAATTTCAAAATATTTGCTATACCTAGTTTCTTCTAACATTGCAGCTGTATTTCCACACACTAATTCTGCTTTATTTTTAAAGAATCTATGGTGGCCATCTAGATCAAAAAAGTTGTCATTTTCTTTTATTCCGCCTTGATAAATAGCAACTTGACCATAGTCCTCACATATGTCTTCTATAAGGTCTGGGATTTTAAAGGCACTTATGGTATCAGAATAAAAGTTGATATTTCCTACTAAATTTTCTATTTCCTTATTACCTATACTTTGTTTTGCGATTGATAGGTATCTAAAATCAGTCCAACCTATTTTAGTCATTAGCCTTCTAAAGTCTTCTCTATACATAGCTCCACCCAAGCATTCTCCTCTTAAGATTTCATTTTGGCTAATATCTTCTGGAATTCTTCTATCAGCAAAAATATCAGAAAAATATAACTCTCCCCCACGCTTTAAAACTCTCCATATTTCTTTAAAAACTTCTTCTTTAAATGGAGATAGGTTTATAACGCAGTTTGAAATAACTACATCAATTGATTCATCCTCTATGCCAATAGATTTTAAATCTTCTATATACCCTTTATGAAACTCTACATTTGATTTACTATATCCAAATTTTTCTGCCATTTCATCTTGATATTTATTAGCAATTTCTAATTGGCTATCTGTCATATCAACACCAATTACCCTGCCATTTTCACCAACAAGTTTTGACAAAATATAGCAATCTAATCCTGTCCCGCATCCTAGGTCTAGAACAGTTTTGCCTTCTATAGCCTTTGGTATAGGTGAACCACAGCCGTAAAATCGGATAATAATTTCATCTGGTAATTCTTTTCTAATTTCTTTTAGGTAATCTGGCATAGCATCACGGGCACATGCACAAATATTTGTTTGCATTTGCCCTTCATCTTCTGTAGTGATTTTACTATAATAATCACTTACTTTTTTCCTTAAATCTGTCATTAACTCTCCTTATTTAATATATTCTTTAGAAGTAACCTACTCCAAGGAGCCTCCTCAGGAAGAGCCCGCTCCTGCTGTACAGCTATAGCAATGATTTGCGGTAATTATCTGTCTATTTTCCAAATCATTTGCAGTAATATCGAATATAGTTTTATTTTTACCTTTTATACCAAGGCCTAGGGATAGGTTAAAGTCACAATCATGAATAGTTCCATCATAATCAACTGATAATGTTGACCTACACATGACCTCTTCTACCACTTCATCATTAAAAGAATTATATAAACGATTCATATATCTAGCTAAGTTGCGTGATTTATCTAACCATCTGCCAAAATTTCCAATGGGAGAATTTGTTATTGCAAATAAATCGTTAAATACTATGCCATAATCATCTCTTAGCTTTACTCTATAAACTTCCTCTAACTCTTCTTCTGATTGAGGAATCATTGCTCCAGAAGGGTTGTAAACTAGGTTTAAATTTAAATCAGGATCTTTACCATAACCTAAAGCATTTAAAATTTTTAAAATCCTTATAGAATCTTCAAAAACTCCTAGGCCCCTTACCTTATCAGTTTTTTCTCTTTCATAAAAAGGTAAACTTGCTATAATATCCACCTTATGGTCTCTTAAAAACTGAGGGATATCTTCGTATTCTTTTTTGTTATAGATAGTAAGATTTGACCTAATCATTACTTTTTTACCAAGCTTAGTAGCTTCTTCTACTAGGTATTTAAAAACTCCACTCATTTCTGGAGCTCCACCAGTAATATCTACCGTGCTAAAGCCATAAGATTTTAATAACTCTATACATTCTCTAGCTACATCTATAGTCATATCTTCTTTGCGAGTGGGACTACAAGAAAGGTGGCAGTGCTTGCAAGCTAAATTACAAGTTCTGGTAATATTTAATTGGAGGGTGTCAATTTTATCTTTAGTTTTTATCTTATAGCCAACCCTATCATCAAATCTTGCTACGGCTTGATTTACTTTCTTAAAATAATGCACTTAAAATTCCAAATCATCTATAATGTTTTTCATTTGAACACTAGTTACAAGGGTAATGCCTGCTTGCATAGCACTTACTACATGAACTGCTTCCATCATTTCTTCTTTGCTAAGACCTAAATCTAGGCATTTTGTTGTATAAGCATCTATACAATATGGACATTTTTCTGCATGGGCTACTGCAAGGGCTATTAATGCCTTTGTTCTTACAGAAAGTTTTCCCTCAGCCATGACATTTCCATAATAATTTATAAAATTATCCCAATGTTCCTTGTGTAAATCAGCTAGGTCACCGTTATTAAATTTATCTAAATCTGATGTGTTAAAATATTCGCTCATCTAAGTCTCCTTATCTTTTATTTATGTATTATGTATTAGATATAATTATCTAATATATGAAAAAGTTTGGCTAATTCTTAATTTTCAAGAAATTTACAAAAAAGTCCTAGGAATGTATCCTAGAACTTAATTTTCTATTATTTTTATATTTTTATTTATATAATCCTTATTAAAGATTTTATAGTAAGTATCAAAGTACTCATCAATACCAGCATCTTTAGTGGTAGCCATAAGTTCCATTTCTATACCAAAATAATTAACTTGCCCATCCAAAACTTTATAGCCGTTTTTGAGATAGAAATCTTTTCTCTTTTTTCTTAAATCATGGTCGTGAACTTTTTTTAAATTTGTACTTTCAATTTCAACTATTAAATTATCATATTTGTCTTTTAATAAAGCTAAAGCCCTTGTCCCTAAGCCCTGGCCCCTATATTTTTCTTCAATAGCAAAATATGAAAGTAAATTAAGGTCTTGGTTTAAATAAATAACTGCTAGTCCAATCTTTTTACAATCTACTTTTAAAAAATTAATATCTATTAGATTTTTATTGTTAAGCTCGTATAGGCTTTGTATGGCTACTTGCTCTTCTTTTAGAAAAGCAGTTTTATATAAGTTCTCAAAGTAATTTTTATCAGTTGAACTTGTTAATTTTAAAGATTCTACTTGCAAGAAAGACCTCTACTAAAATTTATATGATTCTATAAATGCTAGGTCTTCTTCTGTTAATTCATATTTACTTTGATCAGTAATTATTTCTGGTCCGTCTTCGTGAATGATTAATTGGTGTTCAAATTGACACACGTTTGATCCATCTTTTGTTTTTGCTACCCAGCCATTATCTTCAAGTTCCATTGGCCAGTTGCCACTTGCAATCATTGGCTCGATTGTAAATACCATACCTGCTTGGATGCGTGGACCTCTGTGAGCCTTTCCGTAGTGTGGTACTTGTGGGTCTTCGTGCATTTCTTTACCTATACCATGACCTATAAAATCACGGATAACTGAAAAATCATTCTCTACTTCTGCATATTCTTGGATAGCATGGCCTATATCACCTATTCTATTGCCAACTTTTGCTTCTTCTATAGCTTTATTTAATGATTCTAAAGTCACATCCATTAATTCTTGGTCACGTTCTGCTAGATTACCAATAGCATATGACCAACAAGAATCAGCTAGTCCTCCCTCATATTGGATTACGTTATCGATAGAAACTATGTCACCTTCTTTTAAAACATAGTCTCCTGGAAAACCGTGGCAGATTTCATCATTTACTGATATGCAAAGAGTATAAGGGAAACCACCATAGCCTAGTTGGGCTGGCACTGCGTTTTTGTGATCTACTATAAATTTGTTGGCAAAATCATCAAGCTGTTTGGTTGTCATACCTTCTTTGATAACTTTTTGGATAGCAAGATGAGTCTGGCAAAGTATTTCTGCAGCTGCCCTCATCTTTTCAAAATCATTTTCTGTATATAATCTAATCATATTTACCTTTCAATTAAAATAAAGCGACTAAAAGTCGCCCTATTCTTACATTTTCTTTGTTGCTATATAAGTGTATTTATCAGATGAAATTTCTGGTTTTACATCCCACCCACTTGCCATAGCAAGTGATTTTCCTAATTCATCGATATAATACATTATTATACCAGCATCTATTAAGTTTACATCACCTTTAAAGTCTTCGATATATAAGTTTATTTCATCATCAACTATTACAAATCTCCAAGGTTGTTCATTGTGGGTTGATGGAGCAAATTTTGCATAATCAAAGATATCATTTAGTCCTCTTTGTTCTAGGTCTTCATCTGTTGCTTGAGTATCAAAATCTCCTAGGAAAACTAAATCTTCTGTAGGTTTTCTATCGTCATATCTTTGTTGGCGAACTTCATCATTTAGTGGATATCCAACTGCTAAAAGTAAGTTGACATCTCCATCAGTAAAGTTAAAGGCAGATTGTTTTACTGTAGTTTCTACATCTGAAACTGTAATCCAGCATGATCCAAGTCCTAGTTCGTTTAATCTTGTAATGATTTCTTCCATGCCGTAAGCACCTTTTACTATAGATGCAGGGTTATTATTTAAAGTATTTAAAGCAATATAAGCTGGAGCTTTAATCATGATTCCTCTGTAGCCAGCTACCCCTTCAAGGGATTTGTATACAGATTCTCCATCTGTATTTACTAAAAATGATAAGTCCTCTTTACCTAATTTTTCTGCTTCAGCTTCTACAATTTCAAATATTTTTTTTGTAGTATTTTCATCTAAGTTTTTTTCTTTATAATCTCTAGTTGAAGTTCTAGTCTTTAAAAAATTTGTTGTAAGCATTGTTACCCCCATATATGTATTCTAATACAATTTTACCATACTTTTATAAAATTTTATATGGTATGATATTTGTATGAAATTAACAGACAAACAAAAACTTGCAGCAAATCACAAAAATGGGCCTTGTCTAGTCCTTGCCGTACCAGGGGCTGGAAAAACAACTATGCTTTTAGAACGTATAAAAGTTTTATCAAGCAACATCGATCCTTCAAATATTCTTTCCCTCACTTTTTCTAGAACCCAAGCTATAGATATGAAAAATAGGTTTGAAAAAGAAAATGAGGCCAAGTCAAACTTTATGACTATCCATGCCTTTTGCTACCTGATTATTAGAAACTATTACAAAAAAGCTAATAGAGAATTAAAAATCTTAGAAAGTGATGAACTTTACAATAAGTACAACCTAGTTCAAAAAATATATGTTGATATAAATAGTAAGATTATGTCCTCAGAGGATTTGAAAAACTTTTTTACAGAAGTTGGTTATATGAAAAACAGCATGGTTGGTACTTCTTATCTTAAAAATTCACAGATAAAAAACATAGAAAAAATATACCTAAACTATGAAAATTTTAAAAAGGAAAATTCTTTTATCGATTTTGATGATATGCAAGTATTAGCCCTTAAGCTAATAAATGAACATCCAAAGCTACTTAAGTCTATTAAAAATAAATATAAGTACATACAACTAGACGAGGGCCAAGATACCTCCCTCTTGCAATTTAAATTAATTGAAAAAATAATTTATCCAGAAAATAATCTAATGGTTGTAGCAGATGATGACCAATCCATATATTCTTTTAGAGCTGCTGAGCCAGAATATTTATTAAATTTTAAAAATATTTTTCCTAGTGCAAAAATAATTACCATGGATGAAAATCATAGGTCTCAAGCAAATATTGTAAAAGTAGCTGGTGATTTTATAAGTCAAAACCAATTTAGGTATGAAAAAAACTTATTTACCAACAAAAAAACTACTAACAAGGTCCATAAGTATAAAGCTTATGATAGCAAGGAAGAATTTTCCTATATCCTAAAACATTTTGAAAAAGATAAAACCAATGCCATTTTATATAGGAATAATATCTCTGCTCTAAACTTAGTTTCTTTTCTAATGGAAGAAAATATAGATTTTTCCATAAATAATGGATCTAGTGATTTTTTTGATTCAAAAATCTTAAAAGACATGGTTAATATCATTAACTTTTCTAATGATTTTTATAATATAGAGCTTTTTTCAGAGATTTATTATATGGTAAATTCATATTTATCCCGTGAAGAAATAGAAAAGCTTAATCTAAAACCAATAAACTATACAGTTTTTGATTACCTCCACGAGTATATAAATGATGAAAAAGCCTATGGTCTTTTAAGAAAAGAAAAAGAGTTTAAAAACTTAGCAAGTATGGATTTAGATAAGAAATTTTCCTATATCTATAACAAAATGGGCTATAGAGAGTATATCAAAATGTTTTCTAATAAGCATTATGAAGTCGTAATAAACAAAGACCTATATGTAGAAAGCTTGGTCAATTTTGCTAGAGGTCTTTCAAGTTTAGATGATTTTTACAAAAAAATTGAAAATTTTGAGAGGATTTTAAATAAGAGAAAAAAATCAAATATCATCCTATCCACCATTCATAAGGCTAAGGGGCTTGAATATGACAAGGTCTTTGTAATAGATTTAGTAAAGGGAGAATTTCCCATACTTTTTGATTTTAAAGATAAAACTCTTAAACTTGAAGAAGAACGCAGAATGTTTTATGTCGCTATGACTAGAGCGCGTGAAGATTTGTATTTAATTACTTTAAAATATCGTAATAACCATAAGGTCGAACCATCAGAATTTTTTAACTATGTTAAAAAATAAGTAGTTTGGGTATATATAACAATGAAAGCGAAACTTAGAGCTTTTAAGGAGATTAATTAAATGAAAAAAGTAGCAGTGCTAATTGAAAATAGATATGAAGAACCAGAACTAATTTATCCTTATTGGAGACTTAAAGAAGATTATGAAGTTACTCTTGTAGGTACAGAGGCTGATACAGAATATGTAGGAAAAGCTGGTGGCTACAAAATGAAATCAGACATTGCAAGTTCTGATGCAAAAGCTAGTGACTTTGATGCAGTATACATTCCAGGAGGATTCTCACCAGATGGTATGAGACAATCAGAAGATACTGTAAATTTTGTAAAAGAAATGCATGAAGCTGGCAAACTAATCGGTGCTATCTGCCATGGTCCATGGGTTTTAGCAGAAGCTGATATCCTAGATGGAATAAAAGCTACATCAGTAAAAACTATTAGCACAGATATTAAAAATGCTGGTGCAAACTGGGTAGATGAAGAAACAGTTGTTGATGGAAACATCGTTACAGCAAGAACTCCAGAAGATCTTCCAGCTCACGTTACAAAATTTGTAGAAGAACTTGGAAAATAATATAAAAATTAAAGCCCCTAGTTGAGCTGAACCCGTAAACACGGAATAA
>NZ_JBGMEG010000013.1:0-98386 GCF_046365465.1 Anaerococcus groningensis | reverse complement strand
TTATTCCGTGTTTACGGGTTCAGCTCAAAATGGGCTTTTTTTAAGTGAGTCTTTCTATTTCCTTTTCCCTTAATTCCTCAATAGTTTGATTGGATTTTTCAGCAACTGTAATTCTGTCCATATTTCTCTCTTTTAATTTAATATGGGTCCTATCTTCCACTAGGGTGTAGATAACAGTAGCCAAAGGCATAAATAAAATCATACCTAAGATACCAAATAATCTACCCCCTAAAAATACAGATAAAAATATCCAAATTGCAGGAAGTCCTGAGTTCTTGCCAACAAATAGAGGGTAAACAATATTTTCTTGGACTTGCTGTAGTAATATTAAAAATACTAAATAAACTAAGGATTGGATAGGCGATTGTATAAAAATTAAAATCATACCAAAGGCCCCAGCTGTTATCGCTCCAAAATAAGGAACTATATCCAAGGCTCCAACAAGGATTGAAATCATTCCAGCATAAGGCATTCTTAGTATCTTCATACCTATAAAGTTAAATATCCCTAATAATACACTTGATAAAAGTTTTGAGTTCAAAAATTTGGAGAATGAATCATAGGTTAATTTAAATATATAGTTGATGTGGTCAGCCTTATCTTCAGAAAAGTTAGCGTATAAAATTTTATTAGCATTTTGCCTTAAGCTTTTTTTATTTACACTAACATAAATTGAAAATACAAAACCCATTGCAACAGCAATTAGCCCTGATCCAACTGAAGATAGTATGCTTTGGGCTCTATTTAGTAAATCTGAACTATCGCCACTAATATAAGAAGTAACTGCATCTGATATTTTTGTAACATCCATACTATTTAAGTAATCATTTAGCTCCAGTGCTTGCTTATGAACTGCTGGGAATTTTTCAGTATATTCTAAAAGTGAATCCAAAAATACTGGCAGGTTAGTAATACCAGCTTGAACAGCGTTTATTACCTCTGGGATAACTACAACTAAAAGTATAGTAATCCCTGCAAAAAACACTAGCCAGCTTACAATAAGCGACAGGGCTACTACTACTTTTCGGTGTTTTAAAGGATTGATTATCTTTCCAAAAACTTTTTCTTGAAAAAAACTCATAGGTAAGTTTATTACAAAGGCTATGGCAAAACCTAAGATAATAGGTCTTAAAACTGCATAGATTGCTAATAAAAAATTACCAATAGGCTCTATATACCAAACAGCAAAAAATGTAAAAAGTAAGATAAGTCCTACTTTTAAATTATTTTTTGATTTCTGGTCTAATTCATTTCTTTCTCTTTTTTTCATTTATTTTCCTCGCAATGATACTATTCTTCAAGGCTCATGCTAAGCTCTAACCATTTTTCATCAAGTTTTTCTTTTTTATTTTCAAGTTCTTTGATACGAGCAAAGGTCTCTACTACATTCTCTTGATCAGAGTAAAAGTCACTAGCTAGGGTCAAAGCAGTTAGCTCATCTATTTCATTATCTATAGCCTCTATTTGATTTTCAGCATCTCTAATATCATTTTTTATTTTTTTTATTTCATTTTTCTTAAGATTTTGCTTTTTCTTTTCTTTTACCAACTGGGTCTTGCTAATAGTTGGAGCTTTTTCGCTAGTTTCATTTAGCTCTTTTTGTTTGTTTTCATAATAAGTGTAGTTACCCAAATACTCATCTATGCCATCAGCTTTCATATCTAAGATTTTAACGGCTATCTTATTTAAAAAATATCTGTCGTGGCTAATAATTAGCATGGTACCCTCATAATCTAGAATGGCATCTTCTAAAATTTCTTTAGAGTCAATATCTAGGTGGTTGGTCGGCTCATCCATTAATATAAAGTTGGTATCTGAGAGCATTAATTTTAAAAGCGATATCCTAGCGCGCTCTCCACCAGAAAGTTCCGCAATCTCTCTATCTACATCATCTCCATAAAACATAAATTTTGCAAGATATGATCTTATCTCAAAATTTGTCATCATAGGATAGGTTTCTCTTATTTCTTCAAAAATAGTATTTTCTAAGGTTAGTGATTTCTGTTCTTGATCAAAGTAGCCGATATTTACACTTTGGCCTATTTTTACCTTGCCACTAGATGGCATTTCTTCACCCATGATTATCTTAAATAGGGTTGTTTTTCCAACTCCATTTTCTCCAATTATAGCTGTTCGCTCGTTTCTATAAAGATTAAAGGAGATGTTTTTAAATATTTCCTTATCTTCAAAAGATTTTTCTAATTTATCTACTTTTAGTACATCTTCCCCACTTTGGATGCGCGGGGTAAATTTTAGCTTCATAGAGTTTTGAATGGTTTCAGGCATTTCTATTTTTTCCATCTTATCTAATAGCTTTTGACGTGAACGGGATTGAGAAATACCTCTTTTCCTTTTAGAACCTCCTTGGTTTTTAAGGCGATCAATAATTTCTTCTTGGCGGTCTATTTCTTTTTGCTGGTTTTTATACTGGTGCATGCGCACTTGGAGCTCTTTTTTACGTTTTTTTACAAAGCTCGTGTAGTCTCCATCATAGCTTGTAAGCCCACCATTTTCTAAAAGAAATATCCTATTTACTGTATTATCTAAAAAATACCTATCGTGGGAGATTACTATTACTGATCCATTATAGTTTTTGATAAAGTTTTCTAAAAATCTAATAGCATTTATATCTAGGTGATTGGTTGGCTCATCTAATAAAATTAAATCTGGTTTTTCTAAAAGTAAATAAGCTAGCTCAACTCTTGCCTTTTGTCCCCCAGAAAGAGTTGTAATATCTTTATCAAAGTCTTTTTCGCTAAAGCCCATGGCCTTTAATGTACCTTCTAGCT
Organism: Anaerococcus groningensis; assembly: GCF_046365465.1. NCBI lineage: Bacteria > Bacillati > Bacillota > Tissierellia > Tissierellales > Peptoniphilaceae > Anaerococcus > Anaerococcus groningensis. The sequence goes on along the minus strand of NZ_JBGMEG010000013.1, from coordinate 95,597 downwards.
CTGATTTTATAGCATAACCATTTTTTTCTTCAAATTTTTCAAAAAGTCTGGTATGCTCTGCTAAAAGATTTTCCATATCTTCTGGATTTATAGATGGATCTGCTAATTTTTGCTCTATTTTTCTTAAATTTTTTTCTAATTCGATTATATTATCAAAAACACCCATGCAGTAGTCATAGATACTGATACTATAATCTATACTTAGTATTTGTTCTAAATACCCTACCTTGACATTATTTGGTATGTAGACTTCTCCACTATCTTTTTGATTTTCTCCCATGAGAATTTTAAAAAGGGTGGATTTGCCGGCCCCATTTACTCCAATGAGACCAACTTTATCACCCTTTTCAATCTTAAAACTAACATTTGCAAATATATCCTTGGTTGGATATGATTTACTTAAATTGCTTGCTGTAAATATATTCATTTTTAAAAATTAAAGTCCTCTGGGGAGTTGATGAAGTATGTCAAGGTAAATAATGACTCATCAAGGTGGACATTTTCTAGTACTACATCATTTTTTGTTTTTATATCTACTGGTGAGAAGTTCCATATACCAGATACCTTGCCCTCACAAAGAATATCGCATACTTCTTGGCTGGCATCTTTTGGAGTTGAGATAATGCCTATATCAACTTTATTATCTTTTAAGTATTGTGGAAGTTTTTCTATATCTAAGATTTCTGGATCATTTCCGTTAGATTTGCGAGCTTCTAGGTCAAAAACTGCATCAATGTGATAGCCTAAATCTTTAAATGATTTGTATTGGTAAAGGGCATGGCCGATATTACCAAAACCTACTAATACCATTTTATATTTTTTATCTACACCAATTATTTTTGAAAGTTCATCCATAAGCTCACGGACATTATAACCATAACCTTGTTGGCCAAAACAACCATAGTGGTTAAGATCTTGTCTGATTTGACTTGCAGTAAGCCCTGTAATTTCTGATAATTCTTTGGATGATACCCTTACTATCCCGCGATCATTTATACTTTCTAGATACCTATAATATTTCGGCAATCTTTTTATAACCGATAATGATACTCCATTGTCTTTAGCCATTGTTCTCCTCATCTTTCATAAAATCTAAATCTTCATCTGTTAAGTCCTCTACAATAGTTACCTCTTGAGTGCTATAAGTAGAATCTTTACTATCATCTGCTTCAAAGACTATCTTTTCTTCTGTGTCCTTTGTTATATTATACTCAACTTCACTATCATTATGCAAATTTTCGTTAATTTCTAAATTTTCATTAACTTCATCATAATGATTAGCATACTGAGGCTCATAAGTTAAATACTCTTCATTTTTGCTTTTAAGTTTAATAGAGTTTAGCACATGAAAAAAGTAAGTTGCTATAAGTAAGCTATAGGTTAGAAGTTGGCTATTTGCATTTAAAAATTGATTATTAAAATTAAGACCAACAGGAAGGCCTGGTATAAACCTAGCTAAAACTAGGATTGCAGGCACACTTAAAAAAGTAAAGGCAAGGGCTGTAATGATTGCTACAAATATAGACATACCATAAGATTTTTTTTGAAATAGGACATGGAGCCCAAAAATAAGCATCAAAATCCATGCTAGAATAAATCCTGCTGACCAAATGTAGCTAATTAGCCATATATTAAAATTTGCTGATATTATAGTTATTAAAAAAACTAGCAGAACTACAACACTTAAGATTTGGCTAAGCGTTCTTTCAAACCTTCTATCCATAAGAACCTCTTATTTATTTTTCTTTGACTTATATCTTAGATTACTATCTAGGATTCTTTTTCTAATTCTTAAATTATTTGGAGTTACTTCTATAAGTTCATCATCTTCTACAAATTCCATCATCTCTTCCACACTCATTTTCTTTGGAGGAGTTAATACAATTGCATCATCTGATCCTGAAGCACGAGTATTGGTTAATTTCTTGGTTTTGCAGACATTTACATCTATATCTAAGCCTTTGGCATTCATACCTACTACTTCACCCTCGTAAACTTCATCTCCTGCTTCTATAAATAAAAGTCCACGTGATTGAGCAGAGTTTAGTCCGTATGCTCTGGCAATTCCTTGTTCACTTGCAATAAGCGATCCGTCTTGGCGGGTTTCGATATCTCCCTTATATGGAGCATATTCTTCAAATTCTGAGTTTAAAATACCAGTTCCTTTTGTATCTGTTAAAAATTCTGTCCTATAACCAATTAAACCACGAGCTGGGATTCTAAATACCATTCTTGTATAGCCTGATGAGGTTGGGGTCATATCAATTAGCTCACCTTTTCTGCGACCTAACTTTTCTATAACTGACCCTGTGTATTCTTGGTCAACATCAATTGTTGCTATTTCTATCGGCTCATTTCTCTTTCCATCAATTTCTTTAAACATCACTTCTGGTTTAGAAACTTGGAATTCGTAGCCCTCACGTCTTAGATTTTCAATTAAAACTGATAGGTGAAGTTCCCCACGTCCTGAAACTTTAAAGCTTTCAGTGGAATCAGTGTTTTCTACTTTTAGCGAAACATCAGTTTCTTTTTCTTTAAATAATCTTTCTCTTAAGTGACGGCTGGTTACAAATTTACCGTCACGACCTGCAAAAGGTGAGTCATTTACTGAAAAAGTCATAGAAAGGGTTGGTTCAGATATTTTTGTAAACTCTATTGGCTCGCTATCTTCTTCTGTACCTATAGTATCCCCAATAGAAATATCTTCCATTCCAGATAGGGCTACTATTGATCCAAATTTTGCTTCTTCTACTTCTACTCTTTCTAGGCCGTCAAACTCATAAATTGTGACAATCTTTGATTTTTGATGGCGATCTTCTTCATTGTAGTTGGTAATTACCGCATTGGCATTTTTCTTTATAACACCTTGTTCAACCTTACCAATAGCAATAGAGCCTAAAAATGAGTTGTAGTCAGTTGTTGAAACTAAAACCTTAAATGGAGCATTTTCATCTGCTTCAAAGGCCGGTGTGTAATCAATAATTGTATCAAGTAAATCTGCCATATCGTTTTTTACAACACCTTTTTCTAAGGATGCCCAGCCATTTTTAGCTGATGCGTATATAAATGGACTTTCTAGATAAGATTCATCTGCATCAAGGGAGATAAATAAATCTAGGACTTCATCTTCTGCTTCATCAATTCTTTGATCTGGTCTATCAACTTTATTTATACAAATAATAGCTGGTAGGCCAAGTTCAATTGCCTTTCTTAAAACAAATTTTGTTTGTGGCATAGGTCCTTCGTGGCTATCTACAACTAAAACTACAGACTCAGCCATATTTAAAACACGTTCTACTTCGCCACCAAAGTCCGCGTGGCCTGGGGTGTCTATAATATTTATTTTTGTATCTTTGTAGTGGATAGCAGTATTTTTTGAAAGAATTGTAATTCCTCTTTCTTTTTCAATACTGTTTGAGTCCATTACTCTCTCATTAACCTCTTGGTTATCCCTAAATGTTCCAGAACTTCTTAAAAGTCCATCTACTAGGGTAGTTTTACCGTGGTCAACGTGGGCAATAATGGCTACATTTCTTACATCGTCTCTTTTCATAATTCCTTCTTTCAAACTTATAATTTCTATCAATATATTATATCGATTGTGGATATATTATCAATAAATATAATAAAAAAACACCTAGCTAAAAAAGATGTCTAGGTGTTATAACTAACTTTTCATTTATCCAAAAGTAAAAAAGCTGAAATAGTATTATCTTGCACTATTAAATTGTCGGCTAAGTTATATACAAGCTTTATACCCCTACCGTGGTCTGCTAGCATATCACCTTCTTTGGTATAGTTTATTCCTTCACCTTCATCTTTTACTTTTATCATACAATAGTCCCTGTCTAAAAGCATTATAATATCAATCATTTTTTCATAATTTTTTTGATTGCCATGCTTATAAGAATTTGTAATTAGCTCATCTAAAATTAGCCTTATTTTAAAGATAACATCATCATCATAGGATGAATCTTTTAAAAAATCTAAGGTCTCATCTCTAAATTCTTTTATAAGGGCCAGGTCACTATGTATGAGATTTCTGATAATCTCCATAATACACTCCTTAAGCTAGTAATTTTATACCCAAAGAGAAAAATTTTTATCCTCATAATAAAATATGTATTAAAAGTTGCAAAAAGTGGTATAATATAAATGTAATAACAATGAAAGGAGACATTGGTATGAAATACGTATGTACAGCATGTGGATACATTTATGATCCAGCTGAAGGAGATGTTGATAACGGAATCGAAGCTGGTACAGAATTTGACCAACTTCCAGAAGATTGGGTTTGCCCAATTTGTGGAGTAGGCAAAGATATGTTCGAACCACAAGAATAATATTAAAATGATAGAGGCTTTCTTAAGCCTCTTTTTGTTTTACATTTTTTAATAAAAAAATAAGCCCCTTAGGACTTATAAAACTTTTCTATCATTCTTTTTTAAAATATAAGCAAGGCTTACTGATAAGGATATTAGTAAAACGACAAATATTCCAACTGCCATTTTAAAAAACTGATCTTGCTTATTTTCGCCGGCAAGTTTTGGTGATTTTTCTAAAGATGTAGTTTTTGTTACCCTTATATTTTTATCTTCATCATTGTTATCTTTATCATGAGCTTCTATTTCTAATACTAATGTCTCATTTTTTTGATCATATATTGATGAATCTTCTTTATTTTTTTTAGCTAGATCCCTAGATACCTTTACCAAGCTTTCGTTTATCTTTTGGCTGGCTTCTTTGACTAAAGCTTCTTTTTCTGCTGCAGTTTTTGCTGATTCTATTTTTTTATTGTATTCTGCAACAATTTTAGTAGTTGCTTTAGCAATTTTTTCGCTATCTTCTTTGCTAAGAGCATCTGATTTTATAGTATCGCTTACACGGTCTACTGCTTTTTGGTAGTCTTCTACTTCTTTAGACTCACCAGCATTTGAGTTTGCATTTTTTAGCTGGGACTTAATAGCTGATGTATTTTTATCAAGCTCTTTTATTAATGCATCTATTTCTTTACTAGATACCTCTTCGTTTTTAGTCTTAGGGGTTGCTTCTGGTTTAGAGGCTGGCTCGTTTTTTGTTTCTATTTTTTGATTTTGCTTAGCCTTTTGCTCTTCCCTATATTTTTGATTTACTCTCTCATTTACCTCAGTGGCCCTAGGATCAATGGTGGGAGTCGTTTTTTCATTATTTTCTTGTTTTTCTGCTTCTTTTTCTACTGGTTTATTACTAGCTGGCTTTTGCGGCTTATTTTCTTCAACTGTAACAGGTGCCGTGGTTTTAGTAGTTTCTGCCGGTTCTACTTCTGTGATGGTTATTTCATCCCCACTTTTTATGTCTGTTTGCTGAGTCACTGGAGGATTTTCCTCTTTTTGCTCAGCATAGGATGGTTGAATACTAAATAAAGCCACTAAAAGACAAAGATACTTAAAAGTTTTGTTTTTTGACTTCATATAATTCTCCATCCATAGTTTCTCATTCTTACTTTACACTTATTTTCTACACATTTCAATTAAAAAAAGCACCCTAATTATAGAGTGCTCTTTGCCACATAAACTTATACAGGGAGTTAAATTTCCCTAAGGAATTCTCATGCCAAGGCTTTCTTTTACCACAAAAATGCAATATGGCTGTCTTTGCCATGACATCTTCTATTTCATAATTATAAAGAATTTTATAAGTAGAAAATCTCCTTGCATCATAATTATATTTAAGCTCTGGTATTTCTTTTATCTCATTTCTAAAAACTACATTTAACAAATCTTGGTCAGGCATCATTAACCCTGCCTTGGATGTGGAATTTACATATGCTATTATCTTATCTTCATAAGAATTTTTACGAGCTTTGGCTAGATTTATCATTAATATCCCAGAATTATAGTAATTGTTTATATCTCTTTTTTCGCTTGTTACTATAAGTCTCGCCTTATTGGCTGATTGGACAGTTGGAGTTGTATGGATGGCAGCCATAAATAAGTTATCATCAAAACTGTCATTATAAAGTTCATCTAAAGAATTTAATACCAAAATATCAGGGTCTAAATATAAAATCTTATCCAAATCTTCTGGCAGATATTTATAGGCAATGAGCCTATAATACATCTCGCTTGTATAATAAAAAGTTGTAAGGGCATTTGAAAATTCATCCTCTACCCTTACATTTATTAACCTTGCTTTTTTATTTGATTTTTTCTCTATATACTCTTCTAAATCTTTTATATCCTCATCACTAATAGATGAGTGCATGATATAAATATCTATGTCAGCTTTATTGGTTAAAAATAAAGAATAAAACATAGTTTTTAGAGGTTTTATATAATTTGTGTCGCAACTTACTAATATATTCAACTTTTACTCCTACTCTTTATCACTGGTTAGGTAAAAGCCCTTTCCAATGATTTTTGATGTATTGATAATGGTAATAAAGGCTGATGGATCTACTCCTTTTATATATTTTTTAAATAGTGGAGCTTCTTTTGGAGATAAGACAGATAAAAATACAAATCTGTGTATGCCCTTATAAAGCCCTACCCCATTCATAACAGTAGCAGACCTATTTAAGTCTTCGCGTATAAATTCGCCTACTTCTTCTGGTTCTGTAGTTATGATTATAAAAAGTTTATCAGTATTTAGAGACTGGATAATAACATCTACAAAGATTCCCTTTAAAAGCAAACCTAAGATTGATAAAAGACCTATTTCTATATCAAATATCCATATAGATGCTATGGTAAAAATACTATCTACACACAAAAGTGCCTTGCCAACCTCAAGTGAGGAATACTTTTTTATTATCATTGCAATAATATCTGTTCCCCCTGAACTTGCAGCAAGATTAAATAATATTGCCGAGCCAAAGGCTGAAATAAGCAAGGTAAAAATAAGTTCTAACAAATTATTATTAGTAAGTGGTCCAGCAATGGGTGCTATATAATCAAGACCTAGGGCTGTTAGCGAATTTAAAATAGCAACAAAACCAGTTCTTAGCGTAAAATGCTTACCTAAAACAAAATATCCAATAGTAAGTAAAACTAAATTTATAAAAAGTGTAATTTGAGGGCGGGTAAAGGGCACAAAGGTGGATGCGATAATACTCATCCCCTCTACTCCACCAATTACAAAAGAGTTTGGATATTTAAAAAAGTGGGTCCCACAAGCCATAAGGATAGCTGCAAAAGACATCATAAGATATCTTTGTAGCTCATCCATGGGGTCGTGGTTATACTTTGCTTCTGCTCTTTTTTCTATATAATCATTTACAAATTTTGTGCCAAAAACTTTATTATCCTTCTTTTCTTGGCGGTCAGATCCATCCACAGCTAATGCTCCTTATAAATTAATTATCTGAATAATTGTCAAAATATCCTTGGATTAGAACAATAGGTGTACCCTTATCTCCTGATCCTGATGTAAGGTCAGCTAGAGAACCTAAAAGGTCTGTGATTTGTCTTGGAGTTGTTCCAAGTGTTTCGTTTTTGCCAACTAATTCTTTTTCTTTTTTAGAAATCCTAGCTACCATTGCAGAAGTTCTTTCCTCAATTGATAGATCAGAAAACTCATTGTCTGCTATATATTTTATTTTCAATTCACTTGGTGTTCCACTGAGCCCTTTTGTAAATGCTGGTGAAACAATTGGGTCTGCAAGTTCCCAGATTTTTCCAACTGGATCTTTAAAGGCCCCATCCCCATAAATCATAACTTCAATTTGCTTATCAAAATGATTTACTAATTTTTTTTGTAGGTTTGCTACAAAATCTTCTCCATCTCTAGGGAAAAGTTTTACTTCCCCTTCTGTAGATAAATTTGAACCTAATAGACCATAGTCCTTATTAAATCCTGAGCCCTCAACAGGTTCATTTAATATATCATCAAGAGATAGGATGTTTTTTCCACCTGCTTCTTTTAATTGTCTTTTGATAATATTTCTAGTATGGATTGAGCAAACTAAAACTTCATCAGCAAACTTTAAGCTATCTACTGGATTGTTTAGAAAATGTATTTCAGAATTAGGTGCAAGTTCTGTATATAAGGCTGGGTAGTCCATGCCAGTAAAGGTGTGCCTATACTCTCCTGCTATTTTTCTAAATTGATCTATATCTAATACATCTTGGTAAGGATTTATATTACTATTAAATAAATCCATCTCATCCATCAAGTAATTTCCTACCTCATCTTGTGGATAGGATAAGCAAATGTGAAGTTTTTTGCCAGATAAGGCAATGGCCTTTAGCAAAATAGAAAATCTATTTCTTGATAAAATCGGAAATAAAACTACTAGTTCATCTCCATCAAATTTATTGTTAATATCTTTGGCAATTTGTTCAATACTTGCATAATTTCCTTGGGCACGTGCTACCAGAGATTCTGTTACACATACTACATCCTTATCATTTATAGTAATATTGTGATTTTCACTTGCCCTTTTTACAGTTTCAAAAACTATTTCTTCTAGGTCATCTCCCTTTTCAATAATTGGAGCACGTAGGCCTAGTGATCTTGTTCCTACTATTCTTTCCATTTTTAACCCCTCTTTCTAGAAAAATTATACAACTTATCGCATTAATTTAAAAGATGCTAGAATTAACTTCTAGCATCAAACTTAGTCCCACACTTTGGACACCTTACTTTTATCTTTCCTTTTTTCTTTGGTATACGCAGCTTTTGGCCACATTGGGGACAAGAAACATATTTAAAATTTTTATCCCCAACTGTATCATTTTTAAACCCCTTAAAAGATTTTTTTACAGGAATTAAAAATCTTTGCTTAAACTGCATATTTTCTGCAACTCTCTTAGTCTTATTCCTAGAAAAAAATCTAAATATAGCATAGACTACATTTACTAGGGCAAGGGCATCTAAGAATTGCGAATGGGTAAAGTAAGCTAAAAGACTAAAAATAATCCCCATCCATATCAAAAATATACCGTATTCATCTATATTAAATCTATCTTTCATCAATATCCTCAACTAACTCCATCATTATTTTGCTAATATCTCCCTTGATAACATAATCAGCAGCACTTTCCCTACCTGTGTCATCTTTATTAATTAAAACAAGTTTGTTTCCATTATAAAAATCAATTAGCCCTGCTGCTGGATACACTGCAAGTGATGTGCCACCAACTATTAAAACATCTGCATGAGATATTAAATTTATAGCATGGGAAATATTATTTTGGTCCAAACCTTCTCCATAAAGAACAATATCTGGGCGAACTATACCCCCGCATTTTTCACAAGTAGGAACATCTTGAAATTTATTTACATAGGCTAAGTCATATTTTTCGCCACAGGATACACAGTAATAATCATTTAATGTTCCATGAAGCTCTATAACATTTTTACTACCAGCCTTTTGGTGGAGTCCATCTATATTTTGGGTAATAATTCCTTGTAATTTTCCCATTTTTTCAAGTTTTTCCAGGGCAAAATGGCAATCATTTGGCAAAACACCTTCTATCATCAGATTTTCTTTGACATATTTTATAAATTCATCTGGGTGCTTTGCAAAAAAATCATGGCTTAGCATGTATTCTGGAGAATAATTAGAATTATTTTCCTTGTTGTAAAGGCCTGTTGCTGACCTAAAATCTGGCAGACCAGAAGCTGTAGAAACTCCTGCTCCACCAAAAAATACTATATTATTTGAATCTCTTATAAGTTCTTTTACTTCTTTCATTACATCTCCTATGATAAATCTATATTATTTTCCATATTTTTCTTATTTATAAAAATAACTACTAATAAAACTATAAAGTAATAAATCATTGGACTTATATTTTTATAAAGATCCATAGCCCCAACTGCAAAGGGGAAAATAAAGGCATAATTCATCGCTCCAGCATGCTGGATAGCTCCATTTACTAAGACAAATGAAAAGTACTTTAAGCTTATAAAACCTAAGCCAAAAATAGCAAGGATTATCAAACATCCATAGACCTTGTATGAGCTTTTTTGCTTAAACCTATTAATTTGCATAAAAAAGTAAACAAGACTTGCACATATTAGCAGCCAGATTAGACCAATCGCTAGAAAATATATGATATCGGATGATATTTTATATTTTAGGGCCCATAAAAATATAAAAAGAAAAATCATATTTACTATATAAAATAAGGCTAGGTTTATTATCTTTGCCCCTATACTTTTGTTTTGTACATAAGGAAGAGAAAATTTTAGTATAGTACCCTCGCTTTTAAAGTCAAAGCTTAGGATTTTTACCATATATATTAGATTAATTATTACAAAAAATAAAATAGATATAGTAAATATTCCATTTGCAAAAACTGGGTTGGTCAAGTAACTATTACTTAAAAATCCGTGACCTAAAAAACTTAGGCCAAGTAAAATTATTTGTAGGATTAGTGTATTTTTTATAAATCCTTTGCTTGCTTTTAAATCGTATTTTACTAACTTATTCATAATTATCCTAAATATATTTCATCATAATAATCTGCCAAATCCATATCATGATGGTCTCTGATATCTCTAGCAGGAGCAAAATCATGAACAGAACCCCTAGATAAGAAAATGACTTCATCAAATAAATTTTCAATAGTCTCTATCTGGTGGGTTGAGATTATAAATGTTCTTTCATCACTCATCTTATCAATGATAAGATCTATAATTTTTGCAGTCGATATGGGGTCAAGTCCATCTAGAGGCTCATCAAATATATAAATATCTGTATTACGGGCCAAGTTTAAACAAAGCCCTAACTTTTTGTAGTCTCCTTTAGAAAGACTGGATATCTTTGCTTGCGGATTTAGGTGAAAATATTCTAAAGTTTTCTCAAATAATTCATAATCAAAATCAATAAAAAAATCCTTATACATAAGCCCTACTTCTTTTATAGATTGATAATCAAAAAGAAATTTCTCATCTGGCAAATAAGCGAGCCTATTTTTATCAAGTTTATTCATTTTTTCCCCTGCAAAAATTATTTCCCCACTATCAGGACGGATAAAACCTGCTAGGGCCTTTAGTAAAGTAGTTTTTCCAGATCCATTCGGACCAAGAACCCCTGTTATTTTTCCAAGACTCATATTTATTGTAACATCATCTAGGGCAAGGATATCCTTATATTTTTTTGTAAAATTTCTAACTTCTATCGCCTTAGCCATTTGCCATATTCCTTTGCTCTAAAACTTCAATTGCCTGATTTAAACCTACATTTATATTATCTAAATTTGCTAGAAAATCATTAATATATTCATGTAAAAATTCATCTTTTAGCCAAGCAATTTTTTCATCACTTGCAAAAACTATATACCTATCCCCATTTTTTCTAATGATATCTTCTTTTTCTAAGTCCATTAAGACATCATCCACATAGGAAGGATTTACTTTAAACTTACTTGTAAAAAACTTTTTTTCAAAAAGGGGGCTACCATATCTAAGCCTTCCTTTTATAAGTTCTGTTATTACAAAATCCCTCATTTGTCTTTGCTTATTTTTATATACCATTGCCATACTCCAAACTTACTTTTGCACCATAATCTTTAACTGCATCAATAAATACAGTTATTAATCTTTGCCCATATTCTTCTAAATTTATAAATATACACCTATAATTAATTATCCTTATATCATAGTCGGTAGTCACTAAAAAGTCATATAAGGCATCTAAGTTTTCTACATAGTAGTAGAAATCAATATTTTCATTTAATAATCTATAAAATTCTTCCTTACTAGAAAAATCTTTTGCATCTAGAATAATCATATATTTTCTTTAAATATTAATAATATTTTACAATTCATTTTTCTTATGATATTATTATAGCAGACTTCTTCCAAAGAGGTCTAAAAATAGTTTTGTAAAAATAATTTAAAAAAATATTTACAAACTCTTGACATAGATAAAAAAAGAGCGTATACTTATATAGTAATCACTTAACGGGGTGTGGCGCAGCTTGGTAGCGCGCGTGTTTTGGGAACATGAGGTCGAAGGTTCGAATCCTTTCACCCCGACCAAATTATAAGCAGTAATTTTTAATTACTGCTTTTTTTTTGTACCTAATTATAGATTGTACCACACGGCTTTGAGAAGGTGAGGCTAGAAAGTTCGAATCCTTTCACCCCGACCAAGTAATGCGGCATGACCGCTTATTTTTTACATATTTTTAAAATTTTTTTAAGAGTATTCTTAACTAGAAATTCATACTTTGATATAGATAAAGTACATTATTTGCATATTTATCTAAATATTAACGCTACCCCCCCCTTGTCATTTTGACTGGAGCGGTAGCGGAATGGAGAAATCTATCCTTGCTCTATGAGACTTTTAAACTTTAGAATTTAATTGTATGCTAAATTAACTTTTACGTTCTCTTTAAATAACTACGTTGAAGCATGTCTGACCCTTATGTAGATCTCTCCGTGCGCTGCGCTTAGTCGAGATGGCAAGGAAGAGGTTGCTTTGTTCTAGCTTTATTTTCTTATTTTTTTCCTCTTTATATTTATTTTATGTTTTTAACGAATACCATGTTAATTTATATATAAGATTTATTGTTTAATATTTAAGCTTCCCCATTGTCATTTCGACTGGAGCGGTAGCGGAATGGAGAAATCTTTTCTTGCTCTCTCTGACTTTCAAACTTTAAGATTTAATTGTATACTAAATTAATTTTATGTTTTTCTTTAATAACTACGTTGAAGCACATCTGACCCTTATATAGATCTCTCCGTGCGCTGCGCTTAGTCGAGATGACAGGAAGGGGATTGCCTATTTTAATATTTAAGCTTCCCCATTGTCATTTCGACTGGAGCGGTAGCGGAATGGAGAAATCTTTTCTTGCTCTATGAGACTTTTAAACTTTAGAATTTAATTGTATGCTAAATTAATTTTTATGCTTTCTTTAATAACTACGTTGAAGCATAACTGACCCTTATATAGATCTCTCCGTGCGCTGCGCTTAGTCGAGATGACAGGAAGGGGATTGCCTATTTTAATATTTAAGCGTCCCCCATTGTCTTTTCGACTGGAGCGGTAGCGGAATGGAGAAATCTTTTCTTGCTCTATGAGACTTTTAAACTTTGTTTTTTACTTCTTAATTTTCATATTCTCAAAAAAATAAAGCCAATAAGTTTTATCTTATCGGCTTTATACTTAGTAGGATTCCATTTTATTGAATGTTTGCCCTGTCATTTCACCTTGTTCTGCTACATTTAATGCTCCATTTTCAAATTTCGCATTGATTGGTGTATCTACATTTACCCCTTCTATAGTTAAGGTCACATCTGATCCATTTTCTTGCCATTGGCCTGTATGAACTCTTTGATCTAATTTATACCTTAAAGTTCCATCTTCATTTAATGACAATCTTGTTCCATTGCCTTGGTATTCGCCTGCAACCCCATCAGATTTAGCAAAGTATTCTGAGACATCTACTGATATAGAATCTTCGATATTAAGCCCTGATAGGGCATTGTTTGCTCTTGTGATTACTTCTTCTAAGAAAGCAAATCCATAGTACGGGATTTCGTAATAAGTATAATCATCTTCTACGAAAAATTTGTGGAATATTTCATTATCTGTTGTGATTGGTCCTTCTTGGTAGAAGTCTCCATCATCTTTGTTATCTTTTACATTTTGATATTCTACGAATGTGTAATAGGTAAATTGATTTGTATAACGACCTTCATAGTCCTCGTTTGCTTTTACTTCATAAATAAGCATTACTCTATTTTTAAGTTCAGCACTTGCATCTGAGCCTGTTATAGCTCCTAAATAGTTTATATCACTTATTTCTGTAAATGATCTTCCGCCAAATGTTTCCCTTATTAATTGGCCTGCGTTATATTTTAATGTGCCTAATAAATCTTCATTTAAATTATCAATTGTAGAAATATATCCACCTTCTAGGTCTCCACTAGCTGGTGTTTCTTCATCAGCATCTTCGCTATCTTCTGTTGCTTCTCCTGGAGCTGTGAATGTTTTATCTGTTGGATCAAGCCTTATGCCATAAGAATTAAATAATTCTTCTTCATCATAGTTTAGGCTAATATTTACTTCTTCCCCACTAGATAATTCACTGGTTTTGCTTGGGACAATTTCTATATTTTGTAAGTATTCGGGTGCATCCTCTCCAAAGCTTGCTGTTAAGCTAATGTTTGGACTTTCACCTTCAAAGTTTACATCCATATATTCAAAGGCATCGACATATTCTTGGGTGATTAGCCCATCTACAATTACTGATTTTATAGTATTTGTAAACATAATATTGTAATCGTCCATGATAGAACTATCAGAAACATTTGCTACTACTGTAATTTCCTCACCATTTGACAGGTTACTGTCCTTGCTAAATTGGAAGGTTGTGCTTTTTTCCAAATCATCTACCAATTGATTAGCTGGTGATGAATATTGGTCATTTTTCCTATCCTTATTTACATAGGCTATGTCATTACCGTGGTCTGCCAATAATTTTGAGGTGTTTAATGTTGCGCTTGGGCTAGCTGCTCCATCATCTCCATTATAAGCTACATCTATATATTCGCTAAGATTTACTTCTACTTCTGGTGCCTTACGATTTTTTAAAAAATATACGCCAGCCAGAGCAAGAGCAATGATTAATAAAGGTAAAAGATAAATAGGTTTAAATTTGAAAGGTTCTTTTTCTTTTTTAATCTCATTTTCTTTTACTTCTTGGTTTTCTTTTATGAGGTTATCATCATGAGCTGCTGGCTCATAGCTAGTAACTTCTGGTTTTTCTTCTGCTATTGGTCTATTAGCTGCATTGGTCCTGCCAGTAGTTTCATAAAAATCGTTCACTGGCTTATTATTAGCTAGTTTAGGTCCGCCACCATTTATTTGTCTAGCAATCCTTGCTTCTACAAATTCATTTGGTATATCATCATAAGAAACTTTCTGATTTTTAGGCTCACTAACTTTCTCATTTTCTACATTTGTATAACCATGTGCTTTTGCTAAGTTTTGAGCAATACGCTTTTGAGCAGAGAGATTACTCTCATTTTCTAATTGCTTTGGGTTAATATTTTCATCAGAAGTGCTTGGACTTTTTTCATTTCTACTATTTAAAACTTTGTTTTGAACATAATCAGTAGGATTATCGTTTCTCAAACCAGGATTTCTAAGTTCTTTTCTCTTCCTATCATCTATAGGGTTATATCCATAATAAGATGGTGGGATATCACTAGTATGAGCTTTTTGAGGCTCAATTTTTTGGTTTAGATGACTATAATTATTGTCATTATCAAAAATTTCTTCAGCAATATCTTCACCTTTGTGATTGATATCTTTATCCTTTGGATTTTTTTTGCTCGTAAAAGAACTTACAAACCTCATTAACCTATTGTCTTTATTTGTAGGATGATCAGATTTTTTATTATCTTCTATTAAATTTTCACTCTGTTTAATCGATTCATAAGTAGATTTTTCTACACTCGGTTTATCCACATTTGTGGTCTTATTAAAATTATTATTTCCATCTGATTTTAGTTTATGGCCACATACAGGACAAAATCTTGCACTGTCATCTACTTTTGCACCGCAATTAGTACAATTCATACTTGCTCCTTTTAAAGCTATATATTATAATATACAACTTTTAGACAAAAATATAAACCCTATTAAGGGCTTATATCTTCATTATTTATATATTATCTATAGTTAAATAAGGTTTACCGGATGCCTTTGGCGCCTTTGACCTTCTTTGGAATATTATTAGGATTAATAATGTAGCTACATATGGAATCATAGATATAAATTCTATTGGTATATTTACCGTTGATCCTCCAAGGTAGGTTGCTATTGATTGGGCAAGACCAAAGAA
This sequence comes from Anaerococcus groningensis, assembly GCF_046365465.1. NCBI lineage: Bacteria > Bacillati > Bacillota > Tissierellia > Tissierellales > Peptoniphilaceae > Anaerococcus > Anaerococcus groningensis. The sequence goes on along the minus strand of NZ_JBGMEG010000013.1, from coordinate 79,806 downwards.
TAGTGATCCTATAAGTACACCTTGTGGTTTCCAGTTACCAAATATTACAGTTACAAGGGCAATATAACCTTGACCTGCTATAAGTGATTGGGAGAAGCTACTTACTACTGCAAGAGACATACTTGCTCCTCCAAGGCCTGCCATAAATCCAGAAAAGATTACAGACCAGTAGCGCACTTTTTTAACTGATATATTTAAAGTTTCGGCAGCTTTTGGGTGCTCTCCTACTGCAATAACTCTAAGTCCCCATTTAGTTTTATAAAGAAAAAGATAAAGAAGAGCTACCATTATTAGGGCAATATAGACTGTTGCATATTGACCAAAAATATTTAGGATAGCTTGGTTACTAGTTCCTCTAAATAATCTTGGAATTTTATTTTCTAAAGGTATAGATGGAGTTTGGCTAGCTCCATCAAAAAATAATCTTGCTAAAAATAAAGATAAACCAGGTCCTAGAGTATTTAAGGCAATACCAGATATAGTTTGGTCCCCACCTAATGAAATTGAAACAAAGGCATGGATTAGACCAAAAAAAGCTCCAGCAAGTCCCCCAGCCAAAAATGCTAGCCAAGGATTTCCTAGCTTGTATCCAACAGTTGCTCCAACTAAGGCTCCTATGGTCATCATTCCTTCAAGACCGATATTTACAACACCAGATTTTTCACTAATCATACCTCCAAGACCTGCAAAAAGTACTGGGGCAGCATTTGAAAAAGTATTTCCGATTATTAAAGCGAGCATTACTAAATTCATCTTACTCCTCCTCACTTTCTACAGTTCTTACAATAATATCTTCCCCAGTTTCATTTATTATATTTGGTGGAAGGTCATTTTTTACATGACTTTTATTCGCAATATTTTCTATACTTTTATCTTGGTCAATAGTTTTTCCATCAATATTGACTTCTTCCTTTTTGACTACTTTCTTATCTTTAGTTTCTAAAGGTGTTTCTTCACTTACCAATACTGGAGATTGTTCTTGTTGGGCTAATTTTTTAGCAGTTTTTCTATTTTTACTTTTTGCACGAATAATTCTAAATACTAGAGGTACAGCTGTAAATAGGATGATAGTTCCTATAATAATGTTTATAATTTCTGTTGGAACACCCATTACTCTTTGTATATTGCTTCCTGCATATTTTAAAGATCCAAAAAACAAACCTGAGAATATTACTCCTATTGGATTATTTCCAGCTAAAAGTGAAACAGCAAGTCCATCAAAACCATAGTTATCCATAGCAGATACTATTGAAAGTGCATAGGTAAAACCTAGTATTTGTGTAACCCCAGCCAGGGCACAAATTGCTCCAGAAATTGCCATTGATTGGACAATTTTTTTACCAGAATCAATACCACCGTATTCACTGGCCTCACGGTTTAGACCTACTGCCTTTAACTCATAACCTAAAACAGTTTTTTTTAAAATATACCAAACTACAATTACTGCAATAATCGCAAGGACTGTTCCATAATGGATAGGTGCTTTAAAAAACTTTTTGAAAAATGGTCCAAAAGTTTTTACTGTTGCCTTATCAAATATATTTATCTTAGCACTATCTAATACATCAAAAGAAGCCATAGAGTTTGGCTGCTGGTTGGCATAGCCTATAAAGTTTTGAAAGTAAAATGCTATCCAGTTTAACATGATAGTTGAAATTACTTCATGGATACCAAAACGTGCTTTAATAAATCCTGCCAAGGCTCCATATAAGGCTCCTGCTAGCATTCCCAAAATAATTGCAACAATTGGATGGATAATTGGTGGAAGTGGCAATTTATAACCAACTAAAAATCCAACAATAGTACCAATTATAAATTGGCCTTCAGCTCCCATATTAAATAGTCCGGTTTGAAAAGCAAAGCAAACACCAAGACCTGTTAAAATAATTGGAGTTGAGGTAACAATTGCCCATCCTATATTTCTAGGAGTTTTAAATACACCTTGGAAAAGAGCTTGGTAACCTTCTATCGGATCATAACCTGATATTAAAAGAACAATTGCACCTACTAAAAACCCTAATAAAATGGAAATTATGGTAAATAATAGCTTGGAATTGCCACGTGCAAGTTTTCTTTTAGCTTGTACTTGATTTGTATTTTCTGTCATTTTGCACCTGCCATTAGTCTTCCTAGTTCAAATTCATCAGTTTTCTTAGGATCTTTTTCACCAACTATTTGCCCATCATAGATTACAAGAATTCTATCTGATAAATCCATTACCTCATCTAGCTCAAAGCTGATTAATAAAACAGCCTTATTTTGGTTTCTAAGTTCTACTAAATATTGGTGGATAAATTCTATAGCACCTACATCTAGCCCCCTTGTTGGTTGAGCTGCAATTAAAACATCTGGATTATTTGATATTTCTCTTGCAATGATTACCTTTTGCTGGTTACCACCAGATAGGGCAACTGCCTTTTCATTGATATCATTTGGTCTAACATCAAATTTTTCTACTAGTGTTCTAGCATTTTCTTCAATGTTTTTAAAGTTTAACTTACCTCTTGTAGAAAAAGGCTCTTTTTGCACATTTTCTAAAATTAGATTATCTTTTATAGGATATTCTAAAACAAGACCTCTTTTTTGCCTATCTTCTGGGATAGAATTCATACCAGTATCTAGGATATTTCTTGGGGATGTGTTAGTAATATCTTTGCCATTTAGAGTAATTGTTCCTCTATTTGACTTTGCCATACCAGTTAAACAATCAATCAATTCTGTTTGACCATTACCATCTACACCAGCAATTCCCAAAATTTCTCCAGCTCGTAGTTCTAAATCAAGCCCTTTCAAGATATCTACACCACGGCGATCTTTGGCCCAAAGGTCTTCTACTTTCAGAACAACTCCACCTGTTTGCTGAATCTTTTTATCTACATTAAAGCTAACATTACGACCTACCATTTTTTCAGCTAATATATTTTCATCAACTTCTTTTACTTTTAGTTTATCAATATATTCTCCACGTCTAATAATTGTACAGTGATCAGCCATAGCTTTGATTTCAGCAAGCTTATGGGTGATAATTATTATGGACTTATCCATGGTTGTAAGTTTATTTATAATTTCAATAAATTCGTTAATTTCTTGGGGAGTTAAAACTGCAGTTGGCTCATCAAATATTAATATATCTGCTCCCCTATAAAGAGCCTTTAAAATTTCTACTCTTTGTTGTTGACCAACTGTAATATCTTCTACTCTTGCATCTGGATCTATCATTAGTCCATATTCTTTAGATAAATTTTCAATTTTCTCTCTAGCTGTCTTCCTATCTAAAAATAGGCCAGTATCTTCTTCATAACCTAGAATTATATTTTCTGTAACTGTAAGAGGCTCTATTAACATAAAATGTTGGTGAACCATCCCAATACCTGCATCTATGGCCATTTTTGGAGTCATACTTGTATATGTTTTACCATTGATAGTTATAGTTCCATCGCTTGGTGGAAACATCCCATACAAAATATTCATAAGTGTTGTCTTACCAGCACCATTTTCTCCAAGCAAAGCATGCACTTCGGATTTATGTAGGTCAAAATCTACATTTGATAATACTTTTTTATCTCCGAAAGACTTGCTAATATTTCTCATAGATACTACAGGATTTTCATTAAAATGTTTATCCATAATATCCTCGCTTTTTTAGTGTATATACATAATAATATCATAAATCTAAGTTTTGTAGTAGGATTTTTCGCAAATAAAAAGACCCCAAAATGAGGTCTTAAATTTTAGAATTATTTTTCAATCCATTCTTGTTCGATAGCTTGTTCTTCGTTTTCTGGAACTTCAATTTTGCCATCGATGATGTCTTGTTTAATTTCTTCTACTTTATCTTTAATTTCTTGGCCAACAATACCATTATCTGCATATGCAATTGTTACTGCATCACCATCAGCTAAAGTAAATGTTTGTTCTCCACCTTCAAAGTTTCCTTGAGCGTATTCGTCAATAATTTGTCTTACTGCATCGCCTACACCTTTTACAGTTGAAACTAGCATGTTATCTGGAGCTTCATCTTGTTGGTCACGGTCTACACCGATAACCCATTTGTCATTTTCTTTTGCTGCTTCGATAACACCGATTCCTACACCGCCTGCTGCGTGGAAGATTACATCTGCACCTTCTTGGTACATTCTATCAGCAATATTTTTTCCTGCTGCTTGATCATCAAAGCTATTTGCGTATTGAACTTGAACTGTGATTGGTTCACCTTTTTCACGTGCTGCTTGTTCAACACCTGCTCTAAAACCGTATTCAAATCTATCTACGATTACACCTTTGATACCACCAACAAATCCTACGTTATTTGTTTCAGATTGCATACCTGCAATGTATCCTACTAAGAATGAGTTTTGGTGGTCAGCAAATGTAACACCTAATAAATTTTCTCTATCATTTTCGTTTGCATTGTCAATGATAACATAGTTTTGTTCTGGGTTTTCTTCTGCAGCTTCATCTGTAGCTGGGAATAGTGCATATCCTACTGTAAGAATTAAGTCTGATTCTGAATCAAGAGCTGATTCTAAGTTTGGCACAAAGTCTGCTTCTTTGTGGCTTTCGATATAATCGAATGTAGCTGCTCCATCTTCTTCAGCTTTTTGTAATCCTTCATAAGCTGATTGGTTAAATGATTTATCATTTACTCCACCAAAGTCTGTTACCATTGTTAGGCTAACTTCTTCACCTGTTGGATTAGCTGCTGTTTCTTCTTCATCTTTTTCTTCTTCTGGAGCATCAGCTGTATTTTCTTCTGTTTCTTCTGATTTATCAGCTGTCTCATCCACTGTTTCTTCTACTTTTGTTTCACTATCAGTAGCTGTTTCCTTATTAGCATCATCTGTGTTTGCCCCACATGAAGCTAGAACTAAAGATAATGAAAGAGCTGCCGCAACTGGCATAAAGTTTTTAATTTTCATCTCTTCCTCCCAAAAAATATTACTTTATGCCTTAATTTTAATACATATAGCCTATTTTGTCTATAAATAACAAATTTTTAACTTATTTCTTTATATAATTTAAAAGTTATAAGTTTAATTTATCATTTATATTTGATTGAATAAATTTTAAAAGAAATGTTTGCAAAAGTCATTGCAAATAAATAACAAAGATGCTATACTTATCTGAGAAAAGGTTTACCTATTTAACAAAATTAAATAGTAATATAGTTTTGCTACTGACTTTTTCTTTTTAAAATCAGGAGGTTATTATGAGAGATATTTTTGTGGCAGAATTAGTAGGAACTTTCTTGCTAATTTTATTGGGTGATGGTGTGGTAGCCAATGTTTTGACCCGTAAATCTGGGATGTACGGAGGGGGACCAGTACAAATCACTATTGCTTGGGGTCTTGCAGTTATGATTCCTGCAGCCATTTTTGGAGCGATGAGTGGCGCCCACTTTAATCCAGCTTTAACTATTGCACTTGCTTATAAGGGTGATATTGGTTGGAACACCGTTCCTTATTACATCGGAGCACAAATGCTTGGTGCTATGCTTGGAGCACTTTTAGTTTACCTACTATTTAAAAATCATTTTGATGATACATGTGATGAAGATCCTGCAATAGTTAAAGGATGTTTTTGTACAGCTCCATCCATTAGAAATACTTGGAGAAATTTATTATCTGAAATCGTTGGTACATTTGTCCTAGTATTTGCTATTTTAGGTTTTGGAAATGTTGATGGTGCTGGCACTGTTGGTTTGGATAAAATTTTTGTGTATGGTCTAATCGTTTCAATTGGTATGTCTCTAGGGGGACTTACAGGTTATGCTATAAATCCTGCCCGTGACCTAGGACCTAGAATTATGTATCAAATCTTACCTTTTAAGAAAAAAGCAGATGTTATGTGGGATTACTCATGGATACCTGTTGTAGGACCAATAATTGGTGGACTTTTAGCAGTAGTTTTATACAATATCGTATTTTAAATTTTATTGAAAATTTTATCATTTGTAATATAATAAACATATAAATAATAAATAACAAATGAGTAAGAGCAAGTATAACTTTATACTTGCTCTTTGTCTTTTTATACAAAGATAGAAAGAAGGAAAGTATGTATGATGTTTTAGTAATAGGTGCAGGAGTTTCTGGCGCATCCATCGCCCGTCGCCTATCCAGATATAAATTAAATATAGCCATAGTAGAAAAAGCAAACGATGTCAGCATGGGAGCAAGCAAAGCAAACTCTGCTATCATCCACGGAGGTTATGCAGAGCCTCATGATGAACTGCGCGGCAGGATTTGCTATCCAGGTCGTACCCAGTTTGGGGAATTAGAAGATGAATTACATTTTGGTTTTGTAGCTAATGGATCCTTAGTCTTAGCCTTTGAAGAAGATGAAATCAAAACTTTGGAAAAGCTTTATGACATGGGTATAGAAAACGGTCTACCAGATATGGAAATTATCGACCAGGAAAAACTAAGAGAAATCGAACCAAATGTATCAGATGATGCCATCGCAGCTTTATGGTGTAAGGGAGCTGGAGTTTGCTCACCTTATGAATATGTAGTAGCACTTACAGAAAATGCCGTTGCCAATGGTGCAGATTTATTTTTAAACTCCAGAGTTTGTGATATAGCAAAAGATAATGACCACTTTGTAGTAAAAACAGAAGATGGCAAAGAGTTAGAAGCAAAATATGTAGTAAATGCCTCAGGCCTAGAAGGAGCCATAGTTTCAGAAATGATAGCTGAAACAGATTTTGATATCCACCCTAGAAGCGGAGAATATTTAATTTTCCAAAAAGGAACAGGCAAAAGATTAAACAATGTACTTTTCCAAGTGCCAACAGAAAAATCAAAAGGAATTCTTGCCACAAGAACCTTCCACAACAACCTACTCCTAGGACCAGATGCCATAGATGAAGAAGAAATCGACCTATCAACCCACGAAGATAGATTAATGTATATCTACGAAGAAGCCCAAAAGTCTGTAAAAGATGATGTAATAAACCTAAGAGAATTTATAAGATCATTTACAGGATTGCGTCCAGCAAGCTCTACCCACGATTTTATCATCGAAGAATCAAATGTAGCTGGCTTTATAAATGTAGTAGGCATTCAATCACCAGGAATCACCGCAAGTCCAGAAATTGCAAAAATTGTAGAAAGCATCCTAAAAGAATCCGGATTAAATCTAGAAGAAGACCCAGACTATAACCCAAACAGAGAGCCAATCATCGAGTACAAAGAACTAGAAGATATGAATAAAATCAAAGACCGCCTAGACCTACCACTTGGCGATCCAGATAGAATTGTTTGTAGATGTGAACAAGTCACAGAAAAAACAATCAGAGATGCCATGAACCGCGGCATTCCAGTAGAAACTCTAGATGCAATAAAACGTAGGACCAGAGCAGGCATGGGCTTTTGTCAAGGACAATTTTGTAAACCAAGAGTCCTAGAAGTAATGGAAGATGAACTAGGCAAAAAGCCTCTAGATGATATGTACGATACAGAAAGAAACGGTTTATCAAGACTAAATAAACAAAGAGTTAATGAACTAATAAAAGAAATGAAAGAAACTTCCAAAGAAGAGATAGAAGAAAAGGAAGAAGAATAAATAAAAAAGTCCCTTGCTTAGTGCAAGGGATTTTTTTGTTTAATTAATTTCTTTTTTTAGTTTTAAATAGGCCAGCAATAGAAGTAGCTAATATAGCAAATACAGAATTTAATCCTGTAATACCAGTTTTTGGATTAGACTTAACTGTAGATGACATAGCTATAGAAGTCTTATTTTTAGACGCTCTACTAGGGACAATAATTTTTTCTGGATTATTATCAGTTTCGGAATCTGTACTTTCTTGTGCAGGTATTAAATCTACTAATGGTATACTTTCTTTAGTTGTTGTTGTTTTTTCTGCAGGAATTAGAGGAGTGAGTGGGATTTCATTTATTTTTTCTGCAGGTACTAAATCAATCCATCCAATAACTTCTTTTGCTGGGGTTAATTCAATCCATGGAATTATTTCTTTTGCTCGGGTTAATTCAACCCATGGAATTATTTCCTTAGCAGGTATTAATTCCTCCCAAGGAATGTAACTTTCTTCTACGACAATTGGATGGTTAGGTTGAGGTTGTGGCTGATTTCTTTTCCTAACTTTAAAAGTTTGTCCAGCATTATTGATATCCTCTTCTACTGCAACTAGTTTTCCATTTTCATAAACTTCATAAAAAATAACGAACTCATCACCATCTTCGTAATGGCTACTATCAAATACGTATTTTAAGGTCACTTCTCCGTTACGTACATCTTGTTGTGTTATCTTGTGAGAAATGGGTTCAAACTCTTTTATAACTTTCCCTGTTTGTTTATCTACAATATAACCCTTAAATTCATAGTTAGACCCTACATTAAATTTATCATAGCTAACCTTATCATATATCTCAGAAGATTTTCCAATGTATATCTCTTTATCGCTATCAGCTTTATCAAAAGTATCTGTCACAAAAATCATTTTTTCGTTAACAACTTTGTATAGTTTAACTTTAGATTTTTCAAGTTCATCTATTTCTTTTTGATATGGGTCTTTAAATAAAAAGTTTGATATTTCATCATGGTATTTGGTATAAAGTCCAAAAACTATGTCAGATGTTTGACCATTCTCAGGGCTACCATAATAATCACCCCACCAAATAGCATCATCATCTAATGCATTAGAATATCCAATAGTGGAAGAATCCTCTTCCAATAACTTGTGAAGGTATTTCTTGATGTATTGCTTATATTGATCTTCATTCATACCTGTATAATTTTCTATAGGCTCTTCCAAAGCTTTGTTTACTCTGTCATTTAGTGTATCAAAATATTTATAAGTTCCCTCAAATCTTCCATATTCGTTAACCAAGTTGTCATAATTGCTTTCAAAATCACTTCTGATAAAGTCAATAGCTTGTAAAAATATTGTCTTATCAGGTTGTTCAACTATTCTGTTAGTTTCATTTACCGCTAAATCTGTAGTAGTTTTAACTCCTTCTTTTACAAAATCACTAAAATTGTTTGCAATATTTAATAAATAATCATTTGATAAGCCTTCTAATGTATCTTTTCTAATAAATTTGCTAAGCTGATCTTGAGTGATATCAGATTTGCCTAACTCTTGACGTAAATCAGAGTCTTCATAATTATCACGATTATCATCAGGTCGATTAAGCATGTTTAGCATAATTGATTTATAGTCAGGTGAGAAGTTTTGATACTCTTCTAGAGGTATTACCAATGATATAGTCTTATTTTCGCCTTCATAAAGACCCTTTAAATTATCAATGTTTTTAGGAACCTGATTTTGATATTCTTGCCAGCTACCACTTACTTCGTCATAAACATATTGATGCGGATAATATACTATAAACTCTATAACTTCGTTATTATCCTCTGAATCAGTTGTAGTTAGTTGGAAGACACCGTAAGTATCCTTTTCATCACTTAAGTAATTTTGAAAATCAGGATAAGTATAGTCTATGAATTCAGAGTATGGAGCATAAGTAACATCATCATAATAATTTTCGCTAGGTTCCTTTTTAAGATCTATTTCTTCAATTTCTTTACCTAGGGCTCCCTGATACATCTTTAATCTATCTTTGGAAACATTTTGCTCATATATTGTACTAAGCCATTTGTTTTCAAACTCATAAACATTAATAGGCATCATGCCCTCTTTTACTACATCTAGGTTCAGTAAATTGTACAAATCTCTAAGCCTTTTAACTTGATTTTGTTTTTCTTTTAATTTATCTATCTGTTTGTCAATATTTTCAATTTCTTCAGTATTAGCTATATTTAAAGGATTACCTTCTGCATCAGTAAAGGTTCTTATTTGATAGTCTTTACCTTCTGGTGTTTCTAATTTATATTTAAAGCTTTCAAGATTATGATTTAAATTTGTTTCGCTCCTAAGCTCATTTATAGTAAATGTATCATTTTCTTTTAAATCATTAAATTCAATAGGATTATTTGGAATAAATCCTGCATAATATAAAAGATCAGAGCTATCTATAAATTTATCATTTTGATTTAATTTATTGCTATCTATCTCTTCTGTGTTTTTAAACACATATTTTCCATTCTCATCAGTTGCTATTATGTGTTTTTCACCAGTCCTATCGTTAATTACTTCGTAGATAGTATTTAGCCTTTTTCCATCATCACTAAATTTGATAAATCCACTGTCTAAAATTTCTTTTTGTTTAATAATTGGAAAAGCCATAAAATGTCTAGAGTTATTAATAACACTAGCACCTTCACCATTTTCTTTGCTTTCTTTTGTTATTATTTCTTGTTCACTATATACATTTGCTTTTCCAGCACTTGTTAGTTTTCTAAGTTCATTATTAAAAGCTGCTAGGCTTTCATCTTTGATTTTATATTCGAAAGTATATTCAATAGGATAAGTTTTACCAGCAATAGTATCTGCATGTAATAGACCTAAGTCACTTTCTGATTTTAAATTTAATTCATTTCTAGAAACGTCTATTTCGGCACTTTCTCCAATTATTGGATTTGATTTTGTAGATGCTGAACCGTCCTCCTTTAAAGCAACGTTATAAACTTTATTATTATTTTCAGGTTCCATATCACCATTATATATAGATCTATATGCTTTTACGTTATTGTCTAAATAAGGAACTAATTCTTTTGGCACATAATCTGTTAAATATATGGTAGAATTTTCAAATGAAGGGTCTGACAAATCTTTATTAGGTGTTAACGCATGAATAGTTTTAAAGGAATTATTTCCCTTATCATAAATCACTCTTCCAACAACTGGATTGCTTTCATTTACCCATTCATTTTTATCAGTGGTTGGCTTAGAGGTATCAAAACCACTATCATCAAATGTTGTGGTTGCTTTTGAATATGGATCATACTTTGATTCTTTATTAATCCATACCATCTCCATTAAAGTATTTTTGTCATTATCTGCCACGTCTTCTTTTAATTTTATTTTAACAGGATATGTGTATTCGGTATTTCCTTCAATATTTCCAAGATTATTAATATCAAATTGCCAATTTGCTTTATTTGCTTCTTCGGCTGTAAATTCGTGTTCTTGACCACTACTGTCGGTAATTACTATCTTATCAACTTTTGATGCAAAATCAGGATTTCTGAATGTAAGATTTATAGTACCCGCATCAGGGTCGTTGTTACTCTTATTCCAATTACCCGGTTTTCTTGATGCATATACTTCAGTCACTAAATTTAATTCTTTATTTTCAGAATCGTAGCTTTTATATTGGATATTACCGTATTTTAACCCTTCATTTGGATCGTTATAAACTTTTTCTCTTTTTTGAATATCTGTATAATCTTTTAAATCTGTATTTATATTTTCTGATGGAGTTGTAGAATTATCTGTATTTGCTGCTGGACTTAATGCAAATACACTTATATTTTTAGTTTCTAAATTGTTTGTTGAATCTGCGTTAGCATCAGACTGTGCTTGGCTGGTATCAGAAAGATTTTCATCACTTTCATTTTTATTATCAATTACTGAATTTAAATACTCTATATTTTTATCAGCTTCATTTTGAGTATCTAAAGACTTCTCATCACTTGGTAAAATACTATTTTCATTTTCATGTAACTGATTATTTGTGTCTACTAAATCTTCTTTTAATTCTGTATTATCAATTGCAAATGCAGGCTCTTGATCAGTTGTTTGTTCTGAGGCACCATTTGAGCTTTCAGAAGTTATTTTGCTTTCATCTACTTGAGTTGTATCTGATGTTACGACTTCGTTACTTAAAATAAGTGTATCATCGGCATGAGCATTATTTGGAGTTAAGACTAATCCTAAACCCAATGCTAGTGGTACTGTGTAGCATTTTAAATTATTATTTTTTTTCATTTGAAATCCTTATTAATTTACTTTCTTTTTTTTAATTATAGACTCTTTTTTTTTAAAATTCAACGTTAATTTATATATTCACTGAATAAAATAAAATATAAAAAAGACCAAGCTTTTAGCTTGGTCTTTTTTTATGCCCTCTCATCAGTGGCAATTACATCTACTCCTGTGTCTAGGACATTTGCTATTACTACATCTCCTATATGAACTGGAGCTTTTATTTCTGCATTGTTTATTTCTTTCATGCAGTCAAAGATTAATCCTTTTGGGATGGCTGTTTCTGTTTTTACTGGGACGCTGTAAACTTTGCTTCCTGTTACTTTTACAGTGGATGTTACCATTCTTTTTGGGTCTTTCACTTCATCTCTTACGTAGTTTTCACCACGTTTGCAGTTATTGCCTTCTATATTTGTTATTTCTTCGCCATCCATGGTTACCACTACTTGGCAACCCATGGGGCAGTTTATGCAGGTAAATTGTTTTTTCATATTTCCTCCAATTTTACTGTGATTTGTTTAGTATCTGGATCTATGTCTTCTTTTTTAAGTCTTAGTAGTTCCATTTCTCCTGGTGCTAGGACTTTTTTCTTTCTTTCTACTATACACTTATCATCTGCATAGATAGCAAGTTTTCTGGATGGATATACATTGTTTACCCTAAATTTAACTATGATTGAATCATCCATATTGTCATAGTCAATATATTGGGGCATGGTGTAGGATATGCCATCTCCTGCTATGACATCTATTTTATTTTCTCCAGTCGTGCTAAAGTCGCCTTTGATATATTTGGCTGCATTTACCGCTGCTTGTTCACTTTCTTCTGATACAAAGTCTACTAAATCATGAACGTGAAGAACATTACCTGCTGCAAATACTCCATCAATGCTTGTCATAAGCTTATCTGAAACATAGGCACCCTTTGTTTTTCTATCTAGTTTGATGTTTGCCTCTTGGCTTAGTTCATTTTCTGGTAGGAGGCCTACGGATAGTAAAACTGTATCGCATTCTACAAATTTTTCAGTGCCTTCGATTACTTTCATATGTTCATCCACTTTTGATAGGTAAACTCCTTCTACCCTATCTGTTCCTTTTATACCGGAAATAGTTGTTGAGTAGTAAAGTGGGATGTCATAGTCGTGGAGGCATTGGACTATATTTCTTTTTAGCCCTCCTGAAAATGGCATTATTTCTGCAACACATTCTACTTTTGCTCCCTCAAGAGTCATACGACGGGCCATAATTAAACCTATATCACCTGATCCTAGAATTACAACTTTTTTACCTGGTAAGTATCCATCTATATTTACAAGTTTTTGGGCTGTTCCTGCACTATAAACTCCTGCTGGTCTGCTACCTGGTGTATTTAGCGCTCCTCTTGGTCTTTCGCGGCAACCCATGGCTAGGATAACTGCTTTTGGTTTTATTTCAAACATGCCGTTTTCTTCATTCATAAGTAAAACTGTTTTATCTTCACGTAGTTCTAGGACTATTGTGTTCATCATGATGTCAATATCACGAGCCCTAGCTTCTTTTATAAATCTTTGGGCATATTCTGGGCCAGCTAATTCTTCTTTAAATCTTTGAAGGCCAAAACCATTGTGGATACATTGGTTTAAAATCCCACCTAGTTTATCATCACGTTCTACAACTAGGATATTTTCTACTCCCTCATCATAGGCTTTTACTGCTGCGGAAAGTCCTGCAGGGCCTCCCCCTATTATTACTAAATCATAATCGCGCATTTATCTCTCCTTACTTAGCTCTTTTTTCGATATAATAAGAATTGTTACCTTTTTTGGTAATTTCTTCTTCATCTACCCCTAGTTCACGGGCCAAAATTTCTATTATTGATGGTAAGCAAAAGCCCCCTTGGCATCTGCCTGCTGTTGCACGAACACGTCTTTTTATACCATCTACTGTTGTTGCACCTAGTGGACTATGGATGGCATCTACAATTTCACCTTCTGTTACTTTTTCGCATCTGCAGATGATTTTTCCGTAAAGTGGATTTTCTTTTATAAGCTCATTGTGGGCTTCTTTGCTCATCTCACTTGTTTTTGGGATAGGGTTTCTACCTGCTTTAAATTCTTTATTATCTGCTAAGTCTAGGGATTCTTTTACTAAATTTGCCATATATTTTCCAATGGCTGGAGCTGATGTAAGACCTGGGGACTCTATACCCACACAGTCAAAAAAACCTTTTTGGCTTTCTTCTAGGATAAAGTCTCCACCACTTTCGTGAGCTCTGTTTCCAGAAAATGAAGTGATTACTTGGCGAACTGGAACATTTTCTACTGTATCTTCTACTTTTTCTATTACTTCTTCTATTCTTTTTTGAGTAGTTACTAAGTCTGCCTTATCATCTACAAAATCAGATGTAGGGCCGATTAAAGTATTGCCATCGATTGTAGGAGTAACTAGGATTCCTTTTCCTTTTTCTGTTGGCAAGTTAAATAATACATGGCTTACAAAACCACGGGTTGCCTTATCTAAGAGTAAATATTCCCCACGGCGGGCTTTTATTTCAAATTTATTATCATGCATAAGAGCATCATGGATAGTATCAGAGTAAAGTCCCGCTGCATTTACTACTGCGCGTGTTTCTATTTCTTCACCATTATTTGTTGTTAATTTGTAATGGTCATCTATTTTTTCTATATTTGTGATTTCTGTATTAAATTTATAGTCTACTCCATTTAAGTTTGAGCCTTCTGCATAGGCGATATTCATTAAAAATGGATCAACAATACCAGCTTCTTCACAAAGTAAGGCTGCATATACATCCTTTTCTACATTTGGTTCCATTTCTAGTATTTCTTCATTATAGATAATTTTCATACCGCCAACGCCATTTTCTATACCTTGGTCGTATAGGGCTTGGAGTTTTGGAAAATCTTCTTCTTTGTGGCATAAAACTAAGGTACCAATTCTATGGTATGGAAAGTCTAATTCTTTTGAAAGCTCTTCCATCATATGGTTCCCTTCCACATTCATTTTTGCTTTCATGCTTCCTGGCTTAGCATCATAGCCACCGTGGCAGATACCAGAGTTTGCTTTACTAGTTTCTTCACAAACATCTGAGTGTTTTTCTACTACTAAAAAATCTCCCTCATATTTGGATAGATTATAAGCTACAGATGCTCCTGTGACACCTGCACCAATTATAACAACGTCTTTCATTATTTTCTCCTTTATATAAAACAAAAAAGAGCTACTTTGCTAGGTACTTTTGGGTAAAGTACGCCTATATCTGTCAAAGTAACTCTTTTCTCTAAACTATTTTGTTATATATTTTTATTCTACTTCAAATCCTTCGCCCAGTCCACTGATCTTGAAATTGCTTTTTGCCAGTTATAGTCTTTTTTATCTCTTTCTTCTCTAGAAATCTCTGGAGTAAAGACTTTATCAACTTGACGATTTTCAATAATTTCATCTAAGCTTGTAAAGTAATCTACTGCAAGACCTGCTAAGTACGCTGCACCTAGGGCTGTTGTTTCTAATGTTTTTGGTCTTTCTACACTTGTTTGGATCATGTCAGATTGAAATTGCATTAAGAAGTTATTTGCGCTTGCCCCACCGTCTACTTTTAGCTCTTTTAATTCATTTCCAGAATCTATAGACATTGCTGAAAGTACATCATTTGTAAGATATGCAAGGGACTCTAAGGTTGCACGAACGATGTGGTATTTGCTAGTTCCTCTAGTAATTCCTACTATTGTTCCACGAGCATATGGGTCCCAATATGGAGCACCTAGTCCTGTAAAGGCAGGAACAACATAGCAACCATCTGTATCATCTACTTTTGTTGCAAGATATTCTGTATCATCTGAAGCATCTACTATTCTTAGCTCATCTCTTAGCCATTGGATAGCTGATCCTGCTACGAAAATAGAACCTTCTAGGGCATAGTTTACTTTTCCTTCTTCTAGTCCCCAAGCAATTGTTGTAATAAGCCCATTATCACTTCTTACTGCTTCTTCTCCTGTGTTCATAAGTAGGAAAGCACCTGTACCGTAGGTATTTTTTGCTTCTCCTGCATTAAAGCATGTTTGTCCAAATAATGCAGCTTGTTGGTCTCCTGCAATACCTGCTATAGGAATTGGTGAACCAAATAGTCTATCGCTTGTTTCACCATAAACGTAGGACGATGGTTTTACATCTGGTAGCATGCACTTTGGAATATTTAACATTTCTAGAAGCTCATCATCCCATTCTAAAGTATGGATATTATAAAGCATAGTTCTTGATGCGTTTGTATAATCTGTTATGTGAACTTCACCACGAGTTAGGTTATATACTAACCATGTATCAACTGTACCGAATAATAATTCGCCATTTTCTGCTCTTTGCTGACCTTTTTCAATATTATCTAAAATCCATCTAATTTTTGTACCTGAAAAATATGGGTCAACTACAAGACCAGTTTTTTCTTTAATCATTTTGCCATAGCCATCTTCTACAAGTTTATCAGCCATATCAGCTGTACGACGACATTGCCAAACGATTGCATTATATACAGGACGGCCCGTTTCTTTTTCCCAAACTATGGTTGTTTCACGTTGGTTGGTAATACCAATACCAGCAATTTCAGAAGCATCAATATTTTCTTTTGCCATAGCTTCTGTACAAACTCCAAGTTGAGTTGACCAGATTTCTGATGGATCATGCTCTACCCAACCTGGTTTTGGAAAATGTTGGGTAAACTCTTTTTGTGCAACAGAAATAATTTCACCTTTTTTGTTAAAAATAATCGCTCTGTTACTGGTTGTACCAGCATCTAAGGCCATAATGTAATCTTTCATAATATCCTCCTACATTTGCCATACATTATAATTTGATGATGAGATTGCAAGCGCTCCAGAATTTATAGCAGCCATGACCTCTTCTTTTGAAGATATTAGACCACCAGCTACAATTGGGTTATTAGTTCGTTTTTTTATATTTGCTATCATATTTGGCATTATGCCAGGTAGAATTTCTATGACATCGCAGTTTATATCTTTTATAGTCTGTTTCATATTTTCATAGCTCATGCTATCAAATACAAAAAATCTTAAAACTGCAAAAAGCCCAAGTTTTCTAGCATAAATAACGTTTGCAGGTTTTGTAGAGATAATCCCGTCTGCTTCAGTATATTTCTTTATAAAACTTGCTGCAAAAGTTGAGCTTGATAGACCCTCGATAAGATCTTCGTGAACTATTACAATCTTACCATTAGCCTTTAATTTTTTAACGATGACCGGAATAGTTTCAAGGTTTCCATAAAGTACAAATACTATTTTATTTTCACTTTCCAGGCACTTATTAAAATCTTTGTTATTTTTTATAGCCATAATGACAGGATTTTTATATAGTTCTTCGAAAATACTTTCGTTTGGCATATATCCTCCCAATAATAGGTAAACGAGCCCCTAAAATATTTACTTGGCTCGTTCTCATCACTCATATTATTACACCCATACTTTAACATAATTTGTCAAGGATTGCAAATATTTTCCTTAAAACTTTAGTCTAGAAGTTTTGTTTGCCTTCAGTTACTCCTTCACTTGACAAAACCTTTGGTATGGTCATCAAAAGGATTTTTAAATCATTGATAAAACTAATATTTTCCGCATATTTGCCATCTGTCTCAGCTTTTAATTTTGGAGATAGATTATCCCTGCCAGATATTTGTGAAAGTCCAGTTATACCTGGTTTTGCAACGTATGCCCCATTTGCTGCTCTTAAATCTAAAAGTTCATTTTCTTTTAAAATAACTGGTCTAGGACCTACAAAGCTCATTTCTCCTCTTAAAATATTTATTAATTGAGGAAGCTCATCTAAAGATGTTTTTCTTAAAAATTTTCCTAAAGGAGTTATGAATTCTTCTGGATGTTCTAGCTCCCATGTAGAAGCGTTTTTTGGAGCAGTCATTTTCATAGACCTAAACTTATAACATAAAAAAGGCATATTGTACATACCGGCCCTTTCTTGCTTAAAGTAAACTGTCCCATCTGGTTCTTCTATTTTTGAAATGATCGCTATTATCAAAAATAAGGGACTAAGAAGGATTAGTAGTATTAAGGCTAATAAAAAATCCAGAATATTTTTTATATATTTTTGATACATATAATCCTCCTTATTTATGCATCTTAATTGGGGAAAAGACTTAGCTCCTCCTCATGTAACTCTCTATAAGATCCTTCTGCTAAAAATGGATCTAATTCTAAATTTCCTATGGCTATGCGTTTTAACCCTACTACTTCATTGCCTAGATTTGAAAATAATCTTTTTACCAAGTGAAATTTGCCCTCGGTAACTTTTACGATTGCTTTTTTCTCATCTATTATTTCAAGTTTGGCAGGACGGGCTATATAGCCTTCTTCTTTTATTTCCACACCTTCTTTAAATGCTTCTATAAAAGATTCATCTATAGGATCACGTGTGTCTACTTCATAAGTTTTTTCTATATTTGAGTTTGGACTAGTAATAGTGTGTACAAATTTTCCATCAGTTGATAAAAGCAAAAGCCCTGTGGTATCTTTATCTAGCCTACCAGCTATAGATAAGTCAAGCATTTGGTAAAAATCATCTAGCAAATCTATCACAGTTTCATCTTCATCTACTGTAGCTGATAAAACTCCAGCTGGTTTGTTCATCATTATATAAATATTTTCAAAGTATTCTACATATTGACCTAGGTAGTAAACTTCATCAACATTTGGGTCAACTTGAGTTGATGTATCTTTTACAATCTCACCATTTATAACTAGGGCACCCTTTTTTGCATTTCTTTTTATATTGCGTCTAGTATCTAGCTTGGCATTGCCTATCATCTTATCTACTCTCATTTGCTCCCCTTTTCTATTACCTTATAAACTGCTTGGTTAAGTTCCTCATAGTTTACATAAAAATTTGTTAGATATTCTCTACCCTTTGCTGTAATATAATAATATTTTCTTTTGGGACCTATATCTGATTTTTTGTAGCCACCTAAAATATAACCTTTTTTTGTAAGTCTGGTCAAAATTGGGTAGACTGTTCCCTCAGTCATAGTATAAAAACCACTGCGTTTCAGCTCTTCTACAATTTCATAGCCGTAGGTTTCATTATTTTTTATTATATGAAGGATAACTCCTTCTATAACGCCCTTTAACATTTGAGATTCTATCATATTATCACCTAACTATATTGTATAACATAGTAGGATTTTATCAATATCTATCACAATAATACTTCATAGGACAGTACTTACATTCGTTTCTATCAGAAGTTTTCCTATATATATCATCATCTATGATTGATTTTGCAATATCATCTATAAAATCAATAGCAAAACCCGTGTCTTCTATTACTTTCAATTCATCCTTATTTACAAAATATAGGTAAAGCTTATTTATATCTTCCCTATTATACTCCATTAAAAACTTGTAGGTAAGGACTTGGTTTTGGTATTTTTCTAAGGTATTTATATCATAATCTCCAGTTTTTATATCTAAAATAGAACCATCATCTAGGATAATATCTACATTACCTTGAAGGATATAAAAATCTCTATCAGCCTTAAAATTTACCTCACTTGCCTTTACAGCAAAATCCTTATTTTTAAAGTTTTCTAAGGGATCCTTGTAGGCAGGATTATTTTTAAATAAGTCTTTAAAAAACTTATTTTCTAAGTCTATTTCTGGATTTTTTGCTAAATATTCGCTAAGCTTATGGACATTTGTACCAAATTCTAGGCTTTTACTTAAGGGCAACCTAAAGGATAATTTCCTTAAAAACTTGTATTTTAAAGGACAAGCAGCATATACTTCTATATCTGTAGTGTAAGCTAGGATGGGTTTTTCCTTTTTTGGATCATCTTTTTTAAAATCTATGGTTTTAAGTGCCGAGCTATCTGGCAGAGTATTTGCAAAATTAATTAGATTAACATTTCTAGAATTATCTAAAACAACTAAAAGCTTTTTAGCGCGGGTAAAGGCTGTGTAGTATTTCCTATAAAAGTCACGCTCGCCGCCATCATCATTGGCACTTGTTTTTTCATAGGCTGATAAAAAAGATTTACGATCAGGTCTTGGATAATCATTTAGCCCTGAAACAAAAACTACATCAAATTCTAAACCCTTAGCATTGTGGATGGTCATAAAGTTTATGGCATCACTTGCCTCTGCTAGGTCTTCAAATTCTTTTATGGCCTTAGTTTTATAAAGGTAGAATAAATAGCCATAGATAAATTCTATATAGTAAGTATCACTTTTTTTATCAAAAAGTTCTTCATATTCGCTTACTTTTTGGCTAAAATTTGCAATATTGTTTAAGGCTTTTTGGCTTCCCAGACTGTCTAGTTTTTGACTTAAGATTTCTTTTAAAATTTCTAAATTAAAGGACTTATATAAAACCTCACTAAGGCTAATATCTTTTGTATTTTGAAAAGCTGCTATAAACTTATCCATCCTAGTAGATTTAAAAGATTGGTCATCAAATAAATTTGCTATGTACCTTCTAAAATAAAGCTTATCTAGCTCATCTTTGGACAAATCTTTTTGGTATCCTAGGTTTGATGGATAGGCTGTAAAAGTTTTTGCAAAGATATACATCAGAATTTTTATCTCATAGGAATCGAAAAAATTGGTACTGGATTTATTTATAACTGGTAAATTTTGTTTTTCCAAATAATTTTGTAAATTTTTAGCATAGGTATTATTTAAAGTGGGAAATAGAAAGGCTATTTGATTAAGGTTTATATCCTTATTTAAAATTTTTATTATTTTTGTAAGATTTTCTAGATTCTCTGCCTTGGCCCTTACTATGGTATTTTGATTTTTCTCACCTTCTGCCGCCACTAGATTTTTAGTAAATTCTTTTTCTTTTTCGTTATTATTTATAAAATTTTGGGCAAGGTCTATAATTGCTTGGTTGGACCTATAATTTACATTTAGCTTGTAAAAATTTGCAGGCTCTCCCAATTTTTCTCTACATACCTCATCAAAATTTAATAAGTTTTTTGGATCTGCCCCCCTAAACCTATAAAGAGCCTGGTCATCATCTCCAAATACCATAATATTTTTATTTTTTAATAGCTTAAAGGCTATTTCCTGCTGGATATAGTTGGTATCCTGGTACTCATCTATGATGATATAGTCTATATTTTCATGTATTTGAGGACCTATGTGAGGATCAGAAAGTAAGTCATAAAAGTTTTTTAAGATCATCTGAAAATTTAAAAGGTGGTTTTCTTCTAAAATTTTTAAATGAGTCTTATAAATTTCATAGGCTAACCTATCATCTTTATTAGCTGAATTTTCTAAAAGATTAATGTCTATGAGATTATTGGTTATTTTGGCAAAAATATCCTGAATAGTATAAATTTCATATCCATTTACTAGATTATCAAAACCTTCTATATGAAAAAATTTTTCTATATTTTTTTCTAATAGATAGCCTTCCATTTGAGGTTCTATTACCTTATTATCAAAAAATTTATCATCAAGCTTTTTGTAGTCTGTCAAAAAAATATTGGCCAAATTATGAAAATTGCCTATTTTTAAGTCAGCAAGGTCTGTATTTATTCCTTCTTTTTTAAATTCTGTAATTATCCTAGTATTTAACTCTGCTGCAGCTTTTTTTGTAAAAGTGGTTATCAATATTTTATTTGCAGGAATATTGTGGTTTTTTACTAGGTCTACAACTTTTTTTACAATGGTAAAAGTCTTTCCTGTTCCAGGTCCTGCTATAACTGCAGCTGGAGCCTTTCCTTCTTCTATAATTAGTTTTTGAGCATCATTTATCATAGCAATAATTCATAGGCTAGGCGCGGTTTAGTCTTACCATTATCTTTGATATAAATTTGACCTAAAAATTCAAAACCTAATTTCTGAATTAATCCACGCATTTTAAAATTATCCTCATGGGTGTCTATTCTTAGAGAGTCTTTGCCATTTTCCTTAGCAAAAGCTATTATTTCATCAAAAAATTTGCTAGCCACTCCCCTGCCCTTGGCTTCATTTGCTACACAAAAAGTGTGAATGGTATAAGCGTTATTTCCTTTTACTAGACTCATCACAGCAGCATAGGTTGGTTCATATTCTTCTGAAAGATAGGCATAGGCTAGGATGTTTTCATCCCTTTCATAGACATAAGAATTACCACTGGTAATTTGCCTGCCTACTAGCATATTATCCGGGCTTCCATTTTGCCATTGGTCAACTCCATCAATTTTTAGAGCTTCTTTTGCTTGATCAATTATATTAATAATATTTTTTAAATCTTTTAAACTTGCTTTTTTCATACAAATATTATACCTTTTTATTAGTTTATATATTTTCTATTAAATCGGGTATTAGTATATATAGATTATAAACTTACTTATAAAGGGGATTATTATGTACGATTATTTAATTATAGGTAACGGTATAGCCGGCCTTTCAGCGACAGAAGAAATCAGAAAAAAGGATAGCGATGCTACTATTTTAATAGTGTCAGAAGAAAAATCTAGCACCTATTGGAGAACAAGGCTATCCCATTTAATAAGCCAAGACTTTGACAAAGATGATTTATTTGTAAAAAAACAACCTTGGTATGATGAAAGAAAGATAGATGAGAGATTGGATTCTTGTGTAGAAAAAATTGATACAGAAAAAAACGTTGCCATCCTTTGTGATGGAGAAGAAATCGAGTATGGCAAAGTTTTATTAGCAACTGGCGCTAGACCATTTGTGCCACCTATTAAAAATATCGAGAGTAAGGGTGTTTTCGCTATTAGAACTATTGATGACTTGATGAACTTTAAAGACTATGTAAATGGCAAAGATAAGGTTGTAGTAATCGGTGGTGGGATACTAGGTCTTGAAGCAGCCCACGCTGCCCTACTTTTAGGTAAAGATGTAACAGTTATAGAAAGTTTTGACTACCTACTTTCCCGCCAGTTAGACCAAGACCTATCAGAAAAATTAGAAAAAACTTTAAATGATATGGGCATTAAAACCTATACTGGTAAATTTACAGAAGAAATCCTAGCAGAAGATGGAATTGTAAAGGGAATAAAACTTGCTGATGGTACAGAAATCCCAGCAGATGCAATTATGGTCCAAGCTGGTATTCGTTCTAATGTTGATGTAGCCAAAGAATCTGGCCTAGATGTAGAACGTGGTGTCATTGTAGATGATAGTCTAAAAACAAAATATGATAATGTCTACGCAGCAGGAGACTGTGCACAAATAGGTGATTTTACCATAGGTCTTTGGACAAGCAGTATGGAAATGGGAAAAATTGCCGGAAATAATATGGTTGGAGATAGCCAAGTTTACGAAAAACCAAAACCATTCTCATTACTTACCATAGGAGATACAAAAATATTTTCAGCAGGTCTTAGTTCAGCAGAAGGTATTGAGGAGTTAAAAGTTGAAAGAGACGGTAATATCTACAAGTTATTTAAATTAGATGATACATTTGTAGGTGGTATCCTTTGGGGAGATATTAAGTATCAAAATGATGTGAAAGATATTGTATTTAATGGAAAAGACTTGGAAGAAACAAAACTTGGAGAACTTTTTAAATAGAAAAATTTATTAATCTATTTTACAATTTGTAGCTGACTATATAAATTGCTTGGCAATTTTAATTTATAAACCCAAACAAAAAAATCGAAATGGAAGGCCCATTTCGATTTTTTTAATTACAGTTTCATTGAGTTTTGTCTATGTCTTAGTCTTGTTATAGTCGCCCTATCATCTACTTCTACCATGGTCATATCTATTAGCGTATCTTTTGGAATATCAACTGTTGCTACTGTTTTTTCTGTTATCATACCTATTGGTAATAGGTCTTCTTGGATAGATCTGGTGTGGCTAGTGATTTTCCCGTATACTTTTTCACTTCCTATACCATCAAGTGTTTCACCTTTTTTAATATCGCGTTTTGCAATAGTGACTGTATCTGCTACTTGCCCTTGAATAGGGGCTATAGTTGATTCGTTTTCTACCACTGCCTTATAAATAGTAATTGGCGCTTCTAGGCTGGTTAGGTGGTAAGGTCTATACATTAGATAGTTTGGGCCATCTCCAAAACCTAAAAATTTCATTAAATCACGCACATCTTCTTTATCACTTGTTACTATGATAAATACTCCTGGTGCCATGCCTTTTGAAAATTCTACTACCTTGTAGTTATCAAGATTTCCGCCATCTTGTTTTAGCTTAAAATCTTCTACTGCTTTTTCTGGACTGGTTTCTATACCGTGGCAGCCAAAGGTATCTGGTAAAAATCCTAAGGCGTTACAAACACTTGTTAGCTCAAGCATAGTATTTGTACCATCCACAAAACTTGTTAGCATTTTTGGAGAAAGTTGTTTTTCTTTTGCTTCTTCCTTTAATGTTTCTGGAGTAGCGTACTCATCAAGTCTATTATTTTTACCTTTAGCAGCTACCAATACATCTAATCCCATACCAAAAGCATCTTCGCAAAGATCTATAATTGCACCTGGTTCATCACCTAGGATTCCTGTGTAAACTACACCAGCTTTTTTTGCCATATCATGTAAAACCGGACCAACTGTTGCCTCACACTCTACATTAAAGGAAATCATGTGCTTGTGGTATTGGATAGTTTTTCTAGCTATTACTGCTCCAAAAGCTGGGTTGCCTGTACAATCTATGACAGCATTTATTTGTAAAAGTTTGTAGCAAAGTCTATAGTTAGTTGAAACACAAACATAGCCTTTTTCTAAAACTTCATAACCTTCGTTATAGTCATCGGTATAAATAATTTTATCTTCAGCAATACCTGCTTTTTTCAAAGCTTCGATTGCTTTTTGAGGAGTTCTATCAAAAACAAGCTTAACTTCCATAGCATCCATATTAGATAGTTGGGAAATAAGGCTAGTACCCATTTTTCCAGCACCCATTATGGCAAGCTTGATTGACTCTCCATTATATTTCATTTCATTTAGTTCTCTACTTATTTTAAACATCTAAGCTCCTTAAATAATCACTGGCTACTTTTGCACTGGAGGCTGCCCAGGAAATGTTATATCCCCCACAATCACCAGCTACATCTTGGCATTCTCCTATAAAAAATACATCCTTAATTTTTGTAGATTCCATAGTTTTAGGATTAATAAAATTACTATCAACCCCACCAAGAGTTACTTGGGCATTTTCTTTATCATGGATTTTTAAAACTTCAAATCTTAACTCTTTTAAAGTACTTACTAAACTTTCAAAATCCCTTTCATTAATCTCAAAGCCTTTTTTATGAGGCTTTATATGGGATATTTTTAGTATATCATCTAGTAATTTTTCATTTATTACACCAATTAGTATATCTTTTATGGACCTTTTGGCAAATTTTGTAATAAGGCTTGCTAGATAACCAGCAAACTCTTCTCGGGAATATTCTGGGAAAAAGTCTATATATATATGAGAGGAATTTTGCTCCATAAGATTTTGAGATAAGTCGTTTGATATATCTAAAATTGCAGTTCCTGTTAACCCATAATCTTGGAAAATTACATCATCTATAGAGGATTTTATAAATTTATCATCTACATACAGACTAGCTTTGGCAGTAACTTTTGTCCCCTTAGCCTTTTTTGAAAGTTTTTCGCGTGTTTCATAGTTTGTTATAGCATAGGTCATTTGAGTTATTGGAATTTCTTTTTTTATAAGATCAAATATTTTGCCATCTGATCCTGAATTTTTCAGGGTAATACCCCCACTTGCTATCACTAATTTGTCATAGGGATAAGTTTTGCCCTTAGTTTTTACTTTTTTATTTTTAAAGTCAATATCTGATACATCTTCTTCAAAGATAAAATCAGCATTTTCCTTAGCTTCTAAAAAGAGGGCATTTCTTACAGTTTTTGAACTCATAGTTTTTGGATAGCACCTACCAGATGGGAGGTTGGTTGTAGCTATGCCTATTTCATTAAAATATTTTATCAAATCCTCATTAGTAAAATATTTTATAGTATGGTCTATAAAATCTTGATTACTTGCCTTAAAATTTGCCGTATCAAAATTTAGGTTGGTAAAGTTGCAACGGCCATTTCCAGTTGCAAGAAGTTTCCTGCCTGCAAATTCATTTTTATCAAGAACTATTACTTCATGCTTATCCATAAAGGAGGCAAAAAACAAGCCTGCCACACCTGCCCCAATTACTAAAATTTTCATTGGTTATTAATCGCTTTTTTTACAGTTTCAATTTCATTGTAAGGAGTTTTTTCATTGCCGTGATATTTCATAAAGTGCTCTTCACCCTTACCAAGCATAAGGATATAGTCTCCAGGATTTGCCTTTTTTATGGCGAAGGTCATCGCTTCTAAACGGTCTTCTATGCGTTCGTGCTCTCCACCGATTTCATCAATGCCTGCTGCAATCTCATCAGTGATATGCTCATAGTTATCAAATTTTGGATCATCAGTTGTAATTACTGCAAAAACATCATTTTTTGCACAAGCATTGCCAATAAGTCTTCTAAATTCTGTATTTCTATCTCCATTTATACCAAAAACTGCATAAGTTTTTACATCTTTTGGGATAGATTCAAAAATAGCCTCAAAGGCCCTTGGTGTGTGGGCAAAGTCTATGATGATATTTTTTTCTAAATCATTTTCTACGTACTGGAATCTAGATGGCAAACCCTTAAAGTCCTTTAGTTTTTCAGAAATTTCTTCAAGGCTTGCTCCCATATTATTTAAGGTTGCTATGGCAGCAAGTTTGTTATAAATTTCATAATCTGCTATAGAATTTATAGTAAAATCTACTCCATTTACCTTAAAATCAGTAGTTTTTTCATTTTTTACTATATCAGTTGCCCTGTAGTCAGCTTCTTTTTCTTTACCAAAAGTGAGGCAATCGGTAAATTGCGCCTTGGCTTTTTTGCCGTATGGGTCATCTATGTTTACAATTCTTTTTTTTGAGTTTTCTAAAAGTATCATCTTTGCCGCAAAATACTCATCCATTGTTTTGTGGTAGTCTAAGTGTTCTGTGGAAAGATTGGTAAATATTCCATAGTCAAAGTCTATACCGTTTAGACGGTCTTGGATGAGTCCGTGGCTAGATGCTTCTAGGACTACGTGGTTAATATTTTTTTCTAAACTCTCATTAAATATTTTGTTTAAAAGGTAAATATCTGGGGTGGTATTGGCAGTATCTGATCTCTCATCACCTATAAATGTACCATCAGTACCAATATTTGTAGCATTACCATAGATTTCTTTCATCAAATAATAAATGGTAGTTGCAGTTGTAGTTTTACCATTTGTTCCTGTTACTCCTACAACGGTCATTTTCTTTGATGGGAAATCTTCTAAGACATTTGATATTTGGGCTAGGGCATACCTACTATCTGCTACTTTTATATAGTTTATTTCATCTTTAAAGTCTATATCATTTTGGTAAACTATAGTCTTTGCTCCATTTTTTATGGCATCGTCGATATACTTGTGGCCATCGCTTAGCTTCCCTAAAACAGCTACAAATATATCCCCTTCTTCTACTAATTTTGAATTATTGCTTACATTTTTTATTTCATTATCATTTTGTTTTTTTATATCTATATAGTCAATTTGTTCTACTAAACTATCAAAGGTCAATGTATTATGTATCCTTTCTTAGCTATAACGTCATGGATTTTTCTAACATGGTCAGGGCCGTTTGTTTCTAAGGTGATTTCTACATTTATATTTTTAAACCTGCTAGCTTCTTTTAAACTATCATGGTCGATAGATATGATGTTTGCCTTGGTATAGGCAATATCTGCAAGAAGCGCTTGAAGTTTACCTGGTATGTTTGGCACTTCTAAGTTTATTCTTGTTATGCGACCTGTTTCGTATAGTCCACGATTGATAAGTTGAGAAATAAAGCTCATATCGATATTGCCCCCGCTTATAATAGAAACTACATTTTTATTATAAAAATTAAGTTTATTAAGAGCTGCAAGACTTAGGGCACCAGATGGTTCAGCAACTAATTTATGTTTTTCCATTAGGTTTATAAAAGCCATTAGGATTTCCTCATCAGTTACTGTTATCCAATCATCCACATAGTCTTTGGCAATGTCATATGTATATGATCCCACTTCTGCAACCGCTGTACCATCAGCTATTGTATCAACACCTTCTAACTTAATTATTTTACCTTTTTTGATAGATTCTTGCATAGAACGAGCAGAATATGGCTCAACTCCAATAACTTTTATAAGTGGACTTATTTGCTTAATACATTTGGCAATTCCTGCAATAAGTCCTCCTCCACCAACTGGTACAATTACATAATCTACGTATTCTAATTCATTTATTATTTCTAGCACTATAGTTCCTTGGCCTTCTATAACATCAAAGTCATCAAAAGGAGGGATAAAGGTGTAGCCATTCTCCTCAGCAAGTTTTATAGCATGGTCCTTACAAGCATCAAAGTTTTCTCCGTATAAAACTACATTAGCACCATATTTTAAAGTACCATCTACCTTTATCATAGGGGTTTGCTCTGGCATGCAAATAGTTGCATTAATTCCTAGTTTGTTTGCAGAATAAGCTACTCCTTGGGCATGGTTACCTGCAGAAGCTGTAATAATACCCACTTCTTTTGAAGCATCATCTAGTTTTGATAATTTGTTGTAGGCTCCCCTTATTTTAAAGGAACCAGTTTTTTGTAAGTTTTCCGGTTTTATGTAAACGTTATTAGAAGCAAGATCAGAAAAATATTCTGAATAAAATAAGTGGGTTGGACTTATAACCTCATCTAGTCTTTTTTTAGCATTATTAAAATCAAACATAATACACTTCCTTTCATAGATGATTATAACAATTTATTGACAAATATAAAACAGTTTTATAATGGAATAAACTTTGATAAAATAGAAGCAACGAAAGGGGAAAAAATGAAGATACTTTTAATAATATTTATGAGCCTATCCCTTAACTCATGTGAAACAGCTCAAGATTTTATGTATGAAAATTTTTCTTTACAAAAAAATATAGATATGGCCGATGAAAATAGTAGAAAAAATATAGAAGGGGACTTTAAACTAGATGACTTTGGTTATACTTTCCCACCGAATGTAGGACGTTTTGTACAAAATGGCTTTACCTATAATGCTAGCCTCGATGGAGAAGCTCAAAGAGAAAACTTAGAAACCATCCCAGCTGGCAAGACTGCTGATATTTACTTAAAAAAAGATGATAATCAAATTTATGTAAAAGCTACAAATACTAGCGAATCTGATATAGATATCTTAGATGCACAGATTAATTATATAGAAATTTCAAACTTTGAACTAACTAATATGGATTTTAGCCTAGGGGATATAAAATTTGGCGATGCTCTTTATGAAATAGAAACAAAAGTTGTTGATAAAGAAATTATAGAACTAAGGCAAAATACTAAGGATGCTCAAAACGACCAGTACTATATGTATCTAAACGGACAATATGTAGCAATCTTTACAATGTACCAGGGCAAACTTGCTGGAGTAGAGATAATCCCTAATGAAAGCTTATCTAGCTATGAGTAATATAAATTTTTACCTGCACTTAAAATATACATAAAAAAAAGAGGGCTAAACGCCCTTTTTTTATTATAAACCTAATTTAGCTTCAATAGCTGGTTTATCAAATCCTACGATGTCTTCGCCATCGATATTGATAACAGGAACTCCTCTGTATCCTTTAGATACTAGGTATTCTACTGCATCTGGATTTTCATCTATGTTTAATTCTGTAAATTCAATGTCATTATCATTGAAATATTGTTTTGCTGCTTTACAGAAAACACAAGTATTTGATGTATAAATTTTAATATCTGCCATCTTTATCTCCTTCACTTTTACTCTACTTATATACTTATACCCATTTAGGATAATTCATTAGTTAAATTTATAAAATCATCGATAGATAAATTTTCTGCCCTAAGATTTTCTGCCAAATTAACTTTTGCAAAGGCATCTTTTAATCTATCCTTTTCTACTACATCTGACATAGAATTTAAGATAGTCTTACGTCTTTTGTTAAAGCCTGCTCTTACTAACTTAAATAATAGGTCTTGATTAACATTTTCATCATAAATCCTAAGTTTAAGATTTAAAATAGTTGAGTCAATCTTTGGCTGGGGCATAAACACTGATTTTGGCAGGTTTGTAATGACTTCTGCTTCAGTATAAAATTTTATAAATACCGATAGTGAACTATACTCTTTGGATCTTTGGTCTGCAACCATACGCTCTGCCACTTCCTTTTGCACCATGATAGTCATATCGGCACAAGGAAGACCAGTTGTAATTAGCATTTCTATAATAGGGGTGGTGATGTAGTAAGGAAGATTTGATACTACTTTAAAGCTTTCCCCGTTAAATTCTTCTTCTACTAATTTTTTAAGGTCAGTTTTTAAAATATCTTGGTTGATTACTTTTGCATTATCAAATTCTTCTAGATTTTCATCAAGTATGGGTATTAGAGTCTGATCTATTTCTATAGCAACCACTTTTTTTGCAAGCTTTGCCATTTCATAGGTAATAGTTCCTATACCTGGCCCTATTTCTAGGACATTTTGATTTTCTATATCTGCTGCATCTACGATTTTATCGACAAAATTTTTATCAATTAAAAAGTTTTGGCCAAGTGATTTTTTGAAATTGAAGTCATAAAGGTCGATTATTTCTCTAACCACTTTTGGTGAATATAGTTTTTTCATAAAGTTTCCACCGCCCTTTCAAATTCCTCGCGGCTTATGCCAAAAGAATTTAGCTTACTTAAAAGTTGCTTAGAATTATAGTAGCCAATGCCTAGGATATTTCCAAGTTTTTCTCTTTTTTCTTTGGCACCCTTTCCTATTGAAAGACCATTGTTTACTAAATCTGCCATTACAAATTCATTTCTTTTTTCAACCGTTTCTGCCTTTGCGTTATTTAAAGCTTCTATAATAACCTCAGGGTCAGCATTTTCTACACCAAGGTCATTTTTCTTTATAGCAAGCTTCCTGTCGATATAGGCGTGTTTGGCATCTGGGATGTGCCTTGCAATTTTTTCTCTAATTTTTTTGCCAGCATGGTCTGGGTCTGTAAGGATAATAATACCTGTGCGTTCATTTATTTTTTCTAAACGGTCTATCAATTCTTTGCCAAAGGCAAGACCATTAGTTGCAATTATCTCACAATCAACAGCTCGTTTTACATTGGCTATATCATCTTTTCCTTCAACAACTATAGTTTCTTTTATCATAGGTTAAAAAACTCCTTGGTATTGTTGTAGGTTTTTTTAGCTAGCTTATCTATTTTCATATCGCGAAGATCTGCAACAGCTCTAGCAACTTCTACTACCCTACGAGGATCATTGTGAAGGCCACGATATGGCTCTGGAGTTAAATATGGACTATCCGTTTCTAGCATAAGCCTTTCAATTGGCACATTTCTTGCTGCATTTTGCTCATTTGTACCATTATTAAAGGTTACTACTCCCCCAATTGAAATATAAAAACCCATTTCTATATATTTTTCTAAAGTTTCTAGGTCATCTGAAAAACAATGAATTTGAATTTTTAAATCTTGGTAGTCTTTTAAAATCTCTATTACATCATCCTTACTGTCTCTAACATGGATTACAGCAGGTTTTGCTAATTTTCTAGCTAATTCTAGTTGGTGGATAAAGATTTCTTTTTGGCGGGCTTTATTATCATCTTTCCAATAATAATCAAGGCCTATTTCGCCAATAGCAACTACTTTTTCATTTTGAGCAAGATTTGCTAACTCTTCTAAATCTTTTTCAGTTATCTTATCTACTTCTTCTGGGTGGATACCCGCCATAGCATAAAAATTGTCGTACTTTTCAGAAAGTTCTATTGCCATTTTACTATCAGCTAGATTTGTAGCAGGATTTATGATTGCCTTTATACCAAAATTAGACAGGTCATTTAAAATAAATAACCTGTCATCATCAAAAGCTTCATCTGTTAGGTGGCAGTGCGAATCTATCAATCTCATTAACTAACCTTACTTCCTGGTTTTATATCTTTAAGTGTTGTTAAAAGTGATAAGTCATCATCAAATTCACTTGCTAAAATCATGCCTTGGGACTCGATACCGCGCATTTTTCTTGGAGCAAGGTTTTTAACAACTATTACATTTTTACCAACTAAATCACTTGGTTCATACCATTTTTTGATACCAGAAATAATTGTACGAGGATTTTCTTCCCCCACATCTATAGTAAAGACTAAAAGTTTGTCAGCATCTGGGTGTTCTTTGGCTTCAAGAATTTTACCTACAACCATTTCGACTTTAGTAAAGTCTTCAAAACTTATTTCTGCCTTATTTTCTTCCTCTTCTTTTTTATCATCGCTATTTTTTAGTCTTTGGGCGATTAATTCATTGTTACGGTCGTGAAGTTTTTTAAGCTCTACTTCTACATCTAATCTATCAAATAGGTTTGCTCCCTTAGTAACTTTGGCTCCTTCTTCTAAAAGACCAAATTCTCCTGCAGATGCAAAACCTTTATTGTCTGTACCAAGTTTTTTAAGAATTTCTTTGCTGGTATTTTTCATCACTGGCTCGATTAGTTGAGCAACTATTCTTAGTGACTCTGCTAGGTTATATAAAACTGTGTTTAATCTATCCTTGTTAGCTTCATCACGGCCTAAAATCCATGGCTCAGTTTCATCTACATATTTATTAGCACGTCTTATGAATGTCCATACAGTTTGTAAAGCTTCATTAAACTTAAAGTTATCCATTTGGCTTACAAAGTCATCGTAGGTTGTTTTTGCAAGGGCCTTTAATTCTTCATCGTAAGTATCAGTTTTACTTCCCTTAGCAACTAGACCACCATTATATTTATCTATCATTGATGTAGTTCTAGAAACTAAGTTCCCTAGGTCATTTACTAGGTCAGAATTATATCTTTCCATATATTTTTGACTAGAGAAATTTCCATCTGATCCAAAATGGAACTCACGAAGAACAAAATATTTTAAAGCATCCACACCGTAAAGTTCCACAAGTGGTTCTGGATACATAATATTTCCCTTAGATTTACTCATCTTATCATTATCAAAAAGTATCCAACCATGGGCAAAAACTTTTTCTGGAATCGGTAAATCAAGGGCCATTAAAAGGGCAGGCCAAATAATAGTATGGAATCTTACAATATCTTTTCCTATTAAATGCACACTTGCAGGCCAGTATTTTTCAAATTTCTTTTTATTATCCCCATAGCCAATTGCAGATAGATAGCAAGATAGGGCATCTATCCATACATAAACCACATGTTCGTTATCAAAAGGAACATCTACTCCCCAGTCAAAGGTATTTCTTGTAACTGAAAGATCAGAAAGTCCTTTATCAATAAAGTTATTAAGCATCTCTTTTTGTCTAAATTGTGGTTCAAGGAAGTCTGGATGGTCTTTAAATAATTCTTTTAGTTTATCTTCATATTTTGATAGTCTAAAAAAGTAAGTTTCTTCTTCTTGGTATTCTACATCACGACCACACTCAGGACATTTACCATCAACTAGCTGGCTTTCAGTCCAAAATGTCTCATCAGGTGTACAGTAGTAGCCCTTGTATTCTCCTTTGTAGATATCACCTTGGTCATAAAGCTTTGTAAAAATATTTTTTACATCTTCCTCATGTTGTGGATCGGTAGATCTAACAAAGGTATCATAGTCAATTTCAAGTTTTTTCCAAAGTACTTTTGTTTCATCAGCTATGATATCAACAAATTTTTGAGGGCTAGTTCCGTGAGAAATTGCAGTTCTCATGATTTTTTGCCCATGCTCATCAGTACCTGTTACAAGGTAGGTGTCATAGCCATTTAAATTTTTGTATCTTTTTAAAACATCAGCAATTATTGATGTGTAAGTATTTCCAATATGCAGGTTACTATTAGGATAGTATATTGGAGTTGTTATATAATAAGGTTTTTTTTCTGTCATAAGCTATCCTTTCTTTTAGAAAATATATAAATATATCATACTTCAAATATTATAATACTCATAGTTAAGTATTGATTAACTTTTAAATTTACATATAATGTAACTAAAAAGGATACCATAGGATATGAAAAAAGATATAGATACTCATAAAAAGCAAATGACCATACTATTTTCCATATCTACTCTTATTGTAGTACTTGGAAATAGGCTTTTAATAGGGACTGGCTATTTCATTTCGCAAGTTACCAGCTACATATTAATTATTTATAGCATCTACTCCGGAAAAATATTTAGTGAAAAATTGGGAACTCTTTTTATTATTTGCTATATCCTAATCCTAATAGCAGAAATTGGCTCATTTGTTAGCACCTATCTTAATTGAAGATTTACTAAATAAAAGGTATATTAAAACTAATTAAATAAAACTCGATAATGAAAACCCAGTAAGGAATTTTCCCGAATTACACTTTCATTGAGTTTGACACTATTCTTTGTGTAAAAGAAGCTGAGTATAAAAAGAGGTGGTACCGCATTTTTGCCCTCTTATACTCTTTTTTTATGCCAATTTTTAGGAGGAGATTATGAGATACACTTACGAAAAAGAATACGACAATGTTTTTGATGAGCTAGTAGAACGTGGTTACTATGAGCAAGCTACTGATGAAGCAGAGCTTAAAGAAAAATTAAAAAATGAAAAACTAACTTTTTATTGTGGTTTTGATGCTACCGCTGATTCACTAACAGTAGGCCATCTTATCCAAATTATGGTTATGATTCGTATGCAAAATTATGGTCACAAACCAATTGCCCTTTTAGGTGGTGGTACAACTCTAATCGGTGACCCATCTGGTCGTTCTGACATGAGAAAGGTCATGACAGAAGAAACAATAGATAACAATGCAGAAAGATTTTATTCTCAATTCCAAAGATTTTTAGAATTTGGCGAGGATGCAGCCATAGTAGAAAACAATAAAAAATGGCTTACAGAACTAAAATTCCTAGAATTCTTACGTGATGTGGGTAACGAATTTTTAGTAGGAGAAATGCTTAAAAAAGATGCCTACAAAAACCGTATGGGTGCAGGTGGACTAACATTTTTCGAATTTTCCTACATGCTTTTACAATCCTATGACTTCTTAGAACTTTACCGCCGCCATGATTGTACTTTAGAAATCGGTGGATCTGACCAATGGTCAAACATTATCGGTGGAGTAGACTTAGTTCGCAAAAAAGAAAATGACAAAGCTTATGGCATGACCTTCTCCCTACTTACAACCGCTGATGGAGTAAAAATGGGTAAATCTCAAAAGGGTGCAGTATGGCTTGATGAAGAAAAAACAAGCCCTTATGAACTATTCCAATATATGAGAAATGTTGATGATAGGGATGTTACAAAATTCTTACTACAACTTACTTTCTTACCAACAGAAGAATGTAAAAAATTAGGTTCTGCAACTAATGCAGCAGGTATAAACCACGCCAAAGAAGTATTAGCCTTTGAAGTTACAAAACTAATCCATGGTGAAGAAAAAGCCAAAGAAGCCTTAGATGCAGCAAAAGCATTATTTGCAGGAAAAGGTAATGAAGATGCTATGCCAACAACAGAAATTTCAAAAGCTGATCTACCAATTGGTTTACTACAATTAATGACAGATGTGGGACTTACTCAGTCAAATGGTGAAGCAAGAAGACTTATCAAACAAGGTGGAGTTTCTATAGATGATGAAAAAGTATCTGACCCAAGCCTTGATGTTACAGAAGAATTATTTAAACATGATAAAATAATAATCAAAAAAGGAAAGAAAAACTTCCATAGAATACTTTTAGGATAAAAATTTAAGGGGCGAAAACGCCCCTTTTTTTATTGCCTGTTTATTCATAAATGAAGTAATTATTAAATACAAAAGTTATAAGTGATAAAATCATCCCATCCATTGTTGGACTTGTTGTAAGGAAAGTTAAATTATGAGTATCTCTAAAAATAACTGAACCTGACAAAATTATCATTAGCAGAAACAAAAAGATGTTACCTTTTTTCTTAATTTTTAACTTATCGTTATAATATAATCCTGCTCCAAGTATTATCAGTAATGGAATAGTATTTTTAAAAACTATCTGACTTTGATAAAGCAAAAAATAAAGCAAGATACCAAACGCAAAAAGAAATGCAAACTGAGTTTTCTTTGCCATATAAACCTCCCTTTATCTACCTTCTTCATATTTTATACCCCACAAATTTATATAAAAAAACTTCCAAATAAGAATTTAAAGTCTCACTTAGAAGTTTTTAAAATTATTTATTTATAATAACCCTAGCAGGGGCACCTACTGCTGTTGCATTATCTACTACATCTTCTAAAACAACTGCATTAGCCCCTATCTTTACATTATTACCTACGTTTATAGCGCCAAGGACTACCGCTCCTGCGCCTATCATGACATTATTTCCTACTGTTGGGTGTCTTTTTCCTTTTTTATTTTCAACTGCACCTAGGGTTACACCGTGATATATTAAACAGTCTTCGCCTACTTCTGCAGTTTCACCAATTACAATACCCATGCCATGGTCGATAAATGTTCTTCTGCCTATTTTTGCTCCAGGATGGATTTCTATTCCTGTTTCTATCCTAGACTTATAGGCGATTTCATCTGCTTCATATAGATTGCCTAAAAGCCACAATTTGTGGGCCCTAAAGTGACTTAAAAGTGCTTTAATCCCTGGCGAGTAAAGAATGGCTTCTTCTTTACTTTTTAATGCCGGATCTTTTTTAAGGGCAGCTTCTAAAAGCTCTTCTTTATATTTTTCATAACTAATCATTAGGATATAGTTCTGTAGATAGGTATCTTTCTCCAGTATCTGGAAGTACTGTTACAACTGTTTTGCCTTCGCCAAGTTTATCAGCTATTTCAATAGCACCTACAACATTTGCTCCAGATGATATACCTACTGCAAGAGCTTCATCTTTTGCAATTTGTCTACTCATTTTAATAGCATCTTCACTTGATACACTTACTATATCATCTACTACATCAAAATCTAAATTTTTAGGGATAAAGTTACCACCTATGCCTTGGATTTTGTGGCCTGCTGCTTCACCGCCTGATAAGAGTGGACTTTCTGCTGGTTGGATAGCATATACTTTGATGTTGCTGTCTTTTTCTTTTAATTTTCTACCAACTCCTGATACTGTTCCACCTGTACCAACTCCTGCTATAAAGGCATCTGGAGTTAGCTCTGCTAAAATTTCTGGGCCTGTTGTTTCATAGTGGGCCTTTATATTTGCAGGGTTTGAAAATTGGTCTGGTAAGAAGTATCCTTCTTTTTCTGCTAGTTCTTTTGCCTTATCTACTGCTCCTTGGAGTGCTTTTTCTGTTGTTCTTATAACTTCTGCTCCATAAGCTTTGGCAAGTTTTTCGCGTTCCTCACTCATTGATGCTGGCATAGTTAATATTAATTTATATCCTTTTGCTGCACAAAGCGCTGCAAGGGCTACACCAGTGTTACCACTTGTTGGTTCTACAATGGTATCACCTGGTTTGATTTTGCCAGATTTTTCTGCTTCTTCTATCATATAAAGGGCGATTCTATCTTTTACAGATCCTGCCACGTTATTTTTTTCTACTTTTACATAGATATCAGCTCTACCCTCTTTTTTTAAGGAATCTAATCTTAATAGTGGGGTGTTTCCTATAAGTTCTTTAGCATTGTTTTTAATAGACATATTACTCTCCTTTTATAAATATACGCTCGTGAAAATATATATAAATTTTCCATGCAACACGTTTACTTATTATTATAACTAATAGTTTTCATTATTCAAGTAATAAGTTTAAAAAATAACATAAAATAAGCTAGCATCCAATAAACTTCTTGTCTAAAGGAGCTAGCTTGTTAATTTTAGCAAAAATTATATTTTATTTTTATTAAATCCTTTTTCTGGATTGTGACCTGGGCAGTCTTTGCATCCTGCTGGTTCGTCATTTTTTATAAATCTTGCATAAACAATATATGAGCATACGGCAAGTATTATGATTAAAAGTATCCATGATTGTAAATTCATAATTTCCTCCTAACTATGAGCAACATTTGCTTGATAGCTTCTACTTTTTTTAGTCTCATTTGCTGGTCTAAATATTAAATATAGTAAAACTACTAGGCAAACTCCTGCAATTATTGTAGCTACTGAATAAATTCCTGTGGTAAGCAATTGAGCAAATTGATAGTAGATGAAGCTAATCACCCACGCAAATCCCATTTGATAAGCTATTGTAAGTGCTGTCCATTTTGCATCTCCCATTTCTGTTTTAATAGCTCCAACTGCCGCAAAACATGGCATACAAAGCATATTAAATAGTAAGAATGAGTAACCACTTATTGGAGAGCCTAAAGCATTCTTAAAGGCCACTAGAAGTTGACTACTTTCTTCTGTAACTTCACTACCAAGTCCAAGAACAACTCCCATGGTTGATACAATATTTTCCTTAGCAAGAAAACCTGAAATAGTTGCAACAACTGCTTGCCATGTACCAAACCCTAGTGGTCTAAAGATAACAGCAAGGGCAGTTCCTATAACTCCTAGGATAGAATTTCCTTCATCTGCAACAAGGTTTAACCTAAAGTCAAAGTTAGTTAAAAACCAAATTATAACTGCTGATAGTAAAATTAATGTTCCAGCACGTCTTACATAAGATTTTGACTTATTCCATACATCTTGAACAACTGATTTAGCCCTTGGTGCATGGTAGGAAGGTAGCTCCATAATAAATGGTGCCGGATCTGCTTGAAAGCTTTTAAATTTCTTTAGGATAACCCCACTCATAATAATAGCAGCTATACCTATAAAATAAAAACTTAAGGTGATCAGTGCCCTATTATTTGGGAAAAATGCTCCTGCTATTAAGGCAATTACAGGAAGTTTTGCAGAACAAGGCATAAATGATGTTGTCATTATAGTTATCCTACGGTCTCTATCTGACTCTATTGTTCTAGATGCTTGGATACCCGGAACCGCACATCCCGTAGAAATCATAGCTGGTATAAAGGATTTACCAGATAGGCCAAATCTTCTAAATAGCTTATCCATAATAAAGGCTACTCTTGACATATACCCTATATCTTCAAGGATAGATAAAAGAGCAAATAATACCATCATTTGTGGTAAAAATCCTATTACCGCTCCAAAACCTGCTAACATACCATCTGCTACAAGGCCAACTAAAATTTCATGTATGTCAATTGATTCTAAAAATGTAGCTGTGGCAGGTATTAGATTATCTTGAAAAAATCCATTTACTGCATCTGTTAAAAGAGTACCTGGAGAGTACTTAAAAACAGAAAGAGAGTAAACCAAAAACATTACTAGGGCAAATATAGGTAGTCCCCAGACTCTTGATGTTACTATATTATCTATTTTATCAGTCATAGATAATTTTGGTTCAGCTTTTTCTATTACTCTATCGCTTAGGGCCTCCAGTCTTTCGTATCTTTCATTTATGATAATTGCTTCTGCATCATCATCAAAATATTTTTCACAATCATCTCTTACCTTTTTTATTTGTTTAATCTCATCATTTGATAAGCCAATTTTTTTAATCATCTCTTGGTCATCTTCAAAGGCCTTGATTGTGAAGAATCTTCTTAAATCTTTTTCTACATGTGGGTCAACTATATCTCTAATATCTGCAAGTTTGTTTTCTAAATCATAAGAAAAATCTATAGGATGTGGGATATTTATATCATTTCTAGCATCTACAATTTCATTTATAAGACTATCTATCCCTGTATCCCTACTTGCAATTATTTCTACAACAGGACAACCTAAAAGTTCGCTTAAGGCATCTTTATCAATCTCATCTCCCCTAGCCCTTACTATATCCATCATATTTACTGCTAGAATAGTAGGGATGCCTAGTTCTAAAAATTGGCTGGTTAAATATAAATTTCTAATTAAATTTGAACCATCCACTAGGTTTACTAGTAAATCCGGTTTTTCATTAACCAAATAAGTTCTAGCCACCTTTTCTTCTAGAGTATATGGTGATAAGGAATAAATTCCTGGCAAATCTTGAAGAATAATATCCTTATGCCCCTTTAAATTTCCTTCCTTTTTATCAACTGTTACCCCAGGCCAGTTACCTACCCTTTGGTTGGATCCTGTTAGGGCATTAAAAAGTGTAGTTTTACCACTATTGGGGTTACCTGCTAATGCTACTTTAAAACTCATGCTTCCTCCACTAAGATATTTTGTGCATCATTTCTTCTAATAGTTAGCTCAAAACCTCTTAGGCTTATTTGGATAGGGTCTCCTAAAGGAGCTACTTTTCTAACAAAAACATCTGTTCCTTTTGTAATACCCATATCCATAATCCTTCTTTTTGTAGGTCCTTCTCCATTTACTTTTGCTATCTTTAGATTTTCGCCTACCTGGGCCTCTTTTAAAGATTTCATAAAATTTCCTCCGTATCGACTAACTTATATATAATTTAAGCAATTTATAACTTACATAAAACGTTTTAACAACGGTTTTTATATTTTATTAAAATATTTCTACAAAACCGATGGTCTTTTAATGTGGTTAAAGTATAACACATAAAGTAATGAGAATCAATATCAGATTACAAAAATTTGTAATAATACTAATACACCAAAACTTGTATATATCAACAAATAAACTTTCTTAACTCATATTTATAATTTAGAATACGCTAAATTTTCAAAATATTTTTTACAATCCCAATATTTTACAAAAATATCATCTAGTATTTAAAATTTATATTATAGGCAGGCTATCTACAAATTTTAAGTTTTTGATATAATATAAACAGAATATACTGAGAGGATATTATGGAAAATAAAAAATTTATTTCTTATATGGGCCTTGCTCTTGCTAGTTTGATGGCTATCTCCCTAGTTTATTTTTTAAGTAAGGGTCCTAGTAAGGATGTCAAAGACTATAAAATCGATGATAATACCTACTATTCTGGGGCTATTAGAGAAAATAAATTGGATGGTGAAGGTACTTTAAAAAGTCATGATGGAATTTATAAGGGGTCTTTTAAAAACTCTAGATTTGATGGACCAGGTAGTTTTATAAATGATGAGTATACTTATATCGCAAATTTTAACCACAAGTCTGGTAATAGTCAGATCAAAATCAAATTAAAAAATGGCAAAGTTTATGAAAAAACTAGCAATGGTTTTGTTGAGGTAGAAAAAGATGAAAATTAAAGGTTTAGATTTTCTAAGAGTTTATGCGATGATTTTAGTATTATGCTACCATTACTTTCCCACTTCCCTACCTGGAGGTTTTTTGGGAGTTAGCATATTATTTGTCATTTCAGGATTTTTAATTAGCTATAATTTAATAGATGAATTATTTGAAAATGGTAGGATTGATTATAAAAAATTTTATACCAAACGTTTTGTAAGAATCTTTCCTGCTCTTTTATTAATGATTTTTCTATCTAGCCTATTTATTCCAAGTATAAATGATGATTACAGTGTAGGATTTTTTGACCAATTTTTAGCAGCCTTTACTTTTAACTACAATTTCTATGAAATCTTGCGTGGCGGATCCTATGAAGGTCAATTTATCAGGGGTATTTTTATGCATACCTGGTCGCTAGCCTTAGAAATTCACTTTTATCTAATCTGGCCATGGCTCATGGGTTTCATCTATAAAAAGGCTAGGCAAAAACGTGCTATAAAACGCAGATTTTCCGATTTATTTTTACAAACCACCTTTTACTTAGCTATTATAGGTTTTGTTTTAATGTTTATTTTAACCCTTATTAAAAAAGTTGATACAGGTTTTGTTTACTTTTTTGACCTAACACGTATGGCTTCTTTTATGCTTGGTAGCTTTTTGGCAAGTTTTGTAAAAAGATTTTCCTTTAAGAAAATCCCTTATAATAGACCAACTTTGGTGGGCATTGGCCTTATATTTTTAATGGCTCTTACCTTGACTTATGATAGCAAAATCACCTATATTTTAGGATTTTTACTTACAGATCTTATAACAGGATTTTTAATTTTAGTAGGTTTTGCCAATCCAAATCTTATGGAAAATAAATTTGTTAGTAGGCTTGCTGAATATTCTTACGGATTTTATATTTTCCACTGGCCAGTGTGGGTTTTGGTAAGCAATTTTAAT
The DNA here is from genome assembly GCF_046365465.1 of Anaerococcus groningensis. Lineage (NCBI taxonomy): Bacteria > Bacillati > Bacillota > Tissierellia > Tissierellales > Peptoniphilaceae > Anaerococcus > Anaerococcus groningensis. The sequence continues at coordinate 37,898 of NZ_JBGMEG010000013.1, read as the reverse complement.
AAAACTAGCAAGGGGCTTATAATAGCAATTTTAGTTACCATAATTTTAGTTTTATTTAACCATCATGTTTTTGAACCTATTTTTAAAGGTAAAAACTTAATTCCTCTTAAATACATGGATAAAGAATATGAAATAAACTACAAAAAATACGGTATTCTTTTCCAAGCCAGCCTTATTTTTATGATTATCACAAGCTTTTCTCTAAGTTATGCTATAGGAGATAATGCAGGTAATATGATGAGTTTAGAAAAGCAAATCTTAAAAGAATCAGTAAATCAAGATTTAGAAAAGATAAAACTCGACAAAAAAGAACTGGATAATTTTATAAATAAAAATAATAGTGAATTTGTAAAAGAAGCTAAAGAAGAAACTTCTCTAACTCTAATCGGAGATAGCGTAATGCTGGGGCCTCGTGAATATTTAGCAAATAATATTTCCAATTTATATATTAACGCCGAAGGCAGCAGACCGCTAGAAGATGGGGCAAATATTATAGCTGAGATGGAAAATACTGGCAACCTAGGTGATATTGTAATCCTTGCCCTAGGCACAAATGCAGAAAAATCTCCGATGCCAAGTCTTAAAAAGATTATAAATGATTTTCCAGAAGGTAAAAGGCTTATCCTTGTGACATGCTATGACAACAGATATCCACAGCCTCATCCAGTAAGTACTGCTATGCAAGAAATAGCCAAAAAATATGATTTTGTAACCCTTATGGAGTGGGAAGACTATGCTATAAAAAATCCAAACTTTTATGAAGGTACCGACGGAGTTCACTTTTACGGACAAACCAAAGCTTATGAAGCTTACTTAAGGCTACTAAACGAAGCCATTGATAAGTCACTCTTAAATACAGCAAAAGGAGACTAATATGTATTTTTTCTTAAATGATTACAACGATATAGGCAGACCTGAAATTTTAGAAGCTATTTTAAAGGCTAAAGACGAATACAATATTGGCTATGGTTTTGATAGCCATAGTGAAAACGCTAGAAATTTAATAAAAAAATCCTTAAAAAACGAAAATGTAGATATTCATTTTGTGCCAGGTGGTACTCCTGCAAATGTCTTGGGAGTAGCTTGTGGTATGAAGCAAGAAAATTCTGTAATAGCTGCTACAAGCGGCCACATACAAGGCCATGAAGCAGGATCTATCGAAGCTACTGGTATAAAAATAGAAACTATAAAAACTCCAACTGGTAAACTCACAAGAAAGCTATTGGAAGAAAAGTTAGCAAACTTTAACTCAGAATTAGTTACAGTTCCTAAAAAAGTTTATATATCAAACACTACAGAACTTGGAGAGGTTTATACTAAAAAAGAGTTAGAAGATATTTATAATTTCTGTAAGGAAAATAACCTTTACTTATTTATAGATGGGGCAAGACTTGCAGCAGCCCTAGCTAGCGAAAAATGTGATTATGATATATCTGAATTTTGCAAGCTATGCGATGTTTTTTATTTAGGTGGTACCAAAAACGGGCTAATGCTTGGAGAGGCCCTAGTAATAGTAAATGATGAGTTAAAAAAGAGTTTTATCAACCTTCAAAAACAAAAAGGTTATTTACTTGCTAAGAGCTTTGTGCCTGGAATAATGTTTGAAACAGTTTTTGCAAAAGAAAATGGATATGTGGATGGCGCTATCAATGCATACAAGATGGCTAAAAAACTAGCCCAAGGTTTTGTAGACAAAGAATATGAGCTAGCTTACCCTTTTGAGTCTAACCAAGTTTTTGTAAAATTATCTGATAGTGAAGTAGAAAAATTTAAGGATTTTGCAACCTTTGAGCTAATGGGTGATATGGATAATAAAAAAATTGCCCGTTTTGTTACTACTTATAGAACTAATGAAGAAGATATTAAGGGATTTTTATCTAAGATATAAAAAATAACCCAAAGTTTTAAAACTTTGGGTTACTTTTATTTTAGTAATTATCGTAAAAACTGTGTTTTACTTCTTTTGCATCAATTGTATTACCGTTTTTGTCTAGTTTTTCAGATGCTTCTTCTGCAAGATCTTTACCAGCTTCTAGAGCTTGTTCACCTTTTTTTTGAGCATCTTTAGCAATTTCTCTACCCTTACTTCTAGCATCACCAGCTAAATCTGCGATTTTATCACGATTTTTAGTTAGTAGATAAGCACCTGCACCGATTGCAGCTGCAGCTAGGATAGCATTTCTTCTTTGTGCTTTTTCTATTTCTTCTCTTTCCCAAAAGTCTAGTTCAAAGTCTGGTAAGTGATCTGTTGGACTAAAGCTTCTTACTTTGTGAGCTGTACTTGCAAGACCTACAATATCGCCTGCATCTAGTAAACCGAGTTTGTTATTGATTTGTGCTAATTTTGCAATTGTTTTTAATTTTCCCATAATAATCTCCTTTTATTTTAGTTATATACCCATTTTATCTTAAAATTTGACATTCTTCACATTCTTCCTTATCATCCTCAGGATTGTAAGTAAAAGATGAGTTGATGCGTTTATATTTTGGTATCTCACGAGTTTCCGCTAAGCTATCTCCATAAATTATTTCCTGATCTGAGTACTTATCAGGAAACATCATACACGAGCTAAGACTTAGGCCCATAAGAGCAATTAATAATATTTTTTTCATATAATCCTCAGTTCACATTTAAAATTTTGACCTAAATTATCAATAAAGCAATATCAAGTCTTATATTTTTACTTATATTATTGATACCCTATCTTAGCTTTTCTAAGACTTAGGCGTGAGAATTTTCTCTAAGGCAAATAAATAATTTTGCACTAGCAATACTATCATTATCTTGATCGTATTGGTAGAATTCTATATCTGGACCTAGACCATGGAAATATTTTTTGTTTGGAAAATACTCTTTATAAGTATAGATGTAGCCCTCTTTTAAGCCATCTAAACTTTCAACTGGTACTTCTAAGTAATCAGACTCTTCTACTTCGTAAACTATAAAATCATTTTGATTTATAGTATCTTTATCAGCTATCTCAAAACCGATAAAATAATTATAATTTTGCTCTAGCGCATTATATTCCATAAGACCATAAGCTGCCCCATGTTCTTTTAAAATATTCTTATATTCTTTTAAAAAACTTGATCTTATTTCACTAACATCTTCCCTATTTTTTATAGTAAAACCTTTACCTGCTATTTTAAAGGCTAATTTTCTATCAACATTAACTTGCATAAAGTCTCCTTAAATTTTTATATACCAAGATTATACCCATGTATTATAAATTGAGGATAAAATTTTAAATTTGCCAAAATTTATCATATATATTATAATGATTCTAAACAAGTTATTTAAATAACGATAATATTTATATAATTAATGGAGGAGAATATATGAATAAAAAGTTTAATATTGCGACACTTATGCTTGCAACATCATTAGCTTTTGTAGGTTGTGCAAACGATACAACTAAGGAAGCTGACACTAAAGAAGAAACAGTAGTAGAAGAAAAGGCTGTGGAAACTGTTGATACAGCTGATAAAACAGCAGAAACAGAAACTGATACTGAAGAAGCAAAAACTGAAGAAACAGATACAGAAGCTGATACTAAAGAAGAAGCTTCTGATAAAGAAACTACTGAATCATCTGATGAGGGAGAAAAAGAAGATGAACAATCAGCAACAAGTGATGATAATGCTGAAGAAGGCAATGTAGTTTTACACAGAGCTTATCCAGACGAAGCTTCTAGATCATTTACAAATGTAGTTGTAGCTACAAGTGGTGATAAAATTGTAAGTGCCTTTATCGATGAGTACCAATACTTTGATAAAGATGAAAACTACCAAGCAGTACCAAACTCTGACGCAGAATTTGGTAAGGGTGCCAAAGAAGGTAGAGTTCTAGCTTCTAAAGTTGCTAACAAAGATTTATACTCTGAAGCTATGAAAGAAGCTGGTGGTGAAGTTTCCTTAATGGATAACTATAACGCAGTTACTGACTTTGTAAAGGGCAAAACAATTGCAGAACTTGAAGACTTCTTAAACGAAAACGATGATGAACAAATTATCGATGCCTTAAGTGGTGCAACATTTAAATCAACATCAAACTTATTAAAATACGTAGTAGAAGCAGCAAAAGATGATGCATTTGCAATCTCTGGTAATGCGGAAAATCCTGAAGATATCGAATTAAGATATGTACTAGGCGCGCCACACGGTGAAAAATCATTTGCTAATGCAGTTGTAGCTGTAGAAGGTGATAAAATAGTTGCTGCAAGTATTGATGAATACCAATACATTGAAGAAGGAATTACAAAACAAGGTGAAGGAAGCGACTTTGCAAAAGACTATGCTGATAGCAAGACAGTTTTAGCAAGTAAGCTTGAAAATAACGATCTTTACTCTGACTTAATGGCAGAAAAAGCTGGATCTACAACAACTATCGTAGAAAACTTTGAAGCTATAGAAAATTTCGTAGCTGGAAAAACTATTGATGAAATAAAAGAAACTATTGAAGGTGCCAAAGAAGGCGAAGCAATAGATGCAGTTTCTGGAGCTACTTTAGTTGACACAGCTCACTATCTACAACTAATCATAGATGCAGTTGAAAATCCAATTAACAAATAATTATAAATACTAAAAAAGCTAGGAGATTTTTCCTAGCTTTTTTTATTCTATTAAAGTAAATCTTAAAAGTAAGATAAGCATGATAACCATAAGAATAATACCAATTATGGTAAAGGCGTCTATTCTCTTTTTTAGGGCAAGGATAACTAAAGATATGGAAAGTAAAAACATAAATAAATAAACTTGTAGGAACATATATCCTCTTCTATTTATAATAAAATAAACAAGTGCTCCAAGGCCTAGGATCATAAATACCAGTGAACAATTACGACTAGCTTTTTTGCGATCTAGTATATAATCTAATAAACTAATAACTCCTATAGTTAGTAAAGCTGGCCATATCATATTGCTTAATAATAATGAAGCTTCCATATTCTATCCTCCCTCTATTTTTATTATTATAACACAAAAAAAACTCTAGGAAATAATTTCCTAGAGTCTTTTCTATTTTATTTTGCAACTAATAGGTCGCTTCTAATATATCCTGTCTGACCATCAATACTTATTCTAGTCCAGTTATCAGACTCTCCTAGTTTTAAGATATCATCTCCAGCTTCTACTGTTGTCATTACATTTGAGGTTTCACTTGGGGCTACTCTAACATTTACAGTATTTTCTACTGTATAGTTGATGCCATCATCTACTGCTTCTTCTGGTTGATTTTCTTCGTTGCTAGTATCTTCGGTATCTTGATTGTCAGTTTGTGTTTCTTCTGAATTTTCCGATTGCTCTTCCATATTTTCTTCTGTTACTTCCCTTACCTCTCCTTCTGGATGTCTTTTTGATACATAGTTATCATCGCTACAAGCAGTTAGAGTAAGAGTTAGGGATAAGGCTAATAATAGTTTTTTCTTATTCATCTTCTCCTCCAAATAAATCATCAAGTTCTTCTTCTGCATATAAATAATCTGTGATGATTATTCCAAGAATATTTGCATTGGATTTTTCAAGTTGTTTTAAGCTATCACGGGTAACTGGATTATTACTTTTATCATAGGTTGAGAAAACTACTGCTGCATCAGCATTGCCTGCAAACATATTCGCTTCTGGAATATCGATATTTGGTGATAGGTCTATAAATACATAGTCATATCTATCGCGTACGTCATTATAAAAAGCCTTGATAGCTTCTGGCTCTAAAAATTTATCAGCATAGTCAGCCACTTCTCCTGCAAAAATGTAGGATAAATCATCATAGCTATCATCATGTATAAGAGCATCATCTATAGAATAGTCTCCAAGGATTATATCTACAAAACCGCGTTCTTTATTTTTGCCTGTAGCAGCTGGCAGATGAGATTCTCTAAGATTTGCATCGATAATTAAAACTCTATCCCCATCTTCTGCTAGGTGCTTAGCCATATTTAAAATATGGATGGTCTTATCTGTATTATCACTTGATGCAGTAAAAGCAACAGTTACTAGGTTAGTACCTAATTTTTCTGTTAGCCTATCTTCTAAGTTATAAAAAGATTGAAGGGCAATTTCTCTTTTTTCATTTGTTTTTTTTCTAAACATCTAAGTCTCCTTTATCATAAGAAGGAATTCTGCCTAAAACTTCGTATTTGCTTGATGAAGTTTCAGCTAGGTCAGCTTGTCTGTTTACTTCTTTGCTATCAACTACCTTTGTAGATCCACTTTCAAAGGCCATGCTATTACTATCTACCTTGCTAGTTTTTCTAGTAGCAGTTTTAGCTGCTGGTTTTTTAGTTTTTTTGGCTGGTTTTTCTTTTACTTCTCTTACTTCTCCTACTTCATTTTCTGCTTTTGTATTTACATAAGATCTTGCAAGTTTGTTGTTGTAGGAATTTATTCTAATCATTTTTATAATTGTCCAAAGAATAAATCCAAGTCCACCTGTAATTAGGGCATATCTTAATGTATTATCAATAGCACTCGCAGATCCGTAGGAATATTCCATAACCTTAGCACCAGAATTATATATATTATTGATAACTCTTACTGTATAATCAGCATACTGATCAGCTAAGTCTTCTGCTCTTAGTTTATTGGTATCTGTAACTACAATATCTATTATAGAAGTATTTTCTATTGGTTTGATTTCTAGTTTTGAGTCAAGTTTACCAACATTCCAATCAATGCCTAAAGTCTCTAGAGTTTTTTGTTTGATTTTTGGGCTGTTAATAGTTGCAGCATAGGTTGCAGCTGTTCCACTTGCTTCATCTAAGTTTTCTATATTTGTTGTTACTACTTTTGATTGGGCTTGGTATTCCTTATAGCCTCCAAAATTTAGGCCAAAATAAGTAATCATCCCAATAATTATTCCAGCAATAATTGCAGGTGGTATTGCTGAAAATAATGACTTTCTATTTTCCATTTTCTCCTCCAAAATCTTTCGCCCCAGCAAGCATAAGTTTGCGGGCTGTTTTTAAATCTATTTCTCTTGTCATTTCCTTATGGCGTATTAAAAATTGTTCTATATATAGTCTATAGGTTTTTGGGAAAAGGGCCTTGGATAATTTTCCCTTATCATAGAAAAATTTCTCATTAAAGCCTTCAAACCAAGTTGACCCATCGTTATAAACTTTGGCAATTAGCTTGTTGCTGGTACGCACTTTTTTACCAGCCCTTATAAAGTCGCTTATAAATATACTATCTTCACCAGACCCATTTGGTGTGCCTGCCCCAAAATAAGTAGAAATCCAAATATTTTCTCTTCTTTGGACTTCTCTTTTAAAGGCAAAGTGCACTGACCCGTATCTTAACGAGTTATATATAGATAAATCTTTTTCTTCTTTTACCTTAATTATTTCTTTGCCATCTTGATATATTATAGTTTTAAATACGAAAAAATCCACATTTGGATGCTTTTCAAAGCTTGATAAAATCTTATCTTTATAGCCATTTTCGAAAACTTGATCATCATCACAAAAAACTAATATATCAGCCTTTGAGTTTAATAAAGCTAAGTTACGGCTAACACCTAAGCCCCTAGTATCAGTAGAAATCATCCTGATTTTATTGCCAGCTACTATTTTTTCTTCATAGTTATTGTGGTCAGTTTGATTTATAATTAGGGCATCAGTTTGTAGATTAAATCTCTTATAACAATCAATGGAATTTTCATTCATTGTTGAAATTAGTACTTCAATATTCATCTTACATCCTAGTTGTCTCTGCCTTTTCCCAAGTTGGCTTACTTTTTCCAGTCGCTTCATTGATAGCTCCCTTTATTTGAGCTAGCATCATCATAGTGTAGTATCTTGGGAAATAAAATACTTTTGCCTTTGACTCAGTAAGTTTTCCTATAGCTGCTAGGGTAAAAAAGGCAACTTGGCCTAGGAAAAATAACCTATAAAATAAACCGTGGTTTAAAAGAGCTAGGTTTGTAATAAATAAGACTATATGGTTAAAGGCTTGTAAAAATCTTAAGGTCTTGTGGTTAAAGTGAAAAAAGCTAAACCAACCATAGTTAAAAATATTTAAGCGGCGAAGGTTAGTAAAAAGATTGGTAAGGATTCTTCTTTGCATCCTAACTTTTCTTTTAAATTCATCTTTGGTTGTTGCGCCAGCTTTTTCAACTGCTATGGCAGCTGGATTATAAAGGGCTCTTTTGTGATTTAGTCCTGCTGCAAGTGGCATCTCATAATCATGGCTTGATACCAAATCATAATGCCTATAATCTTTCTTTCTTACAGCATAGATAGCACCATTACCAGCAGCTATAGTTGAGATTTCCGATTCAATTTTTCTCATAAAAAGCTCAATATCCCAGTAAGAATTTTCTGCCACAACTGATGCTATATCATCATCTTTACTATATATCAATGATCCGCAGACATATTCTATATTATCATCTATAAAAAAGCTTACTAGCTCATCTATGGCATCAGTCTTAAACATGGAGTTAGCATCTGAAAATACAATTATTTCTCCCTCTGCTACCTCTACTGCCTCATCCTGGGCATTGGTTTTGCCCAAATGATTTTTAACTGTATTTAGCCTGATATTTTTGTCTGGATGGCTTCTTATAAAATCATTTACTATTTCGACAGTCCTATCATTTGATGCATCATTGGCAACTATTACCTCATAGGATGGATAGCTTGTTGCTATTATGTTTTCTAGTTTTTTCTCTATTACCTTTTCTTCGTTATATGCTGATATGATTACTGAAACAAAGGGCTTATAGGATAAGTCCTTGGTATTTTTTCTCTTTAAGATTTTTTCTAAAATCAAAAGAGTAATAGGGTAACCAACCATTGCATAAAAAATTGCAAATCCTGCTATAAAAAATATTATCTTCATTTTTTCCTCTATTCTGTCAGTATTATATAAAAAATCTATGATTATAGCAATATTTCTTATATAATAAGAAGGTATAAAAAATTAAAACGAGGTAAATATGGAAATACAATTAGATATTTTAGAATCCCTAGGTGTGGCAATCATTGCCTACATGCTAGGAGTATTTATAAAAAACAGGGTAAAGTTTTTTCAAAAATTCTTTATCCCCTCACCTGTAATTGGTGGGCTTATTATAAGTCTTATAAATCTTATCTTAAACCAAAGTGGTCTAGGATTTTTTAAGTTTGATGATATTATTCAAGATTTTTTTATGAATATATTTTTCACTTCTATAGGATTTGCTTGTAGTTTTAAAGTCCTTAAAAAAAGTGGTTGGCTTGGTATAAAGCTTGCCTTTGCTATTATTTTACTTTTACCCTTACAAAATGTATTAGCAGTTGGCCTTGCAAAAACAATGGGGATTAATCCTTTCCTTGGTGTCGCTATGGGATCTACATCCATGACAGGTGGCATAGGCTCTGCTGTAAGTTTTGGAAAAATTATGGAAGGCTATGGAGCTACAAATTCTACTTCTATAGGCGTTGCTGCTGCTACTTTTGGTATTTTAATAGGTTCCCTTGTGGGAGGCCCTGTAGCAAGTAGGTTAATTCGTGTTCATAAGTTAAAGTCAACTGGTGGACAAACTGTAAATAGCAATGATAAAAATATCAATCTTATCAACCAAAAAACTTTGATGGATGCTATTGTAATCATTGCCCTAGCTTCGTTTTTAGGAACTTTTATAAACCGCCTACTAGCCCTAACTCCCCTAAACTTCCCTTACTATGTAGGCTGTCAATTTGGGGGTCTTGTAACTCGCAATATCTTAGATATGACAAAGAAGGATATAAATACAAAAAGTATTGATATTTTAGGAAATATTTCCCTAAATTTATTTTTATCCTTGGCTTTAATCAATCTAAATATAAGTGCCATGCTAAATCTAGCCCTACCAATGCTTGTAATAATGGTTGCTCAGGCAATATTTATTGCTATCTATACTTCCCTTGTGACCTTTAACCTACTAGAAAGAAATTATGATGCAGCAGTAATGGTTGCAGGCCACTGCGGAGTAGGCCTTGGGCAAACGCCAAATGCCATTGCAAATATGGAAGCGATTATAGAAAAAGAAGGCCCAGCTGATGTGGCAATGTTTATTTTTCCTATAGTTTTAGCCATTGCAGTTAATTTATTTAACCCCATAGTGATTACATTTTTTATAAATTTCTTAAAGTAAAAAAACTTAAAAGTACCTCATTTCAGAAAGATGAAATGAGGTACTTTTTATTTACTAAGGCATTGTTTTAATATATATGAATTAGATTTAGCCTTCATATTTTAAAAATTTTCTAGACATTTTTAAAAATACTATAATTTCAATTATACCTACTAGCAATATATAAAATACTTCATCTATATACATATAACTAAAATTATTCATTTTTAAAGCTAAATTACTAATAGCAATTATATTGTTCAAAAGGGGAAATATATTTTGAGCACATAGCATAAATCCTAAGATTGAAATTCCCACTGATATTAAAACTACTATAGATAGTGATTTTATTTTTACGCTTAGGGCTGACATTATAAAAATTATAGGAACGGACAAAATTATACTAAATCCTACATAGTAGAAATAGAGTTTAAAATTTGTTGTTGGAAGATTACAGGCAATTTTCCCAAAAAATATGAATAGTCCTAGAAAGTATAACTGAGCTATAGCAACAATTACAAAGGTAATAAAAGCCTTAATGACAACAAAATTTATATTTTTTTTAGGGCTTGTTCTAATTAATTTTAATCCAGCCTTATGCTCCACAGACCATAAACTTGATACAACTATCCCAATTAAAGGTATTAGAAAGAACATGAAGTAAAATAAAGATACCTGAGTCCACAAACTTTGCCACTCATTAGTCAAAACTTCAATATTACCTTTATAATTTATTACCCCAAATATATTTGCCAATAGTGGAATAATAAGGATTGTTAGTAATAATCTTCTTAGTTTTAATTTTTTCATTTCTATATTTAACATATTTACTTCCTTTACAAATCCTTATTTAGCGAATAGCTATTAATATTTTTCAAAATCATAAATTCAACTATTATACATATTAAACTAATTATAAAAGTTAAGTAATTAATATCATTAACACTTTGAATAAATTCACCGCCTTGTTTTGTATAAGATATATTAAGCATACTTACAAACCAAGCAAATGGATTTATCTGTGATAAAACTTTAGAAGTTAGCATACAAATAATACCAGTCATTGCTCCTATTATTGAGAAAAATAAAGAGAAATACACTTTATTACTCTTCATTTCTACTATCATAAATAAATTTAATAAAAATAAATTTATAGAATATTCACTAAAAAAATAAATAACTAATCTTGTGATTGTACTGGTACCAAGAATTAAATTTGGATTTCGGTTTGCTAAAAGCAAAATGATTATCCACTCAATAATTTGTAAAGTACCAATTTTTATAGCTAAAATGGCAATTTTGTTTACCAAAATATTTGAAATATACTCACCAAGACTGGTCTGTAGCTGCCACATATTATTTTTTTCTTCCATCTCAATTACCTTTTTTGCAATTGTAGAGATAATAATAGGATTTATTAATAGGCAAGTCATAAAATAATTATCTAAAATCATATATAAGGGATAAGAGCTTTTTCCAAAACTTTTTCCTAAAACTGCAACTAAAATAAATAACATATGAATTGTAAATTCAATCAATAGCATAAAATTTAAGCCTAAACCCTTATTCTTTTTTATTTCTAAATTCTTCATATCAATACCTTAATTTGTTTCACTTATAAATAATTTTTCTAAGCTTTCTTTCTCTTCTTCCACCCTATATACGCTTACATTATTTATTATAAATTTTATGATTCTAGAAACTTCTTCCTTAGGTTTGTTACCAAGGACCAACTTTTCGTTTATAATATTAGAATTATCTATACCTAATAATTCAGCAGCCAGGATATTATCAGAAGTTACAATTGATATGACTGGTGGATGAAGTTTCCTATAATCATCAAGTGACCCATTATATACTAGTTTGCCATCTCTTAATATACCTATATGAGTAGAAATTTTTTCAATCTCATCAAGAATGTGAGAAGATATTAAAATGCTTGTTTCGCTATTTTTTACTATATTAATAAATAAGTTTCTCATCTCTTCTATACCATAAGGATCTAGTCCATTAATAGGTTCATCAAGAATTAATAGCTTAGGATTACCTATAATGGCTATAGCAATTCCTAATCTTTGTTTCATACCTAGTGAAAATTCTCTTACTTTTTTATTTGTGTGTTTACTCAAATTAACTAATTCTAATATTCTATTTATGTCCTTTGTGCTTATGTTTTTTAGTTTGCAAATAATTTCTAAATTTTCATAGGCTGTAAGATGGTCATAAAACGAAGGATTTTCAATTAAAGATCCAATGCTTTTGTTTATTTCTTTTTGATTTTTTTCATTTACTTTTTTGCCATATAATGATATAGTTCCAGAATCTTTCTTAACTAAGCCTAAAATTGTCTTCATTAAGGTAGACTTTCCTGCACCATTTTTTCCTATAAGACCATATATGGTTCCTTTTTCAATTTCTAAACTAACTTCATCTAAAACGAGAACCTCATTATAAGATTTTTTTAAGTTCTCAATCTCCAATATATTTTTCATTTAAGCTCCTTTTGTTTTACTGATATAAGTATAGAACATTTAGATAAATCTAATATTTTACTCTCCTCACTTTTACATCACAAAATAACAAATTAAACTTTTATTTGATACAATTAATAGGAAAAGAGGTAAATAATGAATTCTTATGATGATGTATGTCTATTAATTGTAGATGATGAAATAGAGCTTTTAAAAAGTATGTACAAATTCTTAATAAAAAATAAATTCCAAAATATACTAACAGCAAAAAATATAAAAGAGGCAAAATTTAAATTAGAGAATAATAAAGTGGATCTGATAGTTTTAGACATAATGCTACCTGATGGTAGTGGCTTTGATTTATTAAGGGAGACTAGAAAAACTTCTAAAATACCAGTGATAGTGCTTTCTGCACTTGATGGCAGGGATGATATGAAATCCGGTTTTGACCTAGAAGCAGATGATTATATCGTAAAACCATTCTTACCAGAAGACTTACTTTGGAGAATAAGGGCAGTACTTAGAAGAAGTTATAAACAATATAATAAAGATAAAATTAATCTTAACGGAGTAATATTCGATAAAGAAAGAGCTATATTAATTAAAGAAACTACAGAAATACCGCTTACAGCTAAACAATTTAAAATATTAGATTATATGTCTGAAAATCTAAATAAAATAGTATCCATTGATCAAATTATAGAACAGTGTTGGGAGGACACATTTGGATATGAGAATACTCTTATTACACATATCTATAGACTAAGAGAAAAATTAGAAGATGATCCATCCAACCCTAAAATACTAGTGACTATAAAAGGTCTAGGTTATAAACTCAAAGGCGAGCTATGATAAACTATTTATTAAAAGAATATAGAAAATTTATAAAATTATGTCTAGCTTTCATTTTGGTTACTATTGTAACCATAAGTGCCATTTTATATACTAGTTACAAACTATTTAAACAATATAATAATCCAGATCTAATATATGATTACATAATAGAAAATAAAAAAGATAATATCTATCTAACAAATGATAACTGTAAATATTTAAAAAACAAAAATATATGGGCTATACGATTAAATGAGAATGGAGAAGTTGTAGAAAGCTTTAATAAGCCAGCAGAAGTAAAGAATAAGTTTACTCTATCCGATGTAGGACAATTTACACGATATTATCTAGATGATTACCCTGTCTTTACTTTTGTAGCTGGTGATGGGCTAATAATATTTGCTTATCCTAAGAATTCTTTAGATAAATTGCCCTTTAACTATTACAATTACGATGCGTTTGTAAATAACTTATATATAATCATATTTTCTGTAGTAATATTTTTACTTGTAATATACTTATTTTATATTTTAGAAATAAAGAAAATATATAAAAATTTAAACCCTCTCCTAGCTTCTATAAATAACTTATTTAAAGATGATTACGTAAAGTTAGATGAAATTGGAGAATTAAAAGAGATTTCAAAGACTATAAATAAAGCTAATAAAAAATATATAAAAATTAAAAATAGTAGAGCAAATTGGTTAAGAGGTATTAGCCACGATATAAGGACACCTCTTACAAAGTTAAGCTGGGGACTAGAAGAAATAAAAACCACTCAAAATCAAGAACAAATCTTAATAATGAATAATCAAATCCAAAGCATAAGTAAAATCATAGAAGATCTTAACCTTACAGAAAGACTAGATACTATAAATAGGGATTACTTTGTCGATACAGATCCCTTAATTATTATAAGAAAATTAATAGTTAATGAATTAAATGAACATCAAAATAAAAATTTAAACTTTGAAAATTTAATAAACACTTCTATCGAATTAAAAATGGATGAACACTTATTTTATAGAATGCTTTTTAATATTGTAGAAAATAGTTTAAAATACTCTAAAGGTGAAGTGACAATACTCACTAAAAATAATGAAGAAAATTTTATAGTTGAAGTAATAAATCAAGATAGTCATATCTCTGATGAAATAATACAAAGATTATTTAAATCCGATATCTCAAATATTGAAACTCATGGTCTTGGCTTGTTTATTTCTAAACAAATTTGCGAGCTTCACAATGGAACAATGGATATTGAAAATCTTTATCCGGGGGTTAAAGTTAGATTTACTTTTCCACTTTAAAAAGAGTCTAGAAAATCTAGACTCTTTTTTTATTTTATAATCCCAAAATATAAAAATACTATTATAGATAAGATTATCCTATATATTCCAAATGGGATAAAATCGTGTTTGCTTATATATTCCATAAACTTTTTAATAACTACATAAGCTACTATAAAACTTAAAACCATGCCAAGTACTATTAATAACCATTGAGATCCTGTAAAGCCATGGACATTTTTTACTACTTTTAAAAGGGTTGCTCCAAGCATGGTTGGTATTGCTAAAAAGAAAGAAAATTCTGCAGCTGCTTCACGGCTAAGTCCTAAAATCATAGCCCCCATAATGGTAGCTGCTGACCTAGATGTTCCTGGTATCATAGCAAGGGCTTGGAAAAATCCAATAGCAATAACAGTTTTATAGGAAACATTTATTATATTATCATTTACAAAACCGTTTTTATTTTTATTTCTTTTTTCAACAAAAATAATTATTGCACCCCAAACAAGCAGCATAGTTGCAACTACCATTGGGTTAAATAAATGTTCATCTATATAATCATCAAATAGTAAACCTAAAACTCCAGCAGGGAGCACTCCAACTATTACCCTTTTCCAAAGTTCCATTGTTCTTTGGTCTGGATGAGTTAACCTATAATAAAATCTTGATTGCCCATTTAATTTTTTATAGTTTTTTGGATAGTATTTATAAGTTTTTTCATAATCCCAAGGATTTAGCCTTTTAAAATATAAGACTACAACTGCCATAATAGCTCCAAGCTGGATTATGACATTAAAGGCGTTTGAAAACTCTGGCGGGTTTAGTTTTACAAATTCATTTACCAAAATAAGGTGGCCAGTAGATGATACTGGCAAAAACTCTGTCACACCCTCTACTATGGAAAGGATTAAAACTTTTAAAAACTCAATCATCAAATTCCTCCAAGAACGAATGTTTTTGTCCATGGAGTTGATAACCTACAACCATATCACAATTTACATTTTCTCCAGACCTTAAAATAGACATCTCCACTTCAGGATTGTTTTCTTTCATTTGAGCTATCATTTGTTTTATCATTTTTCTTGTATAAGCTTCTTGTGATTTTGTAACTGTGCATGCACAATTTAGGGCAAATAGCTCTACATAGTCACGCCATTTTATAATATCTTCTTCTTTTACATAATAAAATGGACGGATAAGCTCCATATTTTCAAAGTTTTGCGCCTTAAGTCTTGGTTTCATAGTATTAAACTTACCCGCATAAAGAACATTTAGCATAATGGTTTCTATTACATCATTCATATGATGACCTAGGGCGATTTTATTGCATCCTAGCTCTTGGGCTTTGGCATATAGGTTTCCCCTACGCATTCTTGCGCACATATAGCAAGGATATTCGCCTTTGGAAACTTCTTCTGCTATTTTAAATACTTCTGTGTCAAATATCTGCCCATCTATTCCTAAATAGTCTAAGTTTTTTTCTAATTGCTCACGATTTCTAGGGTCATAGCCTGGGTCCATTGATATGTATACTACATCAAAGTTTACCTTGCTATGCTTATGAAGTTCTTCAATTACTTTTGCAAGTAATAGCGAATCCTTACCCCCAGAGATTGCAACTGCTACCTTGTCCCCATCATTTATCAATTCAAATTCTTTGATTGCTTTAATAAAGGGGGACCAAATTTGTTTTCTATATTTTTTTATAATTGATCTTTCAATATCTATTAGTTCCATAATTTAACTTTCTATAATTCTACTATGCCAGAAGGTACATACCTATCTGCCACTTCTAAAAGTATATCTTTTCTTGTATCTAAACCAAGACTTGTTAGATAATTATCTACTGTAAGCCTTGATAATTCTGGTGTATTATTTGTTTCTGATAGGTGACCTAAAAAAACTTTTTCTCTTTTACCCTCTAAGGCATCTGCTAAAACTTCTGCTGATTGGTCATTTGATAAATGTCCCATATTGCTCATTACTCTAAGTTTTAGAGGATATGGATATGGTCCACGTTTTAGAGCTTCTAAATCGTGGTTGGCCTCCATATAATAAACATCAGATCCCTTTATCTCATAGGCCATATTTTCATCAACTATGCCTGTATCGGTCAAAATTGATATTTTTTGATTGCCTAAATAAAGAACAAAACCCACCGGCTCATTGGCATCGTGGTGGACTTTTATGGGCATAATATCCATTGACCCAAAGGATAAAAACTTACCACTATCAAAAACTCTTATATTTTCATCTTTCACCTTGCCAACACATTTTTCTATACCCTTCCATGTGCCTCCATTGGCAAATATAGGAATATTGTAGCGGCGGGATAGAGTTCCTGCCCCTTTTGTATGATCAGCATGCTCATGGGTTAGGAAAATGGCATCTAATTCGTTGGCATCTTTACCTATTTCTTTTAATAAATTTTCTATTTTTCGCGCTGAAAATCCTGCATCCACCAAGATTTTACTGCCCTTATATTCGATAAATAAGCAGTTTCCTGACGATCCTGATGAAAGGATTGCAAATTTATCCATTAAAACCTCTAATCAAATATTTTTTCTAAAAATTCTGCTAGACCTGCCTCATCGTTAGTTGATGTTACATAGTCAGCAGCTTCTTTAGTTTCTTCTTTTGCATTTCCCATAGCTATACCAAGTCCTGCAAGTTTTATAGCCTCTATATCATTTGCTCCATCGCCAAAGTAGGCAACATTTGCTAAATCTATATCTAAATATTCGCAAAGCTTTTTTAGACTATTGGCTTTTCCAGAAGATTTTTTAAGAACTTCTAGAGAATATGTTTCATTTCTCATAGTCATATAGTCTTTTTCTAAAGCTTCTTTGTTTTCTTCATAAAACTTATCAAGCTCATCTTGATTCCCCATAAAATTGATGCGAGCTACTTTTTCTTCGATCTCATCAAAATCTTTAAATTTTAAACGTGGAAGTTTCATAACTTCTTGGTCTTTTTTAAATCCATCATTGACTACTTCTTCGTTATTATAAAGAACATCCTTGGTAAAAATTCCTACTTGCAAATCATAGTCCCCCAGGTAGGAGGTGATTTTTTCGTAATCTTCTTTTTCTAAGGGATTTTCTATAATGGCCTTGCTAGTTGCATTGCATCTTACAAAGGCTCCAGTATTACAAATTGAGTAATCATCAAAACCTTCTAGGCCAAGCTCTTGGCGGACCCACCAAAAACCATTAAAACATCTCCCGGTAGCTATTACAACCTCGATGCCCTTCTCTTTTATTTTCTTTATTGCATCTATATTTTTTTCTACTATCTTCTCATCAGATCCTAAAAGTGTCCCATCTAAGTCAATAGCAACTAATTTTATATCTTTATTCATAAGACCTCATTTGTTTTTACATACAAAAAAGACTGATTGTAATAACCAGTCCCTTAACATTCTTCTTTTATTTTACTTTCATATCTATTTTAATCAATTTTTTTATCATTACTTTTTCTGAATAAAGAGTGTAGTGTAATAGTGATCCATATACCCGAAAATACAGAAAGTATACCACCAGATATTATTGATGATATATGATCACCAAACATTCCACTGCCTGATTCAATTATCATATACAAACCAAATATGAATAAAATAATAAAAAGAATACTTATTATTTTTTTCATTTGAGAACCTCTCATTTTAATTTTCTATCAATACCGTACAAAGCAAAACGTGTAGGTACAGCAGCTTTTCCAGATTTAGTAGCAATTACTTGATTGTTAGAACTATTTAGTTTATATTGAGTGAATGATACTTTTTTCGCGTAAAATTGCACTCTAAACTCTCTAGTATTATTAGCAGCATATTCTGAACTTAAAACTTTAGAAGTTTTATATTTATATCCGCTGAATAAATTTGTACTCACATTGTTAAACGTACTAATATTTCTTATATTATTATTTAGAATACAAGGGTTCATACCATCACTTACTTTATGAATTGTTATTGTACCACCATCTCTTAAATTATTGCTGTCAAGCATTTGTTTTATTTCTGCTTGACTTAGAGAATCTAGAGCATTAGCTTGTGAAGCTACATTAATAATTGCTCCATCTTTGTTATTAACTTTCATTCTGACATTATAAGATTCTTGAGCATATGAAACTTTAGGGAGCAAGATTAAGATTACAAAACCATAATATATTTTATTTTTTTATTGATATTAATATCCCAATTGTTATGAATTTACATTTTATTAATAGTGTCATCCTATTTTTTATAATATAATGGCATTACTTGATATCCAAATTATAATACGCAACAATCATCTCCCCATAGATAAATTTATGATTTTTATAATTACTAGCTAATAAAGTATTCTAATTAATAAACTCATAATGATAACTATCACAAAATAAATATATCACCACTCTCAATATTTGTAAATAACAAACACGCAATTTTTCTAAAAAACATCTATCGTTATAATTATCTTATCATTTCAATTATTTTAAAGTCTTAACAGCATCACTTACAGCTTCTACAATTCCCTGTTCAAAGGCTGAAGGGATGATGTATTCTTCATTTAATTGATCATCTTTAACAAAGGCTGCTAAGGCTTTTGCTGCTGCCATTTTCATTTGGTCTGTTATTTGTGGAGCACGAGCTTCTAAGGCTCCTTTAAATACACCTGGAAAAGCTAGGACATTATTAATTTGATTTGGAAAATCAGATCGACCTGTAGCTACAATCCTTGCCCCAGCTTTTTTTGCCACATGGTAGTCAATTTCTGGAATGGGATTTGCCATAGCAAATACAATAGCATCATCATTCATGTTTTTGATATCTTCTTCATCTAATATATCCGGTGCAGAAACCCCTATAAATACATCCGCTCCCTTTATAACATCACTTACAGACCCTTCTACATCATCTGGATTAAACATTTCTGCAATTTGCGTCTTAACTGGGTTACCAGAATTTAGCATCATCTTATTAATGGCTCCGCGTGAATCACAAACTATTATATTTTTTACTCCTAAATCATGGATAAGTTTTGCACAAGAAAATCCAGCTGCTCCTGCCCCGCTTACTACAAGTTTGATATCTTGAGGCTTTTTATCAACTAATTTTAGGGCATTTATCAAAGCTGCAACTGTTACAATGGCTGTACCGTGTTGGTCATCATGAAATACTGGAATATCTAGGATTTCTTTTAGCTTTTCTTCAATATATACACACCTAGGTGATGAAATATCTTCTAGGTTTATACCGCCAAATCCCGGAGCAATATTTTTGATGGTTTCTATTATTTCATCTGCATCTTGGGTATCAAGCACTATTGGCACAGCATTTACTCCACCAAATTCTTTAAATAGCACTGCTTTTCCCTCCATAACTGGCATGGCAGCTTTTGGACCGATATTTCCTAGGCCTAACACTGCAGATCCATCCGAAATAACTGCGATGGTATTTGCTTTAGAAGTATATTCGTAAGCTTTTGTTTCGTCTTTGGCAATTTCTCTGCAAGGTTCTGCAACTCCTGGTGTGTAGGCAAAGGTCAATTCTTCAGCATTTGTAATTTTTGCTTTTACATCAGTGCCAACTTTTCCCTGCCATTCTCTGTGTTTTTCTAAGGCTTTTTCATAAACATCCATAAATCTCTCCTTATTTTTAAAACATTCTTTTTTTACGATTATAACACAAAAAAGCAGGCAATTTTATCAATTACCTGCTTAATATCTTTTAGCCTTCTACTTTATAAAGCCATTTTTCTAATACTTTTTTGTAATTGTCATGCTCATCTACAAAGGGCATGTGGCGGGAATTGGTAAAAAGTTCCCATTTTGAGTTTTTAATCTCATCGTGCATGGTTTTTGCAATGATTGGTGAGGATAAATCTTCTGCCCCACTTGTAATTAAAGTTGGGATTGCTATTTCATGTAGCCTATCTGTTACTTCATAGCCTGCTAGGGTTCCCGTTGGGGAAAATTCATTTTCTCCCCAGCCTACTACATAGGATTTTGTTCCAGCTTTTTTCTCTCTTGTTAGACATGCTGGGTCATCTTCTCCGTATGGGCCCGCTGAGTATCTTTCCATGAAAATATCTAGGGCTTTTTGATATCCTTTAGACTCATAGTTACCAGTTTTTTCTGCTTCTAGAAGTGGAATCTTATACTTATCATCCATATAGGATATTCTTCTAAGTTGCTCACTTCTCCAAAGTTTTGCAGAAGAAAGGGTTGATGATAAAATAATTGATTTTACACCTTTTGGATTTGTTAAAGCATATAAAATTAAAAGCATGCCACCCCAAGATTGGCCTAGGATATGGACTTCATTTAATTTTAGATATTCTCTTAGGGAAATTAATTCCTCCATCCAAGTATCTGCATTAAATAAATCCTCATCTCCATCTACAAAAGAATTCCCACAGCCAATTTGATCATACATTATTATTGGTCTATCATCTTCGTAGGCAAAGTCATCAAAAACTTCAAAATAATTGTGGGTTGATCCTGGTCCCCCGTGGATTAAAACCAACGGAGTTTCCTTGCCTTCTGGATTTACAATCCTATAATAAGTTTTGTAATCCTTAAAAGGCATATAGCCTTCATTAATCATCTATATCTACCACAATTAAATCTTTGGTGTAATTATTTATAACTTCATTACCATCTTCTGTGATGATTACTAAATCTTCTATCCTTACACCAATACCCTCATCCATTAGATAGATGCCTGGCTCTACTGAGAAAATTTGTCCTGGTCTTATAATTGCATCATTTACACTAGAAACATCGCCATATTCGTGGTCTTCTAGACCTATTGAGTGGCCAGTTCTATGAGTAAAGTATTTGCCGTAGCCTTTTTCTTCTATATAGTCACGGCAGGCTTTGTCTACATCACTCATTTTATTACCAGGTTTTGCAGCCTTTATACCGCGAAGATTTGCTTCTTTTACTATTTCATAAACTTCACGCGCCTTATCAGATACTTCTCCTATAAAAACTGTTCTTGTCATATCTGAAGCATAGCCCTTATAAAAACCACCGATATCTAAAACTACACTATCGCCAAGTTTTCCTTTAGAATTATCTGTTTCATGGTGAGGGTCAGCCCCGCCCTTACCGTAGGCTGTGATTGGCTCAAAGGAAACCTCTTCTATCCCATGACTTTTATAAATTTCTTTTACCTTTGCTGATAGTTCTTTTTCCGTAAGTCCTTTTGTAACCCAAGGGATGAGCTCATCCATAACTTCATCATTGATTCTAGATGATTCTCTCATTAAATCAATTTCTTGGCTATCTTTTATCTGACGAACTTCATCGATTAAAAGAGATGAGTTTACATATTTTTTATCTGGAAATCTTTCTTGAAGTCTTAGTAAAAATCCAGATGGCCAAGTTTTATCAATACCTATTTTTTCATAATCTTTGATTTCTTTGGCTAGATAATCAATTGGATCTTCTATGTCGTTATACCAAATTAAATCTACTCCAAGGTCGCCTTCTTGAGGGAAAAGCTCGTTTATAACAAGCTTTTTATCCCCGTCTGTATTTAAATAAAGAGCGAGCATTCTTTCACCTGGATTAATTTTTTTGCCTATTAAGTAATAAATAGCAATAGGGTCTGTAACAATAATTTGCTCCAAGCCTTCTGTTTCCATCTTATCTAAAACTCTTTTAAATCTATCAGTCATCTTATAACTCCTTAGTTATTTTTATCTTCTGATTCAAAGGTCATTGTTTGGTCTTTATCTTTATATTCTTTGCCGTGAAGTTTTGCGTATTCTCTTCTATCAGCTTCGTTAGGTTCTACTAGTCTTTGTAATTTATTACTAAAAATCCATAGAATAGCTGCAGATATGATTGCAATTGCAGCAATAGTAAACATTACCTTATCAAATGGGAATTGTTGAGTAAAGTCATAAATAGCACCATAAGATTTTCCTGAGAAAAATACTGCTACAACCCATACACTCATCATGGTTGTAATAAGTTTTGGTGGAGCATATTTTGCTATAAATGAGTTACCAAGTGGTGAAAATACCATTTCTCCAAGGGTTAGTAATATACCAAAAACTATAATCCACATTAGTGATGCCTGCCCACCACCACGAACTACTTCTGCTGCACCAAAAACTATATAAGATAAGCCTAGTAAAAATATACCTAAAGCTGTTTTTTGGAACATATTAAAGTCTCCTTTTGGAGATTTTGCTTTTTTAGTCCAATAAGCACCTAGGATTGGTCCAAGGATAATACATAATATAGCATTTAGAGAATCAAACCATGCGGTAGGTACTTCAAATGAACCTATAGTCCAGTCAGCAGCTGCAGTTTCCCCTGCCCAGTGGAATAATACTGGTAGGGATGCTAGGTACCAGAATATCCAGAAAATTATTGAGAAAAGTGAAACTAGGATAATAGCAAAAATTCTATTTTTCTCAAGTTTTGTTAGAGGTACTTTTTCTTCATTTTTAACTTCATCTGGGTCAGCATTTTCATTAATTTTAAATGGTTTCTTACCAGCATTTCCAAAGTTTTTGTAGTTTGCTATATACCAAATAGCATCTATAAATACAACAATGGCACAAACTAAAAAGCTAAATCTGTAGCCATATTTAGCCGCTAAGATACCAATTATGGTAGTTCCTATAAAAGATCCAATATTTACAAATGAATACTGGGTAGAGTAGGCCTCGTCAAGCTTGCTTTTATCAGTAAATAATCTACCGATTATCGCATTATTTTGTGATTTAAAAAGTCCTGTACCTATAGAAACTAAAATAATCATGATATTTATTGCAGTGGCACTAGTTGCCTGCCACGCTACTAAATATCCTGCTCCCATCAAGGCTAAACCAATAGGGATTAGGTACCTTGCCCCTACAAGGTAATCTGATATGTAGGCTCCAAATAATGGCAATAAATAAGTAAATGCAACAAGGTTTGCACTCATTCTTGCAGCTTCACCAGTCGTAAGACCTAGCCCACCATCCATGATAGATGCAGCAACGAAAACTGTCATCAACCATTTTGCTGAGTAAAAGGCAAAGCGTTCTAGTGAAAAAGCAATACATGCCGCATAAAACCCAAAGGGTTTCTTGCTAGAAAGTTCTTTTTCCATAAATTCCTCCTATAAAATATTTTATTTATATATACCAAACTAATAAAAACTTACTAGTATAGGTATATAAGGTAGCGTGCCAAAGTAATATAGTAAATTAATTTACTATTTCTTTAGTCACTCTTATGTACCAAGGTTATTATAACATATTTCTAACAAATATAAAATATTACTGGTTTATATTCTAGTTGATTTATAGGCAAAATAAAAACACCCTAACGGGTGTTTTAGTTGTGTGTTTTTATAGGTTTTATGGTTTTAACCACTTAAACGCCGTTAGGCTTTTAGTCCTCGCTTCGCTGCGGTTTTCCGCGCTAGTCCCAGAATTTTTGGGTGAAAAATACAAAGTATTTTTCATTTCTGAGATGAGCTTTGCGAATCCAGAAAACTCACGAGGCCTCTAGGGACGCCGGGCAGGCTTGTTTGTGCCTTACGGCGTTTTGTATCGCTCATACGCCGCTTGGCTTTCGGTCCTCGCTTCGCTGCGGTTTTCCGTGCTAGTCCCAGAATTTTTGGGTGAAAAATACAAAGTATTTTTCATTTCTGAGGTGAGCTTTGCGAATCCAGAAAACTCACGGGTGCTCCTCTAGCCGGACGGGCTTTTCTCGTCGCTTTGCTCCTGCGACCACTCCGTGGAGGGTCCTCCTTTAGCCGGACGGGCTTGTTTAGTACATAGGCATTTGTGGCATTTCTGGTTCTTCTTTTGGTATATCTGCCACTGCTGCTTCTGTTGTTAGGATCATTCCTGATACACTTACTGCGTTTTGTAGGGCGCTTCTTGTTACTTTTGTTGGCTCTACGATACCTGCTTCAAACATATCTACATATTCATCATTATAAGCATCGTAGCCTTCGTCTTTTCCACTTTCTTTTACGTTTTGAATGATTACTGAGCCATCCATTCCAGCATTTTCTACTATTTGTCTTAGTGGTGCTTCTAGAGCTTTTTCTATGATTGCTGCACCTGTTTTTTCATCACCTTCAAGGCTATCTTTTAAATCAGATACTTTGTTAATAGCTCCAATTAGGACTACACCACCACCTGCAACTATTCCTTCTTCTACTGCTGCTCTTGTTGCTGATAGGGCATCTTCGATTCTATATTTTTTCTCTTGCATTTCAGTTTCTGTTGCTGCACCTACATTGATTACTGCAACTCCACCTGCAAGTTTTGCTACTCTTTCTTGAAGTTTTTCTATTTCGTATGAACTTTCTTCTGCTTCAATTTGTTGGCGGATTAGGTTTACTCTTTCTTCTAGAGTATTTTTGTCACCTTTTCCTTCTACAATGGTTGTGTTGTCTTTGTCAACTTTTACTTTTTTAGCAGATCCTAGCATAGAAAGTTCCGCATCTTTTAGGTCCATATTTAAGTCTTCTGAGATTACTGTTGAACCTGTAAGAATTGCAATATCTTCTAGCATTGCCTTACGTCTATCACCATAGCCTGGTGCTTTTACTGCTACAACATTAAATGTTCCTCTTAATTTATTTAGGATAAGGGTTGTAAGAGCTTCACCTTCTACATCATCTGCAATAATTAATAGTGGACGTGATTCTTGAACAATTTGTTCTAATAATGGTAGCAAGTCTTGGATGTTTGAAACTTTTTTATCTGTTAATAGGATGTATGGATCATCAAGGTCTGCAACCATTTTTTCATTATCACTTGCCATATATGGTGATAGATATCCTTTGTCAAATTGCATACCTTCAACAACATCTAGGTAAGTATCAGTTGTTCTTGACTCTTCAACTGTGATTACACCATCATTACCTACTTTTTCCATAGCATCTGCGATAAATTTACCAATTTCTGGGTCTGCTGATGAGATTGTACCTACATTTTCGATAGCTTGTTTATCTACAATATCACGGCTATTTTCTTTAATGTAGTCTACTGTAACATCAGTTGCTTTTTTAAGTCCTTTATTTAAAACAATTGGGTTTGCTCCAGCTGCTAAGTTTTTAAGGCCTTCTTTAATAATAGCTTGAGCAAGTACTGTAGCTGTTGTTGTACCATCACCTGCAACATCATTTGTTTTTGTAGCAACTTCTTTTACAAGTTGAGCTCCCATATTTTCAAATCTATCTTCAAGTTCGATTTCTTGGGCAATAGTTACACCATCATTTGTAATAGTTGGTGCACCATAAGACTTATCTATAACAACATTACGTCCTTTTGGTCCAAGAGTAACTTTTACAGCATCTGCAAGTTTATCAATACCACGTTCTAAACCATCACGGGCATCTTTTCCATAATTAATTTCTTTTGCCATAAGTATTTATCCTTTCTATAAACTATTTTATAACTGCTAAAATATCAATATATTTTATAACTATATAATCTGTATCATCTAAGTTAACTTCTGTTCCTGAGTATTGAGAATAAATAACCTTATCTCCTACAGAAAGAGAATCTTTTTTCTTTTCATCATTTAAAATATCATCACTAATAGCTACAACTTCTGCATAAACAGGTTTTTCTTGAGCACTTTCTGGAAGTACAATACCTGATTGAGTTGTTTTTTCAGCTTCTGCTTTTTTTATTACTACTCTATCTCCGATAGGTTTTAATTGCATATTTAACTCCTTAGTGTATACTTTTAGCACTCACGGGTGCTAATTGCTAATTACATTTATAATGTACTACCTTTAGATAAAAAATCAAATTCATAAAATGGGTAAAATAATAAAAAGATTAAGGAGAATAAAAATGTACAAAAAACCAAGTGATGAAGAACTTAGAAAAAATCTTACAGAATTAGAATACGAAGTAACCCAAAATGCTGGAACAGAAAGACCATTTTCATCAGAATATGACGATTTTTATGAAGAAGGCATTTATGTAGATAGAGTATCTGGCGAGCCACTTTTTTCTAGCAAGGATAAATTTAATGCAGGATGTGGCTGGCCAAGTTTCTCAAAACCAGTTGATGGAACTGAAATAAATGAAAAAGAAGATCTATCTCACGGTATGGTTAGAACAGAAGTAAGAAGTAATGATGCCGATAGCCACCTAGGCCATGTATTCCCAGATGGTCCACAAGAATTAGGAGGATTGAGATATTGTATAAACGGTGCTGCTTTAAGGTTTGTACCTAAGGAGGACCTTGAAAAAGAAGGATATGGGAAATATTTGAGTTTATTTGAATAGATATATATAATTTTTTTATAAAAAGCACATAGGGATTAAAACCTATGTGCTTTTTATAATTGATTAACCATTGAAAATAATAAACTTTTTAGAAGAACATATATAGATAATGCTTAACCTTATTTATTATTTTAATGTATCTTTTAACTGCGGTTTGTAATGCCTGACTTTTAGATAAATCTCTCCACTCCGCTTCGCTGCGATCGAGATGACAATAAGGTGTGAAACGTTGCTTTTAGAAAGTTTTCTATTTACATTTTTGTAATCAAGCTTGTAATGGATATTTGTAATATTAATTGCTAAATCGTTCTTGTCTTCCCCATTGTCATTTCGACTGGAGAAAATCTTTGATTTTCGGAATGGAGAAATCTTTTTTTAACTTATGATTTTTCTAAACTTTAGATGTTAATTTAATATATTTTTAACTACGGTTTGTAATGTCTGACTTTTTGGTAGATCTCTCCACTACGAAAACTCGCTTCAAAGAATCTCTTTCGTGTTACCGCTCTAGATTCTCGGCATAAAAGCCCAAAATCAATGGGCTTTTATGTGCTCGAGATGACAATGAAGTGAAATTATTTGTATATCAGTAGACTTCTTATTTATTTTGATATGATTGGAACTAACAGTGTGGTCATAAGATTAATTGATAAATCAATTTTGCCATCCCAATTGTCATTTCGACTGGAGAAAACCTTTGGTTTTCGAAATGGAGAAATCTTTCTTTGACTTATGTGTTTTATAGACTTAAGATGTTAATTTGATATGTTTTTTTAACTGCGATTTGGGATGTCTGACTCTTAGATAGATCTCTCCACTCCGCTTCGCTGCGGTCGAGATGACGATAAGATGATGAGCATTGTTTATTGGGAAGTATCCTATTTAGAATATAGTTTAACCTAAAGTTGAATATTTATAAGATTATTTACTTTACAATGCAAAGCTCTGCCACCCACATAGAAAAGGTAATGCGCTCGGCTTGCGCCCTCGCTTAGTTCTGCGGACTCACTTGAAGCAAAGCTTCTGCGTTCATCTCGCAGATGACCGAGTCCAGAAGCACGGATACAAATTCAATAGGCCACACAGGATTTTGTCCTCTCAGAAAGCTTAAAAGCTTTCTTCGCTTAGTTCTCTGGATTCACTAACAATTCTTCGAATCATTAGTTCATCTCAGAGATGACAGAGCAAAGCTCTGTCACCCATAATGATGGGACTACTTATGATATGGATGTCCGTTTATTATCCTAAATCCCCTATAAATTTGTTCAAGGAGGATAACTCTCATTAGTTGATGGGGGAAGGTCATTTTTGAAAATGATAGTTTGTAATTTGACCTCTTGCTTACTTCCTTTGATAATCCATTTGATCCACCTATTACAAAAACTAAATTTCTGCCAAAGCCTTCTTGCATCTCATTTTCTATAAAGTTTGCAAATCCTACACTATTTATTTGCTTTCCTAGGATTTCTAGACTTACTACATAATCACTATCTTCTATTTTTCCTAGTATCCTTTCCCCTTCTTTTTCTTTTACTTGCTCAATTTCTTTTTCTGATAGGTTTTCTGGGGCTTGTTCGTCATTTACTTCTATTATTTCTATTTTATTATAGGCTTGCATTCTTTTTAGGTACTCATCTATGGCCTCTTTGTAAAATTTTTCTTTGATTTTTCCTACTGCTATTATTTTTATATCCACTTTTTCTCCTTAAAAAAACTCAATCCTTAGATTGAGTTTAGTTTTGTGCTTGTATATATGATACGTATGAATCGTAAATTTGGCTATAACCTTCACTTACTAGGGCATTTTTTACGTATTCTTTTATCTCATCTGTTCTAAATACTTTTCTATCCATCTCTTGCATACTTTTTTCAATATCCTTGATTAAAATTTCTACATCTGAGCTGTTAAGTTGTTTATCATTTCTATCTGCGGCATTTTTTATAGACCTAGTTACCTTATCGGAGTTATATTCTTCTAGGTTGCCACTTCTTTTTATTACATAAACTGTATCATCATCTGATTTTTTTAAGAAGTCTCTTACCACTTCTATTTTTAACTTATCAATCTCTCTAGCTATTTCATTGATTCCGTAGCCTTGGCTTTCAAATTCTTCTAATAATCTTCTACTTAGTTCACTCATTTTGATTCCTCCTTGGTTTTTGTTATTACTTTACTTGCTCTGTTTTCTGCAATTTCCCTTGCCCTATCTGTTGCTTCTTTTTTGGTATCGTAATATCCTTCTGCTTGACTGGCTTTTTTAGATTTTACCTGCCATTTTTCCTTATCATAAT
Organism: Anaerococcus groningensis; assembly: GCF_046365465.1. NCBI lineage: Bacteria > Bacillati > Bacillota > Tissierellia > Tissierellales > Peptoniphilaceae > Anaerococcus > Anaerococcus groningensis. The sequence goes on along the minus strand of NZ_JBGMEG010000013.1, from coordinate 8,662 downwards.
TATAGGAAACTTCTACATCAGCATCTTGCAAGCGCGCAGATTTATTGTCACTTTTTTTATGGTCTTTTAAATCTTTTTTGCGGATTTCTTTAAGCTCTGCATTGCTGGCATCATTTGCCCAATCTTTAGCTTGGGAAATAGCTATAGGGATAGCATTATCTTCATCATAGCCATCTTTGAGCATGGCATTTGTTATATCAATTGCCTTATCTCGGACTTCTTTATCCAAATTTTTCATTGAGCTTGGATAATTTCTTCTATCAAAGGGCATAATCTCACCTCATTTTTATTTCTTTATATACTCTTACCCATTTTACATATTATAATGACGGGATGGCAGGGTGACTATTTCTGTAAGATTACTGGGAAGGCCTATATCACGCTTAAGGGCTGCAAAAGTTACGGAATCCTTACCATATTTTTTTCTTATATTGTAAAGAGTAGTATCTATATCTTCACTTTTCTTAAAATCTTCATGGTTTAAGAAAACATCCATCTGGCTGCCGCCGCCCTCATTACGTAAATTTATAGCCCTTATGCCTATAGCTCTAACTGGCAGGGACCATTTATATTTTTCTTTGAAAATATCCATGGCACTTTTTACTAAAATGATGGAGCTTTGGCTAGCCATTTCTAGAGATGTGGCAAAATTCCAGCTTTGCAATTCATTATTTCTAACGTAAACTTCTACTCCGCACGCTTCAAGCTTTGCTTCTCTTAGCCTTCTAGAAACAGAAAAGGCTAACTCTTGCATGACATTAAAAACTTCTTCGTTATTAATTAAATCACGCTTACAAGTTGAACTATTGCCAATGGATTTTATGAGTTCTGTGTGATCGCGATCTACTACTGGGCGGACATCTAGACCATTTGCATATTGCCAGAGATAGATGCCATTTACTCCCAAAAGATTTTTTAATATATCAACTGGTGCCTTAGCTAGATCCCCCAAAGTAAAAATACCAATCCTATTTAGTTTATTTTCTGTAGCTTTGCCTATGCCTACCATTTCGCGGACACCTAAAGGCCAGACTTTTTCTTTAAAATTATCTTCGCTTATTATGGTAACTGCATCAGGTTTTTTCATATCGCTGCCTAGTTTTGCAAATATTTTACAAAAGCTAACTCCAATACTAACTGATATTCCTAGCTCCTCTTTCATTCGTTTTCTAATTTCATTAGCTATTTCTTCTCCAGACCCAAAAAGGTGGGTGGATCCTGTCACATCTAGGTAGCACTCATCAAGGCCAAAGGGTTCTACTTGGTTGGTGTATTCATAATATAGATTGCGGGCCATTTTTGAATGTTTTAAATATTGTTCATAATGGGGTGGCACTAGGGTTAGATTTGGGCACTTAGCTTTGGCCTGCCAGATTGGCTCTCCAGTTTTAACTCCCATTTTTTTTGCCTCTTCACTTTTGGCAAGGATAATGCCGTGGCGGTTTTCTGGACTACCTGCAACGGCCATAGGGATGCCCTTTAGTTTTGGATTTAGCTTTGCCTCTATGGATGCATAGCAGGCATTCATATCAGAATGTAGTATTACTCTCTTCATAAAAACTCCTATTGATTTTAGATGACTATTAATGTATAATTAAGACATTAAATGACTTTAGCTGTATTATAAGACTTTAAGAGTCTTATGTCAAGGAAAATTTAAAAATTAACAGTCACTTAGTGACTATAAGGAGATATAATGGCATTTGCTAATAAATTAAAAGACCTAAGAGAGGCAAAAAATCTAACCCAAGAAGAACTTGCAAACATGTGCGATGTTTCCCTAAAAACCATATCCCGCTACGAAGCAGGCCAATCTAAGCCAAGATATAGAAAAACTTACGATGCTTTGGCAGAAGCACTGGATACAACCCACGATTATCTAGTAACTGATGAAGAAGATTTTGTCCTATCAGCTAGAGAAAGATATGGTAATGCTGCAGCGCGCGATGCAGAGGAAATGGTCCAAGGAGTCATAGGACTTATGGCGGGTGGAGATTTGCCAGAAAAAGATAAGAAAGCTATCCTTGATGCCATTAGCGAAGCTTACTACATTGCTAAAAACGAAAATAAAAAATACGGACCTAGTAAGAGGAAATAATGCTAACCACCTATGATAAAATCTACGAGGATACTCTAACCTTGATAGAAAAATACAAGACTCGAGATCCTAGGGAAATTTTAGAAGGACGTGGAGTTTTCATAATTCCCTTTAAAACGCCTACTAGCATCCTAGGCATGTATAAAATAATTATGAGAAATCGCTTTGTATTTTATAATCCTTTTGTAGATGAGAGAATAATAAATATGGTCCTAGCCCACGAACTAGGCCATGATATTTACCACAAAAAAGAAGCCAAAGATGGCTTTGCTGAATATGAACTTTTTGACATCAATACAGAAATGGAAATCGAGGCTAATATTTTTGCAGCTCACTTGCTTTTAGATGAAAAAAAACTAATGGAAGATATCAAAGAAGGCTACACCTACCACCAACTAGCTAGCCTCTATGATGTAAATGTAAACCTTATGGTATTTAAGCTTAACGAAATGCATAGGATGGGGCTGCCAGTAAATAAAAATATAGCTGATTCCAAATTTTTTACTAAAATTGATGGACGAGATGAATTTTACGGGAACTTAGAATGATAGATCATGCAACAGAAATAGTAAGAGAATTGCTTTTAAGGGAAAAAGATATAAATATGGCAGTGGATATGACTGCTGGTAATGGCCATGATTCTAAATTTATTTTAGATAAGCTAGAGCCAAAAAAACTTTTTGCCTTTGATATCCAACAAATGGCTCAGGAAAGTACAAAAAATTTATTAGCTGATAAAGAAAATTTTACCTTTATCCTAGATAGCCATGCTAATATAGATAAATATATAAAGCAAAAAGTTGATTTAGTAATCTTTAATCTAGGCTATTTACCCAAGGGTGATAAAAATATTACCACCACTTGGAAGAGCACAATTACTGCCATAAAAAAATCCCTAGAACTTTTAAGTCCTAGGGGCAAGATTTTTATAACAGTCTATCCAGGCCATCCAGCAGGAAAGATAGAATCTGAAAAAATTAATGAGTTTTTAGAAGATTTAGATTACAAAAAATACACAGTTTTAAAAATGAATTTTGTAAATAAAATCAACAATCCACCTTATGTAATAGTGGTAGGCCACAAAGAATAATTTGTGGTTTTTTTAATACTTACTTGCTCCATTTTTTGATGTGGCTACTACTATCGTATTATTTTCAAAGCGAATACCTACAACATCTTCTACTTCATTAGTCTTTTCACGGCTTCTTTTATCAATAAATGTAATTTTCATAGTACCGTCAGCATTTTTGTCCATACCTATTACAGAGCTTGGAGTAAAATAATTGGCCTGGTGCTTATTCCAAGACTCATCCTTAGAATATATCCTAGTTTTATCAGAAGCATAAAGGCTTATAATTTCCTTTTCATTTAATAAATCTTTAGATAAATAAACTTCGGGAGTTTCATAGCCTACACTTATAAGCTCTGGGGCTTCTCCTTTTTTACCTGCTTCGATAGATTTTCTATGAAGCTCGTAATAATTATTTTCATTATTATAAACTGTGTAATAGATGTTGTTTGGGCTCACAATCCCATCTGTCAAAAATCCACCAACACTTTCTATATCGGTAACATTAAATTTTCCTAAATCTATTAAGCTTAGGGTGCGCTTGTCTTTATCCTCTCCATTTTGCTTATAGAAGCTATGGATAAAATAAATACTTCCTTCATTATATCCTATAGGAAATATTTCCTCTCCTTGGTTAAATTCGTGAAGGGTCTTAATCTCTTCTCCTTCGATTTCTACTAATTTGTATTTATGATTTGCACTATCACCCATAACAAAAAGATTGTCTGCATTATTTATATCATAGGCAAAATCGCTACCGGCTTTATTGATTGTTTCACTTTGATTTCCATTTGGATTAAATTTTAATAGTTTCTTATCGATGGGGTCATAGTATATTTGTACCTTGTTAGTGTCCATGGGGTCTCCACTAAGGGTAGCATCTGAAGTGTCAACCGAACAACCAACAAGGAAAATAAATAAAAGCCCCAATAAAATCTTAATTTTTTTCATAAGACCATTATACTATGAAAAATAAAAAAAGAACCGCTCATACTATCAGTTCTTTTTTAGCATCACAATTCTATATCAACTGATTCTAGTTCATTGTCTGTAGTTAGATAGTAAAGTTTTCCATCTGCAATTTTCATACCTCTAATCTGAGTATCCAGGACAGTTTCACCGCTTGTCATATTTATGACCTTAATTGGTGTAGATAATTTATCTTCTGAATCACTGAATTCATAGTAAAAGATATTATTTCCTATGATTTCTTGCATACCTTGCTCTGCCCAAAGGAATGGAAATTTTTGATCATTGGCATAAATATTATCATTATCTGCCCTATATATTTTCCAAACTGGATTTCCATTTTCAAATCTTTTTTGACCAAATAAGTATTGGAGGTCAAAGTTTTTTTCAACTAATTCCGCTTCTTGATCAGTTCCTTTTGATAGGTCTAGTTTGTATAAATCATAATTGTAGGCATCTTGCTCGTTATTATCTCCAGGTTTAGTAAATTGCAATTCTCCATCAACTACTACAGCCCCGCCTGTCATAACATCAACAGTTGCTTCAAAATCGTGAACCTCGCCAGTAGCAAGATCTACATAAGCAATTGCAGATTTTTCTGTATCTAGGGTTGGGGTCCCATTTATTTCAGCTTTACTTTGCTGATCATGGAATCCATAAATCCTATCACCAATCATGCCCAATGGTCTAAAGTCATCAACTCCTGGAAATTCAAATAAAGTCTCTACACTTTTATCATTCATTCTTACAATTAAGACTTGGTCATAAATATCACTTTTAGATTTTACAAAGACATTGTTAGTGTATTTTACATAATCATAATGGTCTGTGTTATCAATTGTTATTTCATTTCCATTTTCATCTACAAGTACTCCATTCTCATCTACGCTTGAAAATGGTCCTAGTGGGTTAAAGAATAAGTCATCTTTAGTGACTTCTTCATCAGAAACTTCTTTATCTTCAGTTTCTTCCTCTGTTTTTTCTTCATCTTCTTCTTTTTGATCGTTTTCGGAATCTTCTGTTTGCTCTACTTCTTTGCTATCTGTATTTTCAGCTTCTTCGCTATTTTCTTTATTATCTTCTGCTTTTTTTACATCTATTACTTGAGTACTATCATTATCTTCATTTGTTTCTACTTTTTCTTGTGGGCTTACTTCATTAGCTGGGGCATCAGTATTGTTACACCCGACTAGGGCCAATGATAAGGCCATGATTGGTACAAATTTTTTCATAATATCCTCCTTAATTTGCTCTAAGAGCATCTATAGCAGATAATTTTGTAGCTCGTCTAGCTGGTAGATATCCTGCGAGTACTCCAACTAAGGCTGAAAATCCTACTCCAACTAAAGCTAGCCATGCTGGTATGATTATTATTTTACTTACCATATCAGGATTCATGCCTGCAAAGGCGTTGTTAATTATATTACCCACTAAAAAGGAAATTAAAAGGCCAAGGACTCCTCCAAAAAATCCTATAAAACCAGATTCTATTAAAAACATGGTTTGAATATCTGAAACAGAGGCCCCGATTACTTTCATAACCCCTATCTCTTTTTGTCGTTCATAGATACTCATAAGCATTGTATTTATAATACCTATAGCAGAAACTATAAAGGCAATAGATCCTATGCCCCCTAGAATTAGCATAATAGTTTTAGTTTGACTTTCTATCTCTTGGCTAGCTTCAGCCATAGAATTTGTTTGATAACCTAGTTTTCTAATATCTTGTTCAGCTTGCTTTACATTTTCTGGTTTATCTACTACAACTTGGAGATTATCGTATTTTATCTTATCATCATTTGATTGGATAGGGTTACCTTGTTCATCAAAGTCTTGGTTTAGGGTTGGAAAGGCTAGTTTGTCATCCTCTTCCTTTAATTTTTTATAGGTTGATTCTGAAATATAGGAGCCCCATCCACCTAAAAACGAAGTATTGTTTAGCTTCCCTGCAATTTTTATAGGGATATCTACTGTTTGGGGTTTGTTTATCTCTTCACCTTCGCTATCTAAAGGATTTTCTTCCTTGCCAAAATTTACCCCATCATCTTCATTTTCATCTTTGTATCCTAGGCGGATAAAATATTCATTATCTAGATAGTCAAAGTCTTCCACAGGTTCTGCATAAAATCCACCATCACCTGTATCTATCATCTTACTTGCTTCGGTATTTGGCCCTAAAAGTAGGGTGTCATCTTCAGATGGGCTTGGTATTCTACCCATTTCTAGCATATCCTCTGTAAGCAAGGAAAAAATATTATCTGGCACAATATTTATAGACCCATCTATCTCATATTCGTCGTTATCAACTATTTTTATCTCTGTGTATATATTTTTACTAGGAATAACTGCCCTTACATTGGCTATATTCTTTAAATCATTTATGACCTTATCATTTACTTCAAGGGCTGCTCCGGTACTTCCATCCAAAACATTTATAGAAGTTAGTCCTTGGAAGGATTCTATCATTTCTTTTTGTGAATTTGAAATCCCCTGAGCAAAGGCTAGCATTAAAATTATGGATGTAGAGCCGATGACTACTGATAAAATAGTAAGGATTGTCCTAGATTTCCTGCGCCACAGATTTCTTAGAGCCATGATAAATCTATCAGATATCCTCATCGTCTATTATTAGCTCCTCATCTTTTTTATTTTTATTGCGTTTTCTAAGTAAAAGTGCAACTAAGGCTAGGATAATTATTAATCCAATCCATAAAAATGGAGATGATAGTAAGCTACCGCTTTCATTTGCATCTTGATTCATCCCTTGGTCAACCGGAATCATTTCTCCCGTTTCAGGATCTTCTATCATGCCGCCCTCCATATCTTCTGCTCCCATACCAGTTACATCTGCATAAAAATCTTTGGTTTGAGTATGCATATTTCCTGCAGAGTCTTCGTAACTTAGCATAATTTTACCTTCAACTTCTCCCTCACGGTCTGGAGTGATATTAAAGGTGAAAGTTTCTGTAGTTCCAGAATTAAAATTTCCTATAAATTTTCTATCATTGTCTATAGTAAAACCCTTACCAATTACATCACACATAAAGGTGTTTAAATTATCTTTTCCTGTGTTATAAATATTTACACTTACTTGGGTTTGTCCACCTGCCATTAAGTCTTCATGCTTTACTTCGCCAATAGTTACATTTGCCCTTTGAACAACTGGGATGCCTATGGATTCTTTAGTTTGGTATTGATTACCATCATAGTCTTCATATTCTAAGGTTAGGCCTATGACATAGTTTCCTGCAACCGCATTTGGATTTACTTTCATATTTATATATTTAGTTGTAGTATTCCATGGGTAAAGGGCTGATACATAAAAACTATTTGATGTATCCACTGGAGCAAAAACTGATCCATCGCTTACTAGAGCATTATTTTCACCACTGGCTTGAGGTTGGGCTGCTAGTTGTTGGTCAATACTTACTTTCAAATTATAAATAGTATTTTTGTTATTGGTATTATAAAGGGTAAAGGCTAGGTTAAAGTCTTCGCCTGCCTCAACAGTTTTTGGGCTTATTGTATAGTTTGAAATTATTAATTTAGGCTGGTTTCTAACTTGGACTGGGGAGTCATTTACCTCAGTAGCTGCATCCGCCCCTGTGTTTTGATCGCCATTATTTATTTGTTGGTAGTATGTCATCTTCTAAAACCTCATCAATAGTTAAATTTTTGTGGATATTTTTTATTTTTCCATCCCTCATAAAAAGCGTTCTATCAGCAAATTCTGTCATTTCATCATCGTGGGTTACCATGATAAAAGTTTGTTTGTTCTCTCTGGTTATATTCTTTATTAGCTGCATAACCTCAAAACTTGTTTTGGTATCAAGGTTTCCTGTGGGTTCATCGGCAAAAATTATTTTTGGTGTACCTACAAAGGCACGAGCAATGGATACTCTTTGTTGCTGGCCACCGGATAATTCGTTGGGCCTATTATTCATCCTATCAGCAAGTCCTACTTGCTTTAAAATTTTATAGGCTTCTTCCTTGCGTTCATTTTTATCAATGCCTTTAAAGGTTAAAGGCAGGGATACATTTTCCCAGGCTGTAAGATATGGCAAGAGATTATAGGACTGAAAGACAAAACCTATATTTAAATTACGAAATTTTGTAATATCAGTCTCTTTTAGCTCATTTAAAACTATATTGCCATATTTTATAGATCCTTTGCTGGGATATTCTAGGCCTGCTAGCATATTTAATAGGGTTGATTTACCAGACCCACTTGTACCTAGCAGAGCTATAAATTCTCCTTTTTTAATATCAAGGTTTATCCCATCTAGGGCCTTTATAACATTGCCCCCAACCTTATAATATTTTTTTAAATCACGTACTTCTATTAGTGCCATGTAGCCTCCATAATTTTATGTATATTTAGAAGTTACAAAATAAAATATAAAGCAGTGTTATGGAGTTCACCACACACTATCTATAGAGAATTATATCATCACATATTTAGATTTGCAATTAAGTTTATACTTTATATATATTTAATAAAATCAGAACTACCAGCTTAGCTGGTA
>NZ_JBGMEG010000012.1:0-71199 GCF_046365465.1 Anaerococcus groningensis | reverse complement strand
ATAAAAGCTTTTTGATTCAAGCTCTTTTCATTTACACTGATCTTTTAATCAATGCGTGATTTATTTTATCCTGTTCTTTATATAAAGAACAAAATCATTGTTTTAAGGTTACTCAAATTAATTGCTTAAAGTTTAATTACTATTTACTTTTTAGATAAGATTTAACTCATCTGGTTCATTGTGTCGTCTCTTAACGACAAGATATATAATACCATGCTATTTTTATCCTGTCAACACTTTTTTTAGTTTTTTATTACATTTATTATTTTTTGTCCGATATTTGCCCAGGCAAGTGTTTGTATTTCAGCGTTTACTTCTTCTGTAAATAAATTTTGATCTAACCTATTTATTTGCTTTTCTATATTCTCACTCAGTCTTTCTATATAAGCTGGGATATCGTCTTTGACTGGTTTGTCCACATCATATATTCTTGGTAGCTTGGTAAATTCTATTAAATGTTTATTTTTTATTTCTGGCCCTATAAGTTTTTCTAGTCCATCAATATGGCTTGCTACTACTAGTTTATGGCAGGCTAATGCTTCTATAGCTATAAGCCCTAGGGCCTCAAAGTAGGATGGTAGTACAAATATATCTGCATCTCTTAATAAATTTGCTAGTTTTACTTGATCTAGGGCATGGTATATTGATAGCCTTTGCGAATGTTTTGCTAAATCTTTCATCTTATGACAAGATTCTAAGTCAGCGTTTCCTATCATATGAAGCCTAATCTGTGGATATTTTTTTTCTAGAATTGGTAAAGTTTGAACTAGTTCAAAAACTCCTTTTGACTGGCTAATCTTACCTGCATAAACTACATCTATGGTATTTTTTTCTATTTTTTCTTTTGGCGGATAAAATACCTTTTCACTATAGCCCCCACCCACATTATGGATTTTGCTTTCATCTACTCCTAGTAAATTTATTATGGCGTCATCTTCCATATCTGTAACCGTAAGCACATAATCTAAATCTTTTAGATGGTTAAGTCTTGGTAAAAACTTATGGTGCTTTTTAACCTGTCTCATATCTGTTCCGTGGGATATGCCTACTACTTCTGTATCAACAAATATTTCTTTAACTAGGTCTGTTATAAAAAATAAGTGGTGGGATATTACTATATCTGGTTTAAATTCTTCTTTTACTTCTATAAGTGCTTTTCTAAAATTTTCTATAAGAGTATCTATTTGCTCTTCAGTCATCTGGCTATAGACTGTAGAATCATAGGGCATTTGATCACTCATCCCACATATTCTAAAGGACATATCTTCTGTATTATAAAAAACTGGTTTTAAAACCTTCGCATTTACTTGGTTATCATATATTTTTTCTGTACCAAAGACTGCAGCATTTTCATAGCCCATATTATCTAAGCTATCTATGAGATTTGTAAAATATACTCCGCTACCTGTCTTTGCTGGTAATTGGGTTAGTACATGTAATATTTTCATTATATTTGCTCCATATCATAAGTTAACTTAATTGTATCGCCAATTTTTTTATCAAAATTATCATTTAATAAAAGTACCTTTAGTTCTTTATCTTTATTTGCTACAAAAATTTCTATAGTGCTGCCCATAAAAATAATATCTTTTATAACAAACTCTTCCCCCTTATCTGTAATTTTTACTTTTTCGGGTCTAACATAAGTACTATCTATTATATTTTTTTGACCAATAAAGTCTAAACTTTCTTTATTAACAGGTTTATTATAAATTCTTTGGGGAGAACCTTGATCTATAATTTTTCCTTGACTAAGAACTATAACCTCATCCGCCATCTTAAAGGCTTCTGCTTGATCGTGGGTTACAAAAATTGTTGTGAGTCCAAAATCTTTGTGAATTTTTCTAATTTCTAATTGCATTTTTTCCCTAAGCTTTTGATCAAGGGCACTAAAGGGCTCATCCATTAAAAGTAATTTTGGTTTCACAACTAAACTTCTAGCAAGGGCCACCCTTTGCCTTTCCCCTCCAGAAAGTTCAGCAGGTTTTCTATTTTCATAGCCTTTTAAGCCTACCATTTCTATTGTTTTGTATGCTAAATCTTTTTTCTCTGATTTATTTAAGGATTTTTGATTAAATTTTAATCCATACATAACATTATTTAAAACTGTCATGTGAGAAAATAGGCCTAGACTTTGGAAAACTGTAAAAACTTTTCTATCATTGGGCTCTAGATTGCTAATATCTTCTCCATCCAATATTATTTGTCCGCTAAAATCTATAAATCCTCCTATCGAATGAAGGATAGTGCTTTTGCCCGAACCAGATGGACCTAGTAAACACAAGAATTTACCCTCTTTTAAATTTATATTTATATTATCTAAAACCTTATTTACCTCATAGCTTTTAGTTAAATTTTTAATTTCCAAATACATAAGTAGACCTTTCTTTTAAAGTTCCCTGTCCAAAAATAAAATTAATAAGTAAATTAAATACAATACAAATTACCATTATAAGCAGGGCAATGACTGATCCTTCGCCATATCTACCGCTGTTTATGACGTCAAACATAACAAGAGTCAAAAGTTTCTTGCCAGGGTAAACTAAAAATATAATCGATCCAACTGTTGTCATAGTTGTTGTAAAACTATTTATAAGTGATATGCGCAAGGAGGGTTTGATATTTGGGATGATTCCATCTTTTATTTCATAAAAAGTATTGGCCCCTAAATCTCTTAAAGAATTAATCATATCGGTATCAATAGATTTCATAGCAGTATTTCCAACTCTGCTTGAAAAAGGCAGCTGCTTAAAAAGTACATTTAAAACAACTATAATACTTGTCCCTGTAATCATAAGAGGTGGAGATTTAAAATATAGCAAGTAGCCTAAACCAAAAAAAGTACCTGGTATTATGTAAGGCATATTTGAAATAAGGTCTATTACCTTCATAAATTTACTGTTTCTAATTATTAAATAATAACTAATTAACATACCAATAAGGGTACCAACAAAGGCTGAGATTAGAGAATATCCAATAGACCTTAACATAGCATCACCCATATAATTTTTAGCCTTCGAAAGATTAGCCAAGCTAAAAACTAAGGACCCTTTTTTCATAGTAGTAAAAGCACTTAGTATAATTGCCACATATAAACTTACTAGTAAAAGTAAAATTAAAATTCCTATAACTCTAAATAAGTTATATATTATCCCTCTTCTTTGGACCTTAACTTCAGCTAAGTTACTAGCACTTGCCGTAGTAGATCTTTCCTTATTTAAAAAACTTACTATTATAAATACTAGTAAAATTGGTAGTAAAAGTAAAACATTCATCGTACTAGCCTTAGATAAATTTCCATTTGCTATAACCTCAAAGTAGGATTCTAGGGCTAGTACATTAAATTTTCCTCCAATAATAGAAGGAGTTGCAAAATCTGCCATCGATTTAAAAAAGCTTAATAAAAACACAGTAAAAATACCATTTTTAAGTTGGGGAATAAGGATATCTAAAATTATAGAATTAGTATCAGCGCCCAGGGACCTAGCAGAGTTTATCACATCATTTTTCATGATAGCTAAATAACCTAGTAAAATCATACAATTTAGCGAAATATATGAAAGTGTCTGCATGAAAACCACTCCCCGCATATTGTAAGGATTTATGGAAAGTCCTAATAGATTATGGGTTATAAATCCTCTACGCCCAAATAAGGTAATGTAGCTAAGACTTGTTACAAAGGGAGGGCTAACTAAAGTAATTAATAATATAAGGTTAAAGACTTTCTTTACTTTTGATTTTGATAAGTAAATATAAATTGCAAGGATAGTTGCTAATATGATTGAAAAAAATGATGTAAGAGTACCTAGTTTTAAAGAGTTTATTAATAATTTTTTATTAGCTAAGATATTTTCATAGTAGGAAAAATCAATGTTCCCATCAATTATAAGGCTTTCTTTAAAGACACTTAAAAAAGGCATTAGTATAAAAAGTACTACTGCTACGGCTAGGATGAGTTGTATTAATATATCTAATAAATTTTTTGATTTTAATTTTTTCATAATATGTATATATAAAATAAACCAAGGCTTAGCCTTGGTTTATTTTATTCTTCGCTAGCTTTGTCTCCAGCTATTTCCTTAAATTTATTTAATATTTCTTCTCTTTGTGTTCCAAATGTTGATAGGTCTTCATCGATTAGCTTATCTTTTGGTAAGCCTAAATCAAGTCCTTTGATATCTGGTACAATTAGTTGGTTAGTATCTTTCCCATCAATTTCTGCAATCATGCTTTGAGCTTTTTCACTTATCATAAAGTCTATAAATGCTTCAGCAATGTCAGTATTTTCGCTATCTTTAAAGATTGCAACCCCTTCTGGTACCCATGGAATACCATCTTCAGGATAGATGACTGTTAGGCCATAATCTTTAGCTGCATCAAAGGCCTTTTGGTCAACTGGAATGATGCCAATTGCAAATTCACCTTGGGCAGTTTTTTCTTGTGGGTCTTTTCCTCTTTTTGAGTAGAAGTCTATGTTGCCATTGATTTTTTCAAATAATGCCCAACCTTCTTCTTCCCCGTATAGGTCTAAAAGTCCTTTTAGGGCTGCATAATTTGTTCCAGAAATAGCTGGGTTTGACATGATAACTTCGCCTTTATATTTTGGATCTGCTAAATCTTCCCAAGTTTTTGGAGCTTCTAAGCCTTTTTCTTCAAGTATCCCATCATTTACTAAAAATCCAACTACTGTAAGACCTTTTGAAAAGTAATGTCAGTAAACATCCTTGTATTCTTCTGGGATTTTATAGGTCATATCTGAATTATATTCTTCTAATAATCCATCATCTTTTGCTGCCATAAAGGCATCTAGTCCACCACCAAACCAAAGGTCAGCCATTGCTTTGCCCTCTGCTTTTGTTCTTGAAATAACTTCACCACTAGACATTGAAAGAAACTCTACATCCGCACCAGTTTCATTGGTAAATTCTTCAAATAACGGAACATATGAGTCACTTGTAGCCACTACATTTAAAGTTCTTCCCTCAAAGATATTGTCTTGGCTAGCTTCTTCTTTTTCTGTTTCTTCTTCGACTGTTTCAGCTTCTTCATCAGCTAAATCATCTTTTGCTTCTTCTAGCTCTTGCTCAACTGGTTGTTCTACACTTGTATCATTTGTAGCTGTGTCTTCTGCGTTTTGCTCAGCCCCACAAGCTGTAAATGCTAAAAGCATTGCAGTTGCCAAAGAAATCTTACTAATAAAATTACTTTTCATCTCTTCCTCTTTAACAATATTAGTAACTTAATTATATAATATATTTACGTTTAAACAAAGTTAATTATAAGTTAGGTCTATCATTAAGGTTAATATGGCAGTAGCCGGTTGGATTTTTATCTAGGTAGTCTTGGTGGTAGTCTTCTGCTACTATAAAGTTTTTTAACTCCTCTACTTCAACTTGGATTTTATTATCTGCACTAGTTTGTTTTTCGTTTAAAAATTCTCTAGCTTTTTCTAAGTCTTCCGCATTTGTTGAATAAATACCAGTCCTATATTGGCGACCTCTATCGTTGCCTTGTTTATCAACACTAAATGGATCAATAATGTAGTATAGGTATTCTAATAATTTTTCAAGACTAATTAGTTCATTATCATATTTTATATGAACAGTTTCTGCATGGTCAGTAGATGCTACTTCTTCATAAGTTGTTTGCTCAGTTTTACCATTTGCATAACCTACTTCTGTATCTACTACTCCCTTGATTTCTTTAAAGTATGCTTCTACTCCCCAGAAGCATCCACCTGCTAAATATATTTCTTTTATCATTTTTTTCTCCTTAGATAATTTGTTCTATTTACTGTTCTTGTTCTAAAAGTTTTAAGCGAGGTTGAGAAGGAACTTGCTAGTAATATGCCAAATGATATGGACCCTGCTACAACTATAGTGCTATAAAAACTTTCTATGGCTAACTCGGATTGATTATTTACAAAAAATCCCATTGTATTATATATACCCTCTCCTGGAACTAAGTTAATAATTCCTGGAATTATAAATACTGATGCTGGGTATCTGAGACGTCTTGCTAACATTTCTGAAACAAAGGTTATACTTAGGGCTGATAAAAATACCGCTATGTACTTACTACCTGTAGTATCTATAACATATTTAAAAACAATCCATCCAAATCCCCCATTGACAGCAGATACCAATAAAGTTTTTAAAGGTACCGAAAATACTAGGGCAAATCCTACTGTTGACATGATTGCGGCTATAAATTGAATTAAATATGACATTTAAAATAACCTCCATATACTAATAGGTGTTGCAACTCCCACTGCTAGAGCAATTGAAATTAATATGGCCATGGCAGTTCCTGTTATCCCACTTAGGGCATCCCCGCTCATTAAGTCTCTTACTGCATTTGTAAGCATAACCCCTGGTACAAAGGCCATCATGCCCCCGATGATTACGATATTAATGCTAATTGGAGTAATCTCATTTATAACTAAAGCTAATAAAGAAAGTATAAAACCATATAAAAAGTTAACTACAAAAAAGTTTAATTTATTTCTTTCTAGAAATAGGGAAAACCTAAAGGCCAAAAATCCTACCAAAAAGGCTGATAGTATGTCTATGATATCTCCACCTAACAGAATCGAGTAGGACCCTGCTGCTACAGTTGCCCCTAGAATTCTTAGGGCAACTGGAACAGATTTTTCCTTTTTTATCTTATCAATTTCTAAAAGAGCCTCATCTAGGGTATATAGGCCTGCTGAGAAATTCCTAGAAAAAGTATTTACCCTATCTACATAATATAGGTTGTTCCCACGGCTTCTGACCCTACGCATATTGGTATGAATCTCTCCCTTGTAGGAAAATGAAATGATAATTGTATTATAAGAAGAAAAAACATCTACATCTTTTATAGAATCTTTTGACCTAATTATCCTTTCAACTGTATCCTCTACCCTATAAATCTCAGCCCCATTGGCAAGCATCAGGGCTCCTGCTGATGATGCAATCTCTGAAAGAATTACAGCTTCTTCCAGTGTTTTAATTTTTTCATTTATCATTGCCTATCCTTTTCAAATCTTTATTTTAAAGGTAATTTTGCTTATATTTTTTAATATTTTCCTCTGTCAAAAACTCGTAAGCATCATTAACTTTAGTAAACATTGTAGTAGCATCTGGATCTTTATTAAGATCTGGATGATATTTTTTAGCAAGTTTTCTATAATTTAATTTTACTTCATAAATATCAGTATCAACACCAACACCGAGTATCTTACAAGCTTGTTCATATTTATCCTTAAAGCCAAGATCGTTTACACCATTATAACCTGAGTATTGGCCTTGGCCATAGCCAGTGTTATAACCACTCCCATAGGACCTAGAATTTTGATAGCCACCAAAGTTTCTAACAAATTCTTCAAAACGACGGTTCATTTCTTCTTGCTGACGGCGAGCCTCTTCTTCTCTTTGGCGGCGGCGCATTTGTTCTTGTTCATAGATATATTTATCAGAATAATCTGAAAGACTTTCATAGCCCACTTTTTGGCCAGTTATCATAGAATCAGCTCTATCATACATCCACTCAGTAAGTGTATAGTTTATATACCTTAAAAAAGAAATAAACTTAGGACCAAGTATCGGTATAAATATTACTGCAAAAATAAAATACATTACTTCTTTTGGTAGTAATAAAGGAATTATCGGGAAAATAAATATTGTTGAGCAACCAAATATAAATATCATAAATAATAGCTGCCTTATACCCTCAAAGGTAACTACTATGACATTCATAATATTGATTAGTGCATTAAAAAATGTACCTAGGCCCGTTGCTAGACCATGTAAGATTTTTCCAAAAAATTTCATAAATTTCTCCATTCTAATAAAATTATATCAAAGTTTACTTTTTCTTGAAAGCAAAAAAAGAATGGTCTTTTAAACCATTCTTTACCCAAATAATTCTTCATTGTTACTATTATATAGGTTGTAATATATGCCTTTTTTATCAAGAAGGTCTTTGTGGTTACCACGCTCTACAATACCATCATAGGTTAATACCAAGATTTCATCAGCATTTATAATAGTAGAAAGTCTATGAGCAATGGTAATTGTTGTTCTTCCCTTTGATAAAGTTTCCAGAGATTTTTGGACAATTGCTTCACTTTTATTATCTAAGGCACTGGTTGCCTCATCAAGAATTAAGATTGGTGGATTCTTTAAGAAAACTCTTGCTATAGAAATTCTTTGTTTCTGACCACCAGATAATTTTACTCCACGTTCCCCAATGTGAGTATCCATGCCAAATGGCAGATCATTTATAAATTCTGTAGCTCCAGCAAGTTCTGCAGCCCTTAAGATTTCTTCATCTGTAGCATCTTCCTTGCCATAACGGATATTATCTTTTACAGTTCCACTAAATAAATAAACATCTTGTTGGACAATACCGATATTATCACGAAGTGATTCTAAGGTTAAATCTCTTATATCAGTATCATCTATTTTTATAGAACCTTTTGCAATATCATAAAATCTTGGGATTAATTTAGAAATGGTAGTTTTTCCTGCACCTGATGGACCTACTAAAGCGATATTTTCCCCAACATCTACATTAAAGTTGATATTTTCTAATACATATGGGTCATCTTCGCTAGTTTCTGGATATTTAAAGTAAACATGGTCAAAGTCAATTTTTCCTTTTACATCAGTTAAATCTTTGGCATATTCATCATCAAAGATACTATTATCCATTTCCATAACTTCTGTAAATCTTTCTATACCAGTAGTTCCTGCTTGGAATACATCTGTAAAGTTAATTAACCTTTCAATAGTAGTTACTAGCATATTTAGGTACATGGTAAAGGCAATAAGATCCCCTGGAGAAATTTCTCCATTTATGACAAAAAAACCACCTACAAAGATCAGAATTGCATACATAAGTCCTGCAAAAGCTTCATTTATCATAAAAAATCCAGCCATATCAAAGTATCTTTTCTTCTTTATGGCTACGAACTTATCATTGTTTACTTGAAACTTATCCTTTTCAGTTTCTTCATTAGCAAAAGATTTTACAACTGATATACCAAGTAGGGTATCTTCTACTCCTGAGTTGATATCACCAATTTGTCTTTTTACATTCATAGTTGCTTTTCTAAATTCTTTACGTTTTTTACTAGAAAAGACAAACATGATTGGGATGATGATATATATAATTAAAGAAAGTTTCCAGTTTATAGTAAGCAATACTATAAAAGATAAGATTAATTTTATAGCACCCACTAATAATTCTTCTGGTACATGGTGGGAAAATTCTGTAATATCAAATAAATCTGTGGTTATCCTACTCATCAAAGCTCCTATGCGAGCTTCATTGAAAAATTCTGTATCCATAGTTAGCAAATGGTTAAATACATCTGCTCTCATATCACGTTCAATCTTTGCCCCCATGATATGGCCTAGAGATTGCATAAAATATCTAGCAGCTACTTCAATTATTTTTGTAACTGTATATACAATTCCTACTTTGACAACTCTACTTGCATCTAAGAGTCCCAGCTGGGCCCAGTCTGTTAAACTTGATAATAAAAGTGGTAATACAAGCTGGGAAACTGTAGTTAGAGCAGATGCAAATAAGTCTGCAAAGAGGATTTTTTTATACGGGTTATAGTAGGGTAAGAATTTTTTATTCAAATACTTATTACTATAAGCTTGTCTATCCATAAGACCTCCTTTTTATAAATTTTACATAATAATATTACTGTACTCTATTTTTTGAAGATTTAACTGATAATGATTATTTATATTAATTAAATTTATAATACAAAAAATTTACATAAATTTTACAATATTGTGTAAATTTTCTAACACTAACCATATATAATGGCCTTGAAAAATTTTATGGAGGTTCTTATGAAAAAAAATAACAAATTAATTTTAGCTCTAGCTATCGCCAGTGCAAGTGCTGCAATTTTCCCAGTACAAGATACATATGCAGCAGAAGATTTAGCAGTAGAAAATAAAACTGCTATAGTCGAAAGTAAAGAGACTCTTGATGCTTCTAGCACATATGAAGCTAATTTAGAAGAAACTTTATCAACTGAAAATAGTGAAATTTCTAAAATTGACTACTATTCAAATTCATCTAATGAAAATAAAGATGAGTACTTAGCTGATGAAAAAAACGAATCTGAAATTAGACAAGAAGATGGCACTGATAAGTTTGACAGAGCTACTAATACAGAAAGAAAATCTTTTGGTGCTGATAAAAATGTTATAAACATTGATCCAGAAGTTAAGAGAAAATTAGAAGAAACTGATGGCGAATACGGTAAAAAAGATGGTGCGTACGCTAACAACAATTTAAAACCTGTTTTAACTCCAATCAAAGACGTGGTTGTAAATATGGGAGAAAATGAAAGACAAGTTGCAGTTACTTGGTATGCAAAAGGTGAAGTAAATAAAGATTCAAAATTACATTTTGGCGGTAAAACTTATAATGTAATAAGAGCTAGAAAGACTAATGATTCAAATGGATACAGCACATATACTGCAATTGCTGAAGTTGAGCCGGGAAAATCATATGAATACTATGTACAAACGGGTTCTTATAAATCAGATATCTTTACATTAAAAACAAAAGCCCTTGGTAAAAATAATAAATTTAGCGTTCTTGCTTATGGAGACTCTCAAATCGGATCAGGTGATAAAGTTTGGGATTCAGTTGGCCTTTACAAAAACACACAAGGTAAAGTAGACCAAGATATTGCTGATTTTAAGAAAACTCTTAAAAAAGCCGAAGAGCTAGACCCTCACTTTTATTATTCCATGGGTGATAACGTTCAAGTAGCAGGATACGAAGGCGAATCTGATTACCTATTAGAACTTCCAATATTTAAACAAAGAATCCTTGCAACAGTTGCAGGAAATCACGAATTAAGCATGGATAAGGATGATACAAGTCTTCAAAATACGACATTTTCTGACCATTTTTATCTACCTAACGAATCAAATCTTGGTTCTATTTCAGAAATTAATGAAGATGGATCAACAACCTTTATGCCTGGAAACTTCTATTACACATATGGTGATGCACTTTTTCTAAACCTTAATTCAAACAATAGAAATACCGAAGAACATAGAGCATTTATAGAGAATGCAAAAGCAGAAGCAACTAAAAAACGTGGTTCAAACTTCTCATGGACTATAGTTTCTTTCCACCACGCTCCATACTCAACAGCTACTCATACATCTGATACAGACATCCAACAAAGACGCCATGAGCTTATAAGAATATTTAATGAAAATGGAGTTGATGCAGTATTTGGTGGACACGACCATGTCTACGCAAGAAGCAAACAAATGCTAGCTGGAGAACAAGCATTATCATTCAAAGACGCTTATGGAATAGATCCTAAGGATAAAAACGCAAAAATCGAAGATGGAGAAACAAAGTTATTTAATAACGCTATCTATAAAGATGGAAAAGTTATAGTAGATGGTATAGAACTAAACTATGAAGGAAATGAAGTTACTAACCCACGTGGAACAGTATTTTTGACTCTAACAACAGCTTCTGGTACAAAATTCTATAACCCAATTGGAGAAAATCAATGGTTTGTTGCAAAAAGTTTAGATGATAGAAATCAATTATTCTCTTACTTAACCTTTGATAAAAACACCTTTACAATAACAACAATGGATCCATATGGAAAAGTAATAGATACTTACACAATCAATAAAACTGATGAATTTATAAATAATCCAAGAATGCTTGAAAAAGAAGTTTCAAAAGCACAATTAGAAGCTCGAATCAAACAAGTAAAAAATTTGAAATTAGTAGATAATAAAGAAAACATTGAAGCTTACAATAATGCGTTATCATATGCTGAGGAAGTATTAAAGGCAACATTTACTAGCCAAGAAGAAGTAGATGCAGCAATTAAAGTGCTTGAGACAAGACTATCAAATGTTGAGTTCATTGCTGAAAACACAGCAGATAACAAAGCAGACAATAAAAAACTTGCTAAACAAGTAAAAGGCGAAAAAGCTCCAAAAGCTGCTAAAGAAGTAAAAGAAGATAAAAAAGCAAGCAAAGCTAGTAACAAAGAAGCTAAAAAGTCTAGCAACCCAAAAACAGGTATCACTGCCCTAACTGGAGTATATGCAAGCCTATCACTTGCTGCAGCTGGATTATTTGCTACAAAAAGAAAATAAGTAAAATAAAATATAAACTAAAAAGACGAGTAATAATTCTACTCGTCTTTTTATTTCCATGGATTAACTTAGTCTTTTATTCCATTATTCTTAATTATTAGTTGTTCTTGCTACATTCGTTTGTCTTAAACCCACCATTACTTTAGAAACTAAGGTTGCTAGTACTAAAACTACTAAAGTTGGTAATAACCAAGAAAGACCTTCTTTATATAAGGGAAGAGAAACCAACATATCAGTAAAAACTCCAAGATTTAGATTAAATGTTTTATCTAAAACTTCTACTAAAGGAAGGACAACTGATACTACAGCAGCAGATATATAAGCCACTCTTGAATAATTTACATAATCATGGCTTATACCCATAACTATAAGCACTAGGGCAACTGGATATATTATTTGTAAAAGAGGCACTGAGAATTCTAACAATTTATTTAAACCAAAGTTTGCCATTATAAATGAGAATAAAGTCCATATAAAAACCCAGCTTTTATATGACAATTTATTGTTGAATAAAGATTCAAAGTATTCTCCTCCACTTGTTATAAGCCCCACACATGTTGTAAGACATGCTAGAGTAAATATTGATGCAAGAAGCACTAAACCAAAATCTCCTAAAACAAATTTAACAGTTTCTGTTAAAACTTGGGCCCCATTTTCAAGACCTCTAAATTTTGCTGATCCTATCATACCTATAGTTGCAAGCATAGCATAAACTATAAATAATACAGTTCCTGCAAGCATTCCAGCCTTTACTTCATATTTTGTCACTTCTTTTTCATCAGTTATTCCAAATCTTCTTATAGCTTGGGCTATTACAAAACCAAAATTTAAAGCAGCTACCGCATCCATAGTATCATAACCTGCTAAAAATCCTTTTGTAACAGGTCCTGTCGCATAATCACCTGTAGGCATTGCAACATTTCTACTCATTGTAACTACTCTTATAAACATTATAAATATAAGAACTAATAAAGTTGGTGTAAGGTACTTACCTATTCTTTTTACTAATTTATTAGGCTTTAGGCATATAGTCATAGCTATGGCAAAAAATACCAGAGTATATAAAAATCTAGCTAGCCCCAAACTAAAACTTTCTGGCACATAAGGCGCTATGGCCATTTCAAATGGAACAGATCCTGCTCTTGGTATACCAAGACCTGGTCCTATTGATAAATATATCGCTGTTGTAAATACAACTGAAAACACTGGTCCGACCCTATTAGCTAAGTTTGTTAAGCCATTGGTTTTTCCTACTAATATCGACCCAACAACCGGGAATAACACGGCAGTAACGCTAAAAGCCAGTAGTGAAATATAAGTAGCAGTACCCGCTTGGTTACCTAAAAGTGGTGGGAAAATTAAGTTTCCAGCTCCAAAAAATAAACCAAATAGCATTATGCTAACTTGTAAAAATTGACTTCTTGTTAATTTTTTCATTATTTCCTCCAAAAAATTTATTCCTCAATATTTATCCAATAAAAAAGTCCCTTGTCTACAATAGACAAAGGACGAAAATTTCCGCGTTACCACCTTTATTCTTATATAAAATAAGCAACTCAAGCATCTAACAATGCCGGGTTTTGATAACGCCAACCATGGCGACACATCTTACTTAGTTCAGATGTGCAAAAGAAAAATGATTTTCGAACTTACTTTTAAGGATGGATCTCACCAAACTCCAACTCTCTGTGCTTATAGATAAGCCTACTCTTTTTTTCATAATTTTTTAAATTTAAATAAGTATTGTTAAAGCTATTATAGGCCAATTAAATTTACTTGTCAAATATTAATTTTATAATCATAAACAATATTGCAAATTTATTTAATAAGGCCTCTATTTAGCAATCTTATATTAATATATAATAATAAAATTACATATTAGCAGCTTTTTCTAACCATTCCTTATCTTCAGGATCTGCAGAATATCTTTCTTTTTTATCAAGACTTGCTAGGGCATTCATATCTTCATCTGTTAGGTTAAAGTCAAATAAATCTATATTTTCATATATTCTTTCTTCATGAGATGATTTTACTAAAACCATAACTCCTCTTTCAATATTCCATTTTAGGGCAATTTGAGCTGGAGTTTTGTTATATTTCTTACCAATATCTTCTAGGACATCTTCATCTAGTAAATTCGACTTACCTTGGGCAAGTGGTCCCCATGCTTGGTGAAGAATTTTATTTTCTTTTAAAAACTGGTGAGTATCCTTATCTTGTAAGTGTAGGTGGCTTTCTAATTGGTCAACAACTGGTACTGGCCCCTCTTTTAATAACTCTGACATTTGCTTTATAGAAAAGTTACATACACCAATGCTTTTTATGATACCTTGGTCCTTGTAATCATTTAAAACTTTCCAAGCTTCTTTATAGTTTTCTCCATACCAGTGTAATAATGCTACATCTAGGTAGTCAACACCTAAATCTTTTAAAGATCCATCAATAGATTCTTTTGCCTTATCAGCAGAGTAAGCATTTGGCCATATTTTTGTAGCTATTTGATAATCTTCGCGATTTTTAGCATATGTTTTTAAATATTTTCCTAAAAGGTCTTCATTTTCGTAAAACTTAGCTGTATCAAAATAAGTATAACCAGCCTTAAGTGCAGTTTCTACTGCAAGGTCCATATCTTTTTCTTCAGTTATTTTATAAGTACCAAACCCTATTGCAGGTACTTTTGTGCCGTCATTTAATGTAAAATAATCCATAATATTCACTCCTTTGCTATTTTATATACCCTATTGTGTTATAATTTTAATATGAAAACAGTTTTAATAACAGGATCTTCTCGTGGCATAGGTGCTGCCATTGCTAGAAGACTAAATGATGAGTATAAGATAATAATTAATTATAACAAGAGTAAAAATCAAGCTATTAAATTAATGAATGAACTTAGAGAAACTAATCCAAATGTTATTGCTATAAAAGCTGATGCCTCTAAGGAAGGTGAAGTAGAAAATATGTTTGCCATAGCTGAGCAAAACTTTGGCCATGTTGATATTTTAATAAATAATGCAGGAATTTCTCACTTTTCCCTTATCCAAGATATAGACTTTGATACTTGGCAAAATGTTATAAATACCAACCTCAATTCAGTTTTTCTAAATAGTAAACGTGCCATTCCAAATATGATTTCTAACCAATACGGAGTAATTATAAATATGAGCTCCATTTGGGGAGATTTCGGTGCTAGCATGGAATCCCTATATTCTACATCAAAAGGTGCTATAAATACATTTACAAAAGCGATGGCCAAGGAACTTGCCCCATCCGGAATCCGTGTAAATGCTATTGCCCCAGGGATTGTTGAAACTGATATGATGAAAAATGATTTTAGCAAGGAAGAATTAGAAGCATTAAAAAATGAAGTAGCTACAAATAGGTTTGCAAAACCGGAAGAAATTGCAGGCCTTGTAAGGTATCTTATATCAGATGAGGCAAGCTATATAACTGGTGATATAATCCATATAAATGGAGGTTTTTATTAAAAAATCCCTTAGATAATTTCATCTCTAAGGGATTTTTCTTATTTATTTACTTCTTCTAGCTCAGAAAAATTATACCAATAAATATAAGATTTTGTTACTGGTTTTTTTAGACTTTCTTCAATAGCTAATTTATATATTTTTAGCTGGTCATCATATAGACCTTCTCTTTTTATCTTATCAGTTTTAAAGTCTAGTAAGACTGTCTCATCTTCAAATTCAAACATGATATCTATTTGTCCATTTACATAATAGTCCTCATATTTCATCAAGAAAGTTTCTTCTTTTCTGATATTTTCTGCATTTTGGTAGAGATTTTTTATTAGAGGATTTTTAAAATATGCTATTATTTTTTCTTCTTCTATTACTTTTAGCTCTTCTTGTTTTATTTTATTTTCCAAAACTAACCTATCTAGGCCGCGCGCTAGGCTCCTATTGTCATATTTTTGATAGTTTAGCCCCTGAAAAACTTTATGGATGATAGTTCCCCTATCGGTTGGCTTATATTCCTTTACTTTTGAAATAAAGTTTGGTTTTCTAAATTCTCCTGTGCTTTCAAATTTACTGTAGGATGGTAGCTCGTAGCCATCTTCTTCTGGATTAAAATTCTTGCTAATCTCTGTTACAGATTTTTTAATAGAGTCTTTAGTGTCAGCCTCAAACTCATATTCTTTTGTAAATAAATTTACAAATTTATCATAAAGCTTATCATGAACACTAGTGGCTAAAATATTAGAAATATCTTCTCCCTTATTTACTTCATAGTCATTTTCTTCTGTAAAGGTTAAAATTTCTGCAATATTAGAAAGTTCATCTGTAGTGTATTCATTTTCTAGTAGATCTAGACTTATCTTATCATCAGCAAGACTTGCTATAATCCAATCTAGATAGGTTGACATATTTAGATAATCATCCCTACCATTTAATTTATTTACCGTGTTTAGATTTCTATTACCTACTACTATAAGTTTATTTATAGCACGGGTTAGTGCAACGTAGAGGACTCTCATCTCTTCTCTTTTATTTTCCATGGTCATTTTTTCTGTGATAAGGTCTTTTTTAAGGGAAGTTAGCCTTATTTTATTTTCATAATCAGCCACATTTATACCTATACCAAGGTCATCATCAAAAACTACACTCTCTCTTAGGTGCTTGTTATTAAATCTCTTATTGGCATCTGCTAAAATAACTACTGGAAACTCTAATCCCTTGGACTTATGAATGGTCATAATTCTAACAAGATTTTCATTTTCTGATAATTCACGGGCTGGGTTTATATTATCCGTTTGATATAAGGATAAATTTTCTACATAGTCCAAAAATCCGTACAAGCCATTTTCATTATTGACTTCAAAATCGCTCATAAGATCTATAAAGGCTTCAACATTGGCTATCCTATCACTTGCCCTATCACGGGCTATTAAAAATTCATAAAACTTAGAATTTTCAAAAATATAATTTCCAAATTCATATAAGTCCATGAGGGATAATTGGTAGGAAAAATCATTAAAGGCAGTTTTAAAGTCATTAATTTTTATTAAAATTTCATCTTCTTTATCGTAATTTTCAAAAGCTTCGTAGAATTTAGCATATTTTGAATTTAGCCTAATAGCTGCTATATCATCTTCACTAAACTTATATATATCACTACGGATCACTGATAAAAGAGTGATGTCATCTTTTGGATTTGCAATTAGCTTTAGCATATTTATAAAAAATGTAACTTCTACTGCGCCAAAAGACACCTTACTTATATCATTAAAAAATGGAATGCCTGCTTTTTTAAAGGCATTTTCGTATAGGTAAGATTTGGCCCCACTTCTAAGGAGTATCGCTATATCCTTATACTCATAGCCTTCTTCTAATAAATTTTCTATTACTTTTACCAAGTGATTTTCTTCGGATAACTTTTCTTCTAGGACGTGGATTTCTGATTTCGGATTAGCTTTATCAAATTCTTTGGTAGGATTTAGCCTGTGCCCGCCATTTTTATAATCTATACCAGAAGCTTCCTTAGTCATTAGTCTATCAAAAATATAGTTTACAAAATCTATAATATCTTCATCTGTCCTAAAGTTTTCATTTAGGTTTATCCTAATAGAGTCTTTATCTTCATCACTATCGTATGATTCTAACTTATCTAAGAAAAGTTGTGGCTCTGCACGTCTAAAGCCATATATAGACTGTTTGACATCTCCTACAAAGAATAAATTGTCTTCTCTTTTTAATTTTTCTATGATATAGTTTTGGATTTCGTTACTATCTTGGTACTCATCAAAGAATATATAGGCAAATCTTTCCCTTAAAACTTGATTAGCCTCTTCATTGTCTATTAGTTTTATAAATTCCGATTCGATATCGTTAAAGTCAAGGTAGGACTTGTCTTTCTTCTTGCCCTGGTATTTTTTTAGAAATCTTTTGGTTAGATAATTAATTTCTTTTAGAACTTCTACTTCTTTTTTGCCAAATTCACTTATGATATGGGAATTTGTATTTAAAACTAGGGAGCTAATATTTTTTAATTCTTTTTTATAAAGGTCCCTGTTATTTTTTATAATAGCTTGGATGTCTTTTTCATCTTTACGAGCCCTTACCATGGTAGTAAATTTTGCCTTATTGACTTTTTCTATAAATAAGTCCCAGTCTGTAAATATTAGCTGGTTTAGACTATTTACAAGGTTATAGTCATCACTAAGCATATCCTCATATTCGACACGCAAATTATTTTCCCTAGCTATGGTTTTATTTTTGCTGATGTCTGCTAAGATTAAATCTACTTTTTCCCTTACTATTTCTTTAAAAATATTAAAATCAAAAGGACTTTCTGTTTTGCTATCTAGCCAAGCTATAGGGTCTATTTGTGATGTTAGTTTATCGTAAGTTTTTAAAATGATTGATTTTGCTGCCCTGTCATTGCGGCTGGTGGCAAAATTGTGGATAAAGTTATGAAAGTCAGCACTTTTTTTTTCGTATTCCTCATCAAAAACTTCATCTATGGCCTCTTCTTTTAAAATTACATTTGCATTTTCACTAATAATGCTAAAGTTTGGACTAAGATCATCAAAATAGTAAAAGTATTCTCTAAGCATATCTGATGCAAAGGAGTGGAGGGTTTGGATGTGGGCGTGTTTTAATAGTTTTAGCTGGTCTTTTAAAAATTTATTAGAAGTATCATTTTCTATTTGATCTTCTAAGGCCTCTCTAATCCTATCTTTCATCTCAATAGAAGCCTTGTTGGTAAAGGTAACTATAATCATCTTATCTATAGGGACTTTTTCATCTAGCATAAGGCTTATTACCCTATCCACTAAGACCCTAGTTTTACCAGATCCAGCTGCAGCAGAAATTATTATATTTTTATTTCGCTCTTTTATGGCCTTTGCTTGGCCAGGTGTATAAACTATATCACTCATCTAGATCCTCCCTATCCTTATAAAGGTCAGTTATAGTTTTCTTTTTATCAAATTCCCTATACTTATCACTATCGATACTTTCATCAAACTTACATATGCCTTTAAAATCACAGTATTGGCACTCATTTTGTGTATCAGAATATCTTATAGGATGAAGTTTTATATTACCCATTTTTATTTCTTTGATATATTTACTGATAAGGTCTTTGGCAAAATCATTTACTATTTGCTCTTCTTCAGTAGATAAAATATCAGTGTTTTTTGTATCGATAACCCCAATATTTTTACTATCGTAGTTTTCCTTATCTATAAGCTTAAAGACTTCCTCATTTACTTTTACAATGAGCCCATTCATTTTAAACTTATCTTCATAAATTTTTTCGATATTAGACTTTTCGTATGCGCCATCCATTTTTTCAAGTTCATCTGATAATGGCATATAAAATGATCCTATTGGAGTAATTTCGTTTCCCCCGGCTTTTGCACTCATCATATAAACTAAAAGTTGGAGATCTAGACCATTTAGAATATTTACTATTTTAAAAACTTTTTTACCAGTCTTATAGTCTATAATCCTTAGATATTTTGATGCCTTATCTATCCTATCAATCCTACCTCTGAGGTAATTTTCCTCATCTACATATACTCCTGGCAGGCCATTTTCTTTGTTATAACCAAAGTCTACCTCTACATCTGCTACTTTAAATTCACCTTTTTTAAGTTGGTTGATAACTTCTTTAGAGTTATTCTTTGTATTTTTAATTAAGTTATTTAGGATAAATTCATTACGTGGATTGTCCTTACGGGCCTTATCTAGATAGTTATCTATACTTTTAGAAAAATTTTCTACAATTAATTGATCAAGCTCTTCATTTGTGATACTTTCTACATCCTTATCTTTAATTAACCTTGATACATCTTCTAGAGAATTGTGAACTATCGATCCTAGCTCTCTTGCATCTACATCATAATTTTCTTCATAGTAAGGCTTGATACCAAAGTTTACAAAGTACCTATATGGGCATTTAGAATAGGTTTCTATTTCTGTAACATTAAAATGATTTTTAGGGTAGAGATTTTTGGCATTAGCTTCATCTAAATTATTTTTAATATTTGAGTAATATAAACCATCTACCATAGTTTCAAAATTACCGTGATTTTTTAGATATGATAAGTAAGATTTAGTAAATAATAAATCATTTTTATCTATCTCTTCCCCTTTTTGTACCTTCCATAAAGTTTCCATGGCATATTTTTGTGACAATTCTTCAGAAAAAATTATTTCATTTAAAGGTAGACTAGTTAAATCTATTGTTTTCATTGCTGGGAATATTTTTAAAATATCATTTAAAACTATAGACTTATTAATGGCTCCCCCATCCTTATCGCTTAAAGCAAAGGATAAATAAATTTTATCTGATACACTTATCATCTTATAAAGATTTAGCTTTTCGCGTTCTTCCATATCTTCTTCATAGATTTTTAAATCTAGATTAAGGTCAGCTAGTTTATCCTTGTCTTCTTTTCCTACTAAGAAATCTCCACTAGCTTTTGATGGGAAAAATGTATCATTAAGTCCTAGGGCAAAATTAACTGGTCTTTGGGAAACTCTTGGTCTTTTAAAATTTGTGACCGTTATATGATCTTTAGTTGGTGGGATGATACCTATATCAATGTCTGCTGCAGTAGCTAGGATGATATCGTAAGTTGCTTTTAAAGTTGATTTTCTATCTGCCATTAGGTTCATAAGTTCTTCTAGTATAGAAATAAACTTATCCCAAACCTGGTCATTCTCATCATAGTCATCTAGGTCTCCTTCTTCTAGAAGAATATTTTGATAATTGTTGATTCCCCTTATAAAAGAAGGATTGCTTATCATATCATAAATCGCCTCGATAATCTCTGAGGTTGTCGATTCATTTTTCTCTTTAATTTCTAATAAATTGCTTAAAAGTTTTATTACTTTTTTTCTAATTTCTTTTACTATTTTTTCTTCATTTATTTTAGCAAGTAACTTTTCATCTCCAAAAGGATCATCCTTGTAAAGCTTTTTATAAAAGTCTATATCCAGGTCAAAGTACTTGTCTTCTAAAAACATAGAGCCCTTTATTTTACGAGTGTTGATATAATTTTGAAAAATTATTATCTTATCGGATGCACCCTCTCCAAAGTCAAAAATGTTTGATCTTAAAAAGTAAGATAAGTCATGGGCGTTAAAATCATAGATTACAAGCCTAAGGGCTGCTAGCCAGCTTTTTACAATATGGTTATCGGATAATTTGTTAGTTTTATCAAGGAAGACTGGCAAATCATACCTATTAAATACTTTTTTAATCTCATTTTCGTATTGGTCTGCATCTGTAATATATATTGCTATATCCTTATAACGTAGGTTGTTTTCATAAACTAATTTATTTATAGTTAAGGCTATGTTTTCTACTTCTGTTTTTGTTGAAATAGATTCTAGCAAGTGGATATCTGAAGGATTATCCTTATAGATTACTGGATTATATCTTTCAAAATTTACGCATAAGTGGTTAATATCATCGTGGGGATTTATTTGTGTCTCTAGATTTATTTCATTTATCTTAGCAATATCCTTAAGTCTATAATAAAATTTATTGGCCATATCATAGATTTCTAGGTCTTTGGCCATGGGATTATTTATAAAAGTCTTATCTAGGGTAAGGGCTACATTTACCCTTGCTCCAAGTCTTACAAGCTCTGCTATAAAATCCATTTTTATATCAGAAACATAGTCAAACTTATCAAAATAAAAATTTGCATCTTTTAAAAAGTCGCAACTAGGCAGTCTTGTAATGACTTGGTTTAACCTATCTTCTGAGTCGAGGAACTTATCCTTTATTTCCTTTTGGTAGGCCTCATAGATTAACTTTATTTCTTTAAATTTTAATTTTAATATCTCATCATCAGAATTTTCTTTGATGTTTTCATAAAAGGCTTGGTCAAAGTTATTGTCCTTTATATTTGTAATGATAGATTCTATATCATTTATAAAGTCAATATTGTTATACTTGCCCTTAAAGAGGGTTAAGTCATCATTGATATCCCTTAATATGTTGCTAAGTAAAATAATTTTCCCAGACTTACTTAGGATATTATCAGCAAGGCCCCCGGTCCTATCTATTATAAATCTAGACAAGGATGAAAATGACAACACCTTGGCATCCATTACTGTTTTATAGGAAATATTATCTATAAGGTTAATATCAGACTGTAAGGTATATTGCTCAGGGACTATTAAAAATGCCCTTTCTTTATTATCTAAATTTTCTTCTATTTTTTTGTAAATATAAATGCTATTAGCATTAGGTGACTTTGAAATAATTGTATTTATCATGCTATTACCTCTAAGCTACTTCCCTTATCTTCTCGATAAGTTACAAGGATCTTACCATCAATGGCATCTTTTAATTCATTTACGTGGCTAATTAGACCTACAAATTTATTGTCATAGGAAAGTTTTTCGATCTGTTCTATAACTTTTGCTAAATAATCATCAGATAAGGTTCCAAATCCTTCATCTATAAATAAAGTATCAATGGTGATTCCACCATTTTCTGCACTTATCTCATCTGATAAACCTAGTGCTAGAGAAAGGGAAGTTAAAAATGATTCTCCACCGGAAAGAGTAGATGCTGGACGAGTTTTTCCTGTATTTGCATCTAAGATTTCTATATCTAGCCCTGATTGAGACCTTAGATTTTGCCCTTCTGAAGTTCTTGCCATTGTAAATTGTCCATTTGACATTTGTAAAAGTCTTTGGTTGGCATAATTTAGGACCCTATCAAAATAATAAGTTAAAACAAAGGTCTCAAAATCTACCTTTTGCCTACCGGCTACCTTTCCTGTTGCTCCATTGGCAATTTCTGCTAGTTTATCTAGGATTACACTTTCATCAGATAATTTTTCGTATTTTTCTTCTAAAACTTTTATATTTGCTAATATATCTTTGATAGATAATATTTTGACCTTGATATTTGAAATTTCTTCATTAATTTGACCTAATCTTTGGCTAGCTTCTTTAATCTGATTTTCTATTTTTTCTAAATCAACTAGGTCTCTACCCTCAAATTCTTTTAAGTTTTTAAAGTTGATTTTTAGTTCCTCTAAAATTTTAAAATATCTATCTATTTGGTCTGATTTAGCTTTTATTTCATCAAATAAGGCAAGGTATGATTTGTATTCACTAAAATCTGTAAATTGCTCTGATATTTTTTTATCTAAGTCAGACTTAGTATTTTCAATGTCTTCCTTAGTCTTTTTAATATTTTCTTTATAATTTTTTACCTCAGTTTGAGTTTTTGTTTGAATGTTTAGGAGATTATTATGTTTTGTAGCTATTTCTTTTATCTCTTCTTCTAAAGAGTTTATCTTCTTATCTAGATCTTCTAGTTCACTAGATAAATTTTCTAAATCAAGAGCTTCCATCTTTTCCTTATTAGACTGGTAGTAGATTTTTAACTCTTCTGAATTCTTTGTTTTTCCTTTTAACTGATTTAATAGATTATTATTGTTCTCTATATGAGCTGTATTTTGACTTAGATTTCCCTTTTTATCCTTACTTGCTACTAGTAGTTCATTTATAGATTTTTCTAAATCTTCTTTTTCTTTTTCTATATTAGCTATTTTAACTTCAAGACTAGAATTTTCTTTTAAGATTTGATCGATTTCTTTTACTTTAATTATAGACTCTTTATAAAAATTATTTTCTGTTTTAAGTTTTGTTATTTCAGCATTTATCTGATTTAAGTTTTTATTTATAAGTTCTATATCTATTTCTTCTACTGGTAACTGTTCAAAATGATCTGTATGCTTATCCCCACATACTGGGCAGGTTCCTGTCTCATTTAGGTCATCTATGAGCTTATTTATTTCTATTATTTTTCTGTTTTGCTCAAAACTTTCTACTTGTCCAAGTAAATGACTTTGTTCTTTTTTCTTAGCTAGTAAGTTTTTTTCATTTTCATTTATTTTTTCTAATAAATCTTGATTTTTCTTATAGCTTTCTAATTCATCATCAGCTTGTTTTTTTCTTTGTTTTAGATCAGTAAGATTTTTCTCTAGAGATAGACTCTCATTTCTTTTATCATCCAAACTATTATTTAAGTCATATAAGTCCTTGCGATTTTTTTCTAGCTTTTCTTTCAATTCTTCATTTGCCTTATTTATTTCACTTATACTTAGCAAGTCTTTTTCTATTTGTAGGTAGGCCTTTTCTTTTTCTTTAAATTCTTTTAGCTCACTAATGGAGTCTTTTAGCTTAGTTTTGCTTATTTTAAGCTTATCTAGATTTTTATTTTTCTCATCAATTAGCAAATAATCCTCATTGCTTTTTTCTATTTCTTGACCTATTTCTTCTAGGATTTTATTTGCTTTTTCTAATTGATTTTCATTTGCTACTAGATTTTGTTTACTTTTTTCTAGATTATCTTCTATAAGGGCTATATTTTTAGCATAAGTAGCTTTTTCTCTCTTTTCACGAAGGTCAATGTAGTAACTCTCTTGCTTTTGTTTTTCTTCTAGATTAGCGCTTACTTCCCTAAATTTTAGGATATTTTCATTTAAATTTTTGTCTTTTTCTCTTTTTTCTAAAAGTGAGCTGTAAGTTTGATTTTCCTTATCATATGCTTCTTTTCTGCTAGCCAAGTCTTTTTCATAACTAGCTCTAATATTATCAATCTTTTCTACAATTACTTTAAAATCGTGGGTGATTCTTTCCCCACTATCGATTGCGTCATTTATCTCTCTATCTTTTTCTATTTCATTTTCAAGATTTCTATCTATATATTCCAAATCTTTTTTACTGGCCTTGGATTTATCTTTTATGGTTTCTTGGATTTTTTTGTATTGGTCTGTTTTAAAGATTTTACCTAAAAGCTCTGTACGGTCTTTGGAACTTGCATGTAAGAATTGCTGAAACTCTCCTTGGGCTAGTAGCATTACTTTGGTAAACTGGTCTTTATCTAGGCCGATTATATTTATTATTTCTTTTTCAACATCCCCTATTTTTTCAGCTAGCAAAATCTTTTCATCAGTTATATCATAAAGGTTTGCTGCATGTTTGATGTCTTGGTCGATTTTTGTTCTTTTTGCCCTTTGGCTTGGAATTCGCTCTATTTGATAAATTTTATTATCAACTTCAAAGCTAAATTTCACATAGGTGTATAAATCCTCCACTGTAAGAAAATCTGACCTTAGCTTATCCATGGGGATATCACGGGATGTTTTGCCATATAGGGCAAAACTTATAGCATCAAAGATACTAGTTTTCCCTGAACCAGTATCTCCAGAAATAATAAATATTTTTTTATCATAAAGCCTGGTAAAATCTATGTCTATTTTATCTTTGTAGGTGATAAATCCTCTTAGTTCTAGTTTTATAGGCTTCATTCTATAATCCTTCCTATTAGCTCTAGCTCATCAGTACTTATTTCTTCATCCATCTTGTACTTATAAAATTCCTTAAAAAGCTCAAGGCTATCCTTATTTGTCAAATCAAGGTTTAAATCACTGGTCGCATTGAATATCCCGCTATTTTTATAGGTGATTTGTACTGCATGGGGGAATTTTTCCTTTAATTTCCCCATAGCATTATCGATTGTGTGATCATCTTCTAAGATAAATTTTAGATAATCATCGCTAGCATCCATTTTTATAATATCAGAAAAATGTCCTTCGATTATTCTAAAATCTCTTAGGGGTTTAATTTCCACATCAAAAGTCTCAACCTTATCTGTTATATCAACTATGGTCACAGACTTACTAGCCTTTGTTTCATCAAAAGAATATTTCATAAAGGTCCCAGAATATCTTATTTTTGGATCTATTACATAGTGTTTACCGTGCAAGTGACCTAACGCTACATAGTCAAAGTTTAAAAATAAATGCCCATCCATGGCATCTGATCCACCAATTATAAGGGGTTTTTGCCCTTCATTATAGGCATCCTCATCCTCTATACCGATATTATTGGCATAGCAATGGGTGATTAGCACATTTCTATCTTCGTATGTCTTATTCTTTAATAAATTTTTATAAAGATCAGTAAAATTTTCTATCTCTTCATCAAATAAAAGCCTAGCTTGGTTTATAGAAATGTATGGTATTAGGTGAAAGTGTACCTTGCCGTATTCATCTTCTAAAGTGATTATTTCATCCTTATATTCTCCAAATAAATGGTAATTTTTTTCTGTAAAAAACTTGCTATTTATATCTAATCTTTTGGCAGAATCGTGGTTACCACTTATAGCAAGGACTGGCTTTTCTCTTTTAAAAATAATTTCATCTATAAAGTCAGAATAAAGTTTTAGGGCATCTACACTTGCTATTGTTGTATCAAAGATGTCCCCTGCTATCATAATTACATCGACATTGTTTTCATCAATAATATTTAGAATTTGGTCTAGGGCGTACTTTTGATCTTCTATTAGCGAATAATTTCCTATATATTTTCCTAAATGTAAGTCTGATAGGTGGATTAGTCTCATGAGTGACTCCTTATATAGACATACTCATTTTCTGTAGAGTTATATGGGTCGTATTTGTAGCCGTTTACTACTAGCTTTTTAATATCTTCTGGGTCTTCTATTTTTTTACTAATAATTTCCTTTAGCATCCTGCCACGGGCTTGTTTCATCCAAGCTGTATAGGAACGAAGTTTGCCATCCTTATCATCCTTAAAACTTAGGCTAAGAAATTTATCATCCTTTTTTAAAAATGGTCTGATAGTCTTGGTATATTCCTTGCTGGCTAAATTTATTATCAAATCATCATTTTTATATAATTCCTTATATAAATCATCTGCCCAAAACTCATATAAGTTAATATCTGAATTATCAAAGTATAACCTATAATCAGCCATACCAGTCAAAGGTTTTAAAAGTCCATATAGGGCAGATATTATATAAACATGGTCATTTAAATAATCCAAATCATCAAAGTCATTTTTATCAAATTGTTTAAAAACAAGGCCATTATAGGCAAATATCGCTGGATTATCAAGATTTTCAAAGTCAAACTCTTGATAATCATAATAAGCTTTCTCTGTTAATTTATCATTAGTTCTATTGAGATTACCCATCTCATTCATAGAATATTTTTTAAATTTATCTACCAAAATCTTGGTTTTTTCTGGAAATAGTAGACCCTCAGTCTCTATCCCCTCATTTTTCTTAAAACTTTTTGCAGGTGAAATAATTATTTTCATTCTAATTCCTCCATCTATATAAATTATAGCATAGAAAAATAGCAGGCCCTAACCTGCTATTTGCGTGTTCTGATAAATGATATTAAAGATATAATTATGAAAAATCCTACTGCTATAAGGACGATGGCTCCACCAGGTTTTATTCCCATATAGTAGCTAGCTATAATTCCTAAAACCATAAAGATAGTTGAAAAAACTATAGAGATTTTAAAGGTAGACTTGTAAGATTTTGTAAAAACCATGGCGGAAGCAACTGGAATAGTCATAAGCGATGTAATCATAAGAGCTCCAACAGTTTTTGCAGAAATAGCAACTGTAATGGCAGTTATAAAGGTAAATAAATTATTAATTAGTCTTGTATTTACCCCTGCAAGTCTTGCTAAAACTGGGTTTATTGATGTATATAAAAGTCCATAATAAAAATAAATAGAAGATATAAGTACAATTACAAAAATAAGAGCAACTATATATAAATCATCCTGGCTTACTGTAGTAATTGATCCAAACATAAAGGACTCAAAGTTTGTCCCGCCAGGAGTAAAGTCAGATAAGATTGATGCAATGGCAATACCTGTACTCATAACAATAGCTGTCGCCATATCTCCGTATTTGGGAAATTTTTTCCTTAAAGTTTCTATAGCAAAACTTGCTAAAATACAAATGAGGATGGATGTCCACATAGGATTTATCCCATAGATTAATCCAAGACCAATTCCTGCAAGGGAGCTATGACTTAGGGCATCTCCTATCATAGATGTTTTTCTATTTATCATTATAATACCAATCATAGGAATAATAATTGCAAGCATGATTCCTATAGCAAAGGCTCTGCGCATAAAATTAAATTCAAGCATTTATAAGCCTTCCCTCCTTTAAGACCCTAGTTTTATTTACAAATTTATCTATAAGATCCATCTCATGGCTTATGATAAGGATTGTAATATCTTGCCTTTTGTTTAAATGGCCCAGTAAGTCCAAAAACTCTTCTTTGCTCTTTTGATCAATACCTACTGTCGGTTCATCTAAGATAAGGATTTTAGGACTTGCAACCATTGATCTTGCAATCATTACTCGCTGCTGCTGGCCACCTGATAATTTATTAAAAGGCCTATCTTTTAAACTTTCAATATCTAG
Organism: Anaerococcus groningensis; assembly: GCF_046365465.1. NCBI lineage: Bacteria > Bacillati > Bacillota > Tissierellia > Tissierellales > Peptoniphilaceae > Anaerococcus > Anaerococcus groningensis. The sequence goes on along the minus strand of NZ_JBGMEG010000012.1, from coordinate 42,779 downwards.
TCTTTTAAATATATCATTAGTTTTTCTAATGGTTTCTTTGCTAGGTCTTTTAAATGCATTAAACTCCCTATAAAGATTTAAAATTACATACTCAAAACATGTAAGGGGAAAAGTAATATCCCTTGACTCGCTAAGTTGTGGCACATAGCCTATATCACTAAAGTCATCAATGTTTTCTATAGCTTTACCTAAAATATTTATTTCTCCATCTTGTTTTTTAAGCTCTCTGGTAAGTATTTTTATTAAGGTAGTCTTTCCACTACCATTTTGTCCAGATATGGCTAAAAAGTCACCTTTTTCTACTTCTAAGTTTATATCTTTTAATATTAACTTTTCATTATATCCAAAATTTAAATTTTTTATTTCAATAACATTCATTTATTTTTCCATAGACTTGTATAGTTCTTCTAGGTTATATTTTATCAAATCTTGATAGCTAGTTCCATTATTTAATTCTTCATCAGTTGCAAATTCTAAGGTATTTAGAGGGACTGTCTTAGCTCCTATCTCATCTGCGATAGTATTGGCTGATTTATCTGATCCACCCATTTCATAAAATACTGTATTTATACCTAGGTTTTTAGCTTTAAGTATAGCATCTCTTAATGTTTTTGCATCAGCATCTTCTGTTGCCCCCAGACTTGTAAGAGCTATCTGATTTAGGCCAAAATCGTGAGCTAAATAACCAAAGGCTTGGTGACTTACCAAGAAGTTTTTGTTATCTAAATTTTCAAATTTTTCCGTATATTCATCAATCATTGCATTAAGTTCTTCTTCAATTTTTTTGCAATTATCCATATAATAATCTTTGTTTGCTGGATCTATTTCAGATAATTTTTCTGCAATTACTTTTGCTTGGGCTATACCATTTTTTGGGCTAAGCCAAGTGTGTGGGTCAAATTCACCGTGGTTGTGGCCATTGTCGTAATCTTCATGCCCATGGTCTTCGTTTTCTTCATTTTCATGGCTTCCCTCTAATAAATCTATATTAACTGTAGTATTTACTAATTCTATCTCAGAAGAAGATTCTAGAGATTCCTCCCACTCTTCCATACCAGCACCATTTATAAACATAACTTGGCTATTTGATAGCTCAGCAATATCTTTGGCTGAGGGTTCCCAGCCGTGGCTTTCTGTTTTAAGATTAGTAAAAGACCTTACATCAAATTTATCCCCTGCTATTTGCTTAGTTAAATTATAAATTGGGAAGAAAGACGCATAAACACTTACACTTTCCATATTTTGATTGCTGTTTTCTACTTTTTTATCAACCTTCTCATTATTAGCTTCTTCACTAACTTCTGTTTTTGTATTATTTTCTACTGGTTGTTGATTATTACAAGCACTTAAGCCCACACCTAGAGCCAGTACTAATGCCATTTTTTTATATTTCATAATTGCCTCCATTTATTTAATGCAAATCATTTGCATTTAAGATTATATAATAATTTTTTTATATGTCAAATACTTGTATAATAATATTGGAGGTTAACAATGACCATTAGCAACCTATTAAAAGAAAAAAATCTAAAAGTAACTAAAAATAGAAAAATAATATTAGAAGCCTTACAAAAACAGGAAAACCCCATATCAGCAGAAGAACTTTTTGAAAAATTAAAAAAAGAAAATGAGATGGATTTATCTACTATTTATAGAAATCTTAATATCTTAGAAGAAAAGTCTGTCTTATTAAAAACTACCAACCTTGATGGGCTAAACTACTATCAGATAAATAATAGCAAGCACAAGCACTTTATAACCTGCTCTAATTGCCATAAAAAGTTTGTAATAGATAACTGCCCTGTCCATGAACTAGAAGAAAAAATAGAAAGAGAAACTGGTTTTATAATAAATGGCCATAATTTTGAATTTATAGGCCTTTGTCCTGACTGCCAAAATAAAGAATTAAACAATAAATAAAAAGCTGTTATACATTCATAACAGCTTTTATTTTTTATAATCTATTAAATTTTTCTTTATCAAAGGCCCCTACTGAGTTTGCTACTATCATTGTTCCAGCAGCATCTCCTGTTAGGTTTACTGTTGTTCTTGCCATATCTAGGATTCTATCTATACCCATAATAATTGCTATTCCCTCTACTGGAAGCCCTACTGATTCTAAAACCATTGATAAGGTGATAAGCCCAACTGATGGGATGCCAGCTGTACCTACTGATGCAATTGTTGCAGTAAGGATTACAGTCATAAAATCAGATGCAGTTAAGTCTATACCATAAGCATTTGCAATAAAGATTACTGCTACCCCTTGCATGATTGCAGTACCATCCATATTTATAGTAGCCCCTAAAGGAATAGTAAATGATGATATTTTTTTATCTACACCCATATCATCTAGAGTTTGAATATGGATTGGAACTGTTGCTGATGATGAAGCAGTTGAAAATCCAAAGGTCATAACTGGAGCAAATTTTTTAAGAAACTTAAATGGATTTACTCTTACAAATATTACTATCAAAAGCATATAAACAATTAATAGTTGGACTGCAAGACTACCTAGTACAGCTCCCATATATGAAAGCATCGAAATAATCGCATCATAACCAAGACTTGAAAAAGTTCTAGTGATTAAGAAAAATACACCAATTGGTGCAAGTTTCATAACCCACATAGTCATACCCATCATAAGGTCATTCATTTCTGTAACTATATTTCCTAAAGTTATTAACCTATCTTCCATAGTAGCTATTAAAAGACCTACTAAAACTGCAAATATAATTATTTGAATCATATTTCCAGTAGCCAAGGCTTCTATAGGGTTAGTTGGGATAAAGTCTAGAATAGTATCTGATAATGATATATCAGTATCGACAGATTCAAAACTTTGATCTCCAAGACTCATATTCATTCCCTTACCTGGGCCTATTACACTTGCAAGGCTTAGGGCAATAAATATGGCAAGAGCTGTTGTAAACATATAAAATATTACAATTCTTATACCAATTTTTCCTAGAGTTTCTGTATCTCCGAGGTTTCTACAACCATCGGCAATTGAGAAAAATACTAGAGGTACAACCAACATTTGCATTAGTCTTATAAAAAGCTGGCCTATGGTGTAAAATATACCATCAATTAAAATGTCATTTTTAAAGTGCGAATCGGGCACAAAAGAATGCAAGATTATTCCAAAAATAAGACCTAGTATAAGGCCAATAAATATTTTTTTGGATTGGGACATCTTTCTTTTATTTTTTTCCATTCAATCCCTCTCTTTCTAGATATGCGTGTAAGCTATCTTTCCAATTTGGAATCATTTCTCCACTAGTTAATTTTACAATATAATCATCTATAGCAAAGAACCCAGGCCTAATACCCATTCCTAAGTCATCCGGTAGCTGATCAATATTTGCATCAATCCCAGTACATGCTAGTATTTCACTTGCAAAATCATACATAGATGTAAAACCATCAGCAGAAGCATGGTAAGTACCAAAGGAATTTGTTTCGATAAGTTTGATAATAAATTGGGCTAAGTCATAGGCTGATGTAGGTGACATATATAAGTCTTTAGCAACCTTTACCTCACCTGTCTTAGCTTGTTTTATAATATTTTCTACAAATTGATTTTCTCTAGAATAAAGTCTACTTACTCTAACTATAAAGTGATAGTTAGAAAACGTTCTGACATAATTTTCACCTTCTAGATTACTTTTTCCATAAATAGTTTGAGGATTTGCCTTATCAAATTCTGTGTAAGGCTTATCAGTATTTCCATCAAAAACATCAGCAGTAGATAATTGAACAAGTTTTGCCATATACTTATTAGATGCTATGGCTATATTTCTAGCTCCAATAGCATTTAGTAAATATGCATCATCAGGATTTGCCTCACACTTATCCCTATTTGATAATCCAGAACAATTTATAATAGTATGAGGTCTAATACGTCCTACAAATTGACTTACCTCTGCTTGATTTGTAATATCTACCTCATGCTCATCAGTAGCTATGATTTCCGCATCTAATGGATCTAGAAGTCTTAGCATGGATGAACCAAGCCTACCTGAAGAGCCTGATATCCAAATTTTCTCACGTGCAATTCTCATAATTTCTCCTTAATAAAAAATTTCATATATAATCTTGTTAGTTAATTATATATGAATTATATCAAAAAATATGGGTTTTATCATCTTTGGGTGTTGTTTTGTGGGTGAATTTTGCCATTTAGATTTAATTCTTAAACTTATAAAGCTTGTGTCGGTTTGCTGACAAAGTTGATAAATCAACTTTGAAACGCTGCGACATCTGACCTTCCATCAATTCAGCTACGCTGAATTGGGATGGGTCCTCGGCGATTACATCGCCTGCGGTTTTTCGTGCTGTGGCACGAGTCCTATATTAGCCAGGTAAATATGCCTTGATTTGGCATATTTACCCCGAAAACTTAGTGCGGTAGCACGGAAGAGCTTTGTAAAAGCGAGTTTTCGTACGAGCTTGTAGTCGGCTTGCTGACAAAGTTGATAAATCAACTTTGAAACGCCGCGACATCTGACCTTCCATCAATTCAGCTACGCTAAATTGGGATAGGTCATTATGGCATGCCAGGAGAGAATCGAACTCCCATCTTAGGCTTCGGACACCTTTGTTTTACCACTAAACTACTGGCACAAGAGTGATATTACTATACTGGATTTGATCTAAAAATCTTAGGGGTAAGAATGTATTTCCTAGTCCACTATCTACATAGATGGTTGAGTTTTTATATAGAAAGGCTCCCTTATCAAAGTCTGGTAAAACTCCTTCTCCCGGGGCTAATAGACCTCCTACTATTGGCATTCTTACTTGGCCTCCGTGGGTGTGGCCTGAGAAAATAAAGTCTTCATCTCCTCTATAATTATCTCTGACATTTTTAGAAAAATGGCTTAAAATAATATTTACACTTTCTTTACTTGGCTTATAATTTTCATATGAAAAGCTAAACATACTTGTTCCATATAGGTAAATTTTATTGCCATTTACATTTAAAAGCTCACCCTCATTTTTAAGATATTTTATTCCTAATTTGTCTATTTCTTTTAAAAAAACATCTAGATTTGGGCCAGCTTCTTCATGATTTCCTGTAATATAATAGGTCGATTTATTTAAAGTAGATAATTTTTTTAGAAAATAAACTGACCTTTCTATTTTACTTACTGTCCCATAATCAATTATATCTCCAGTTAAAATAATAAAATCTGGATTGAAATTTTTAATATTTATAAGGAGCTCATCCAAATTTTTTATGGAATTAGAATGAAAGTCACTTATTTGGGTGATTTTTACAGGTTTATTAAGTTTTTCGTTTTTTAATGTTATTTTTTCTTCCTTGGCTACAAAACATTGATTATTTATATATAGGCCCAGGGCTAGAGCTGATGCCGTTAGCCCTAGGGCAATTTTTGTTTTATTTTTCATTTAAGTTTTCTAAATATCCTTCACTTCCCATATCACTTGGAATTTTAAATCCTGCTCTTGGACTAAAAGATCTGCCAGTTATATTTGGTCCATCAACCGAAGTTGAACGCTTAAATTGGTTTGCTGTAAACCTTTTAAAGTATGATATAATCCATTTTTCTATAGTTTCTTCATCATATTTATCAGCAAAAGCGGACATTGCATCTTCTAGTATTTCTTGAGCTGGCAGGTGGTAGGTTAAATGTTCATAGATAAAAAAGTCAATTAGCTCATATGGTCCTATGATATCTTCTGTCTTTTGGCTGATTTCTTTTTTATCTTGACTAATTAGTTCTGGGGAAATTGGTGTATCTAGGATATCCTCAAGAGCTATTTTTAATTCTTTATTTTCCGTTGATTCTGCAATAGCACCCACTACATAACGAATTTCTGTTTTTGTAAGAGAAGCATTTAATGAATAATTGCTCATTTGATCTCCATTAAAGGTAGCAAATCCTTGCATGGCTTCAGATAAATCTCCCGTTCCTATTACAATTCCATTGTGCATATTTGCTAAATCAAATAATATTTGCGTACGCTCACGTGCTTGGGAATTTTCATAGGCAGTATCTGGAGTAATTCCATCATGCCCTATATCTCTTAAGTGGATTTTTACCGCATCAGTAATATTAATCTCTTTTAGCTCAAGTCCTAGGGATTTACAAAGCAGATACGCATTTGATTTTGTTCTATCACTTGTACCAAAGGCAGGCATAGTGTAGCAATTTATGCCAGAAAAATCATAGCCTGCTTTTTTATAAGCATGGACTAAAAATAAAAGTGCCATAGTCGAATCAAGGCCACCTGATACTCCTAAAAATACATCTTTAACACCGATTTTTTGCATACGAGTTAAAACTGCAATTGCTCCTATATCAAGGACATCTCTTACATAATCATCCCTCTGTTCATATATAGGTAAATATGGGAATTTTTCCCTAGTTATATTTTCACCAAACTTATCAAAGTGTAGTAGCTCTTGATCAGTATATAGCCTATATCTGTTTACATAATCTATCTGATCATTGCAAATAACTTTTTCTATTCGACCATCCTCAGCTATTATATTTAAGCCGTTATATACAAAGTCTGTTGAGCTTTCTCCTCTGCCTTGAGAAGTATAGACGTAGGTTACATCTTTTGATAAAAATCTTACTCTATTTAAAATTTCTTCTTCATTTAAAGCCATTTTTACCTCTGCCGTTGGATTTAAAATAATTTGCGGGCAATTAGCTATATCAGACTTATAAGTTAAGCTTCTTGGTATACCCATCATCTCATCTTCGCCAATGCTTACTGCTATATTTAATTGGCTGATACTTGTTGATGATGGATTTACCTCACACCAGTCATCTAAAAACTGTATAACCTCTCCGTCTGGCATATCACTAGCAAATACATTTTTTTCTATTATAGATAGGTTTTTTTTGGTACATAAATCTACTAAATATCCATCCATTATTAAAGCTATGGCATTATAAATTTTTCTATTGTATTGTAAAGGAAAACCAACAGAAAATAAAATATTATATCCTTTTGAAAACTCCTTTAATTCAAGGATAGCGTCCTCACATAATAAAGCTATATCTTTATATCCATCATAAAGACTAGCTCCTGTAAGGGATAACTCAGGTAAGGATAATATACTTACACCGTCATCATATGCACTTTTCACCAAATTTTTTATAATTTCTTTATTTTTATTAATATCTCCAAGGGCTAGATCAAAGTTTGTTGATCTGATTTTTAAATTTTTTCTCATAATCCACCTCTTAAATGTATTTTACCACAAATCAACTTTTCTATTTACAATTCTTTTTCCTAGGAAATTTTAATTATTTTTTCACAAATTATTTTATTTATAATCCTAAGAGTTGTATAATAATAATTGAGATATGTATTTAGGAGGAAAAATGCAAAATATTAGACAAATCCTTGATGGTATTTACTATGTAGGAGTAAATGATAGAAGAATTGATAGATTTGAAAATATGTTCCCAGTTGAAAATGGTGTATCATATTCTTCATATTTAATAAAAGATGAAAAAAATGCTTTAGTAGATAGTGTAGAGTCTGCATTTACTAGACAATACCTAGAAAATATTGAAGCTGCTCTAGATGGTGAAGACCTTGATTATATAATTGTTCATCACATGGAGCCAGACCACTGCAGAAACATTGATTTTTGTATGAGAAAATGGCCAAATGCAAAACTAGTTGGTAATGCAAAAACTTTCCAATTTTACGAACAATTTTATAATGACGAATTTAAAGATAGATACTATGAGATAAAAGAAGGCGATGAACTAAATCTAGGTAATCACAACCTTAAATTTGTATTTGCACCAATGGTTCACTGGCCAGAAGTAATGATGTCATATGATACAAACAATCAAATTTTATTCTCAGCAGATGCCTTTGGATCATTTAATGCTATTGAAGGACACTTAAGAGCAGAAAATGTAATCCACAAAGGTGACTGGTTAGACCAAGCTCGTAGATACTATATAAATATAGTAGGTAAATATGGTAAACAAGTACAAGCGGTATTTAGCAAAGTAGCTGACCTTGAAATTAAAGCTATCCTTCCGCTACACGGACCAGTATATGATGATCAAGAATCAATTGGTTTTATCATGAACAAATACAACAAATGGTCAACATACACACCAGAAGAAAAAGGTATCGTAATTGTTTATTCAACCATGTATGGTGATACAGAACAAGCTGCAGATATCCTTGCAAAAGAACTTGCAGAACTAGGTGTCACAGAAGATATTAGAATTTTCGATGTATCTGGTTGGGATCCATCATATGTAATTGCAGATTGTCATAAATATAGCAATGCAGTATTTGCACCAATTAACTACAATGCAGGCCTATACTACAGAATGGAAGCATTTTTACAAGAACTTGCTGGTACAGGCTACCAAGATAGACACATCTCATTCTTAAATAACTGGTCATGGGGTGGTAACAGTCTTAAAATTTCTAAAGAAATCTTAGAAGCTGGTAAACACACCTATGTTGGAGAAGATGTATTAATCAACTCATCAGTTAAAGATGAACAAGTAGCACAATTAAAAGAACTAGCAAAAGCTATTAAAGAAGACTTAGATAGCCAAGAAGAATATTAAAAAAAATTTAAGGAGCCATTAAGGCTCCTTTTTTATAAGTTTTTTTAATTTTTTTAGTAAATTTAATGCTCCATTATCATATGGAGGATATTTCAATTTCATTTCAAATCCAGAATTTGCTTCCATAATTGATTTTTGGTTAGAGAAATTTTTAAAACCATAGTAACCATGGTAGCCACCTTGACCACTATAACCTACTCCACCAAATTGAAGATAAGGGTTTGAGACCATCATTAGAGTGTCATTTACCATACCATTCCCAAATTCCATATTATACATTACTTTTTCTTTTATTCTTTCATCTTCAGTAAATAAGTAAAAAGCCAGTGGTTTTGGTAAAGTTTTTATCTTATATAAAACTTCGTTTAGATTTGTATAGGTAATAATTGGGAAAATTGGCCCAAATATTTCTTCATCCATAAGCTTATTAGAAAAATTAACTCCATCTACAATAGTAGGTGCAAGTTTTAAGTTTTCTCCATCATATTCCCCACCGTGGATTATATTTTGATTTTTAAGTAAATCTAGTAAACCATCTAGGTGGTCTTTGTTTATTATACTTGGATAATCATGGCAATTTATTGGGTCTGGCCCATAAAAATCTAGTAAGGCTTTTTCTAATTCTATAACAAAGCTATCCTTTACTGCTGCATGGACTAAAATATAGTCTGGTGATACACAAGTTTGACCGGCATTTACCGTATTGCCCCAGGCAATAGATCTTGCAGCAAGGGAAAGATTTGCATCCTTTTCTACAACTGCTGGAGACTTACCACCTAGCTCTAGAGTAACTTTTGATAAATTTTTACTAGCAGCTTCCATGATAGTTTTTCCTACCTTTGATCCACCTGTATAAAATATATGATCGTAGTTATAGGATAAAAGTTCATCATGGCTTACTTTATCATTATCTACAACGTGGATATATTTTGCATAAAAGTTTGCATTTAAAAGCTCCCTTAATAGGCTTGAAGTATGTTTTGATTTTCTACTTGGTTTTAAAATCATAGTATTTCCAGCGGCCATAGCCCCTATTAGTGGGTCAATCGCTAGTAAAAATGGATAGTTCCATGGGGAAATTATTAAAGTAACTCCCATAGGTTCAAAAAGTGTATAAGATTTGCCTGGCATGGCCGTAATAGGAGTTTTTTCTGCTACCGGTCTCATCCACTCTTCTAAGTTATCCATGGCAAGTTTTATTTCTTCATAGGCCATAGTAAGTTCTGTTGCATAGGCCTCAAAGTTTGATTTACCTAAGTCTTTGGCAAGAGCCATTAATATATTATCTTCAAATTTCACTAGCAAATCTCTTAATTTCTGTAAATTTGCCAGTCTAAATTCTAGGGTTTTAGTTTCTCCTGAATAATAATATTCTCTTTGGAGATCTACAATACGTCCTAAATCCATTATCTGCTCCTTAATCTGCTTTTTCTTTTTATATTTTTACCCTCAATTGGATAAAAAATAAAACCTCCTAGGTTAACTAGAAGGCATATGATTTTATTATAAGTTTTCGATTACTTCTTCGATATCAGGTAGTTCAGATGGTTCATAAACTTTTACCCATTTTACATTACCTTCTTCATCGATTATTACATTTGCTCTTTGGCTTGCTCCATTTTCTTCATTAAATAGGCCATAAGCTTTTGTTACTTCGCCATATGGGAAAAAGTCTGATGCTATTTTTACATCTTCTATACAAAGAATATCAGCCCATTTTTGCTTAGCTGGGAATGGGTCAATAGAAAGTCCGATTACTACTGTATCACCTTTTTCTTGAATTCTGTCATAGTTTCTTTCTAAACTTCTCATTTGATCTGTACAAACAGATGTAAATGCAAGTGGGTGCCAAGAAAGAATAACTTTTTTACCCTTAAGGTCAGATAAATTTATGTCATTTTTATATTGATCTTTTAGTGAAAATTCTGGTGCTTTCTCATTAACTTTAATAGTCATTATTTACTCCTTTTAATTTCTAGTTCGATATATTATATATACCCAATTAATTAGCATTTAAAAATTCATTGGCAAATTTAACCATAGCAGTTGCCCCTAGAGAAATAGATTCCTCATCTATATCAAAGTATTCATTATGGTGCTCAGCCCCAGATCCTACTTCTGGATTTTTTGTACCGACAAAGGCAAAAACTGTCGGGCAAAGATTAGCATAACCTGCAAAAGTTTCTGAAGCAAACCAGGTTATTCCTCTATCAATACTTCCTGGTATAATTTCTTCTATAGAATCTTGGGCAAGTTTTGCTAATTTTTCATCATTAATAACTGGTTCATTATCATGTCTTATATCATTGGCTATAAACTCGCACTCATGAGCCTCGGCTGTTAAGCTTCCAATTTTTTTTACAAGGTCAAGCGCCTTTTTACCTTCATTAGTATCAAAATATCTTAAGGTTCCAGCAACCCTTACTTCATCTGGAATTACATTTGCAATTGTACCACCATTTATAAGACCCAGTCCTAGAGTAACTGTTTTTGTAACATCAACGCGGTTTACCCATGCGCTGGCTAGCCCATTTATGATATTTGTGGCAGCAAAAATAGGACTTATAGATAAATCTGGTCTAGATCCGTGACCACCCTTTCCGCGTACAGTAAAATCAACAATACCATTACCAGCCATAACTGGCCCAGCATCTAGACCAATTTTTCCAGTTGGTAAAAATGCAGCCAGGTGTTCTCCATAGATTGCATCTATTTTTTCTTTTTTTAAGGCTGCTAGCATTTTATCAATGCCTACACCTGTTTCTTCCCCTTCTTCAAATATAAAAATAATTTTTCCCCTAAGATTATCCTTATGGGCTACTAAAACTTTCATAGCTCCTAGAAGGGTTGCCATATGACCATCGTGACCACATGCATGAAACTTACCTGCTACTTTTGAAGTGCAAACTCTTTTTACTTTTTGATTTGATTCTTTTTCTACTATTGGCAGGGCATCTATATCCGTACGCAATCCTAGAGTTTTGCCAGGTTTTTTTGTATCGAGGATAGCATAAAATCCTGTGCCATCTACTTCTTTTATTGGTAAATTTAATTTTTTTACCTCTTCTTTTAAAAATTTACTAGTTTGATATTCTTCTCCAGATAATTCTGGATTTTCGTGTAAGTATCTACGGGTATTTATCAAATAACTTTTTATATCTGCTATACTATTTAAAATAACTTCATTGCTAATGGTCATAATTCTCCTAACAAAAAAGACGGGCTAGACCCGCCTTTACTAATATCTCTAATAATTATAAAATATCGATCTCTACAAATACCATACTATGTTTTTTTATAAAAATCGACCTCCATAAATAAGTTATAATTTTTATAGGACTAGTCTTATCCTATAAATTTTTCCTTATGCTTATTATTAATAGCATCTGCAATCCTATTAAGACCTTCTTCTAAGTATGATCTTGGGCATGCTAGGTTTAACCTAACCATTCTATTAGCATGGTCTACAAAAGTCTTATCAGACTCAATAAGTACTCCAGCTAGCTTAGCAAAAAATAGCTCTAAGTCTTCATCTTCTTCAAAATATTCTTTAAAATCTACCCAAGCAAGATAGGTTGTTTGAGCTGGGCTAATGATAGCTTTGGATAAGTTTTTAGCAAAAAATTCATCTAAATATTTAAAATTATCATCCAAATACTCATTGCATTCTTTAAGCCAATCACTCCCTTTTGTATAAGCTGCGATTGTAGCTTCGTGGTTTAGAGGATTGACAGCAGATTTATTATAAAACTTCCATTTTTTTCTAAGGTTTTCATTTCTAATTATTATAGATGATTCTGCTAGGCCTGCTATATTAAAGGACTTACTTACTGCCATGCAAGTAATTAGCTTGTCATAGTCAGTAAGAACTTTTCCTAAAGGGATATGCCTAGGTGCATCTTTTCTTCTTATATCACAATGTATTTCATCAGATATTACCCAAAGATCATATTTTTTAATTAGTTGACCAATTTTTTCTAATTCTTCTTTAGTCCAAGCCCTGCCTGTTGGATTGTGTGGGTTACAAAATATAAATAATTTTACATCACTTTGGGACATTTTCTTTTCTAAATCATCAAAATCTATACTATAATATCCCTTTTCATCTTTTGTAAGCTCGCTTGTTATATACTTCCTATTATTTTTATCACAAGCAACTGCAAATTGGCCATAGGCTGGCGTGTTAAATAATACTTTTTCATCTTCATTTACAATATAAGATATTATATTACTTATAGCAAGTACTATACCATTAGAAGTAACTAACTGATTTTTTTCAAATGTAAAGTCATACCTATCTTTACACCACTTACTTAAACTATCATATAATCTAGAATCAGAATTTATAGTATATCCTAAAATTTGTCTATCAACACGTTTTTTAATAGCATCTAGAATTTCAGGTGCACAGGCAAATTCCATATCTGCCACCCACATATGGATAAATTCATCATCGTTAAAGGGTAAGTCCAAAGAATCATAGGAATTAAAAATATACCCCTTGTATCCTTCTAACTTCAAGGCGTTTGTTCCAGACCTATCAACTATCTGATCAAAATTATATTTCATATCTGCTCCTTAGTAATTATCTTACATTGCTCTAGTTAGTTATATATCTTAATTAATTTATAAAAATCATTATATGGGTAGCAAAAAACGGCAATACTTATATTGCCGTTTGTTATATTAAAGTTATAATGAAGCAATTGCTTCGATTTCTACACTTGCTCCTAGTGGAAGGGCTGCTACTTGGATAGCAGATCTTGCTGGCTTATGGTCGTTAAAAAATTCTTTGTAAACTTCATTTACCGCAGCAAAGTCATTGATATCTGCTAAGAAAACAGTACATTTGATAACCTTATCAATTGATGAACCAGCTTCTTCTAGGATAGCTTTGATGTTATTTAAAGATTGTCTAGCCGCAGCTGATATTTCTGTAACTAGCTCTCCTGTTTCAGGATTTAATGGAATTTGACCAGATGTAAATACAAACTCTTCTGTACCGATTGCTTGTACGTATGGTCCTACTGCTGCAGGTGCTTTGTCTGTGTGAAATGATTTCATAAATATTCTCCTTAATTTTTAAATGTTTTACATTACATTTATATAACAAATCATGGAATAATTCAAGGGGGAAATTTAATTAATTTTTAAATATTCCTCGAGGGTTAAATCATTTTCATAGATATTTTTAGCATTTTCTACACCTACAAATCTAAAGTGCCATGGTTCGGCCTTATGACCTGTTTTATTTTCTTTATCCTTTGGATATCTTTCGATAAAACCATATTTGTAAGCATTTTCTGCTAACCAATCATAGCTTGCAGTTTTTTCAAATTTGTCATTATATTTGCTACCTTCTGTAAAAAAGTCAAAGGCAGATCCTAATTGGTGTTCATTTGTTCCAGGAGCTGAGCTATCTGGTTCATCTACCTCATGCATTTTTTTCTCTAAATCATATCCTCTATAATCAGAAGCTATTTTTACATCTAGTTTTTCTCTTTGCATGTCTTGGCGCATGGTCTCAAAGGCACGTCTAGCAGTTTTATCTACCCCAGGATCGAAGTCTTCTGGTAGTGGATAATTTTCGCTTACATAAGCTAAACCATTTACAACTTTTATTTGCTTATCTTCTTCTAGCTTTGCTAGTCCATATTTATTTACGTAGTAATATGCGTCATCAATTTTTACCTTGGCAAAACCATTTTCTGTACCAAAATAAGGCACATAGGACCCTTTTTCTATAAACTTTTCTGTTTTAGAATAATCATTTGGAAACTGGTAGGCATACTGAGTTTGGGCGCAGATTACATATTCTTTTAAATCATCAGTATATTTATCATCTTCTAAAGCTTTGCTTTTATCAATATCTGCCTCTTTAAAACCAAAATCAGTTGCAACATGAACTTTCTTGTTTACTTCTTCTACGGTCTCTTCTTCTAATTCTTCAAAGTTTCCTGCTGCCTGCCTAATTTCATTTGGTCTTGCAATTTCAAATTCGTTGTCATTGCCAGTAAAGCCAAATTGGTAAAGTGATCCTACTAGTACTAAGCCAAGTCCTGCTGTTGTAAATATCTTTTTGTTTCTTGCTTTTCTTTTGCGTGCTTGTTTTCTCTTTTTTTCTCTGATACCTTTGTTAGACATATAAAGTTCCTATTCATTTATTTCAATATTATAGTAGTGTGCTTGTTTGAGTATGGTCTGTGGGAAATCACTTTTATAAAATGTATCTCAATTTTATGTGAAGCGATTATTTAACTATTTATTAACATTATAGCACGAGTTTTGTAATTTTAATAGGGGTAAAATCTGTTTATTTGCATAAATAACAAAAAAAATCGACAATAATAGCCGATTTTTTAAAATTTATTTAATATTTATTTTTTTCTGAAGATATCAGCTATTCTTTGGAAGTAATTTCTTTCATTTTTAAGCTGTTTTCTTTCTTCACTAATTTGTTCCTGCTTGTATCTCCTATTTCTTTTTGCCACTTCTTCTACTGCCCTAGTCTCTTCTGCTTCAAGACTTCTTTTTTGAGCTTGGCTTGCTAGAGTTGCTTGGGCATCGATATTGTTTATATTTTGAACCTTAGTATATTCACCATTGGCTAATAATTTTCTGATCTTGACATCATCTGAAAACATTAGATCCAAAAAGTCGATTATGCGATTTTTTATATCTTGATCAAAAATTGGAATAGCTACTTCCATCCTATGTCTGATATTTCTTGTCATAAAATCTGCTGATGAGATGTATACTTTGGAGTCCTCACCTTGTCCAAATTGGTAAACCCTATGGTGTTCTAAAAATCTACCTACAACAGAATATATTTCAATATTTTCAGTGCGGTCTTTAACACCTGGCAAGATACAAGTAATACCTCTAACTAACATTTCTATTTTGACACCTGCATTGGAAGCTTCTGACAATTTATCTATCAAAATTCTATCTGAAATGGAGTTTAGCTTTAGTCTTATATAACCATTGCCCCCATTTTCTTGGATTTTAATTTGCTCATCTATTAGCTTCTCTAGGCCTTCTTGCATAGATTTTGGACTTACCATAAGGTTTTTATATTCACCATCAAGGTTACCTAACATAACATTATCAAATAAGTCTTTAGCATCTAAACCTATAGCCCCATTTGCAGTCATTAGCGAAAAGTCTGTGTAAAGCTTAGCAGTTTTTTCGTTATAATTTCCTGTTGCCACTTGGGTTATATAATTTATATTTCCTTGGTGGTCTACCCTTGTTATTAGACAAATTTTGGAGTGGGTCTTGTAATTATCAAAACCATATAGGATTTTACATCCTGCATCTTCTAGTTGAGAAGACCATAAGATATTATTATCTTCATCAAATCTTGCACGAAGCTCCATTAAAACTATCACATCTTTACCATTTTCACTAGCCTTAATTAAGGCTTTGGCTATTTTACTATCATGGGCTATTCTATATAGGGTAATTTTTATAGAAACTACAGTGTCATCCTCAGCTGCCTCTTCCAAAAGCCTTATAACTGGATCCATGGATTCGTAAGGAAAGGATAAAAATATATCTTTATTATCTATTTGATCCATTATTTTTCTATTCGGATTAACCATAGTAGAAGGTTGTGGGGTAAATGGCTTGTAAGTGTGATTTGTAATGAGGTTTTCTGGTAAATCTTCTACAAGGCCAAATAAAAATCCTGCCTGCATCAAGGACTTAGTTACAAAGATATTTTTCTTATCTAAGTCAAATTGACTGGTTAAAAATTCTATGGAAGAATCAGATAAGTCCTTATCTACCTCTAGCCTAACCGGATGCAGTCTTTTTCTTTTTTTAAGCTTACCTTTCATATAGTCTCTAAAATCTTGGTCTATATCATAATCGTCATCATCATATGATATATCGGTATTTCTTGTTAGAGAAATGGTGTACTTATTTACTACTTCATAACCTTCAAAAACTTGGTAGCCAAATTCTTTTATGATATCTTCTATAAATACAAAACTTGTATCATTTATTTTTAGGTATCTTTTTACCTTATCTGGTACTTGGATTAGGCCGATATTATTACTTTCCTCATCCTTTTGGCCTACCAGGGAGAAAAGTACTGATAAGGCTAGGTTTGGTAACCTTGGAAAAGGGTGAACCCTATCTACTACCTGAAAATTTAATATTGGTTCGATTTTTGTATTAAAATAAAACTCTACTGATTTTCTATCTTTTTCGCTTAACTCAGAAACTTTAAGAAAATTTATACCATTTACTTTAAGTTCATCTACTATTTGTCCATAAACTTGATCTTTTTGTCTATATAAGTCAATACAATCTGATAATATTGCATCAAGCTGCTCATCACTGGTCATGCCTGACTTGCTATCAACTGGTTTTTTCTTTAGATTTTTAAAGTCTGTTAAGCTACCAACCCTAACCATAAAAAATTCTTCTAGGTTAGTATCAAAAATTGAGAAAAATTTAATGCGCTCTAATACTGGTACATCTCTGTCATTGGCTTCTTCAAGCACCCTTTGGTCAAATTTTAACCACGAAAGTTCTCTGTTTTGCGTAAAAGATATATCTTTCATATTGTTTAATTATTCCTTCCTAGTAATTTATTATATACATACCCTTCTCTGACCCCCGTCTGACTTATACTTATTTTTTCACAATAGAAGTATTTAGTCAAACGGTTTAATATTACCATACCAGGAAGTAAGGTGTGGACCCTATCAGGTTTTACTGCTAGAATGGCATCTAAGATGTCTCTTGGTTCTTTTTCGATAAATTCTTTTATCATATCATTTAAATTACTAGCATCCATTACAGTGTTATAGGAAGATTCATTATAATATTCATTATAAAATTTTAAAGTAGCACGTGCAGTACCACCTACTGCACATAAGAGCTCCTGCTCTTCCCTATACATTTTATTTGACTCAAGCAAATCTTTTACAGCAGTATCTATATCTTTTTTCTCATCCTTATTTAAAAATAAACCATCTACATAGTCATTAAAAGCAGAAAGAGATCCTATAGGAAGAGAGGTTGATTTTATAACCTTATTTTGATCAATAATTACAACTTCAGAAGAACCTCCCCCTATATCTGTTAAAATACCACGAGATACTTCTACAGAGGAGCTTGCCCCTATAAAAGCAAGTTTTGCTTCTTCTTCACCACTAATAATTTCAATATCCAAGCCAACTTCTTCCTTAACCCTATCTAGAATTTCAGTTCTATTAGCTGCATCACGGATAGTTGCTGTAGCAAATGGGTGAAGCTCATCAATATCTTCAAAATTATCCACAACCGCCTTAAATTTTTTAAGGGTACTTACTAATCTATCTATCCCCTTTTCTGAAAGGATGCCGTCTTTTACATAAGTTTTAAGGGAAGCTTGTTCTTTTTCATTAAATAAGTTTGTAACTTTTTCCCCGTGGACTTTATAAACTGAAAGTCTAACAGTGTTTGACCCTATATCTATTACCGCATAAATCATCTTAAATCTCCTTTAGTTTTAGTTTGTAATCACAAGCTAAGATTTTATCAATTGTTTGTTTATTTTTTTCATTTATCTCTGACATAAAAATATTTACATAAGATTTATTATCTTCTATAAAGTTAAGTTTACTGGCAATATTATCCGCAGGGTTTATGATATTTGCCTTATATGTAAGGTTTTTTTCTATAGCCTCCCTTATTATAGGATAATGGGTACAACCTAGGATAATATTTGGTATATGCTTTTCATTTGCTATTTTTAAGTATTCTTCTAAACTCTTATCAAGTTTTTCTCCAGATATTACTCCATCTTCAATTAAGTTTACTAATTTAGGAGCAGCTGTTTCATAAACAAAGCTTGTGGAATTTGCTTCAATATTATTTTTATAAAAATGACTTTCCACAGTTGTTTGTGTACCCAAAACTAAGAAGTCTCCCTCAAAGGCCAGGGCATTTTCAAGTCCTGATTTTGTTATAGGATAAAAAGCTTTATTATACTTCTCCTCTAAATAGTCAGTTGCAAGGGTAGAAATGGTATTACAAGCTATGACATATTGGTCTATGTTATAGTTTTCTAAAAACTTAACAATCTGGTCAGAAAATTCTATTATTAAATCTTTTGGGCGACTACCATAAGGAGCTCTAAGACTATCTCCAAAATAAAAATAATTAGCCTTTTTATTAGCTACAAGTTCTTTTAAGACTGTAAGGCCCCCTAGACCAGAATCAAATACACCAATATTTGTCATATTAATTCCACCTTTTCTACAAATTCATAATCTTCTCTCATTTTTTTATAGGCATTATCTATTGAATCATCATCCATAAAAATACCAAAGATTGATGCTCCGCTACCGCTTACTAAAGTTACTTCAGCGCCATTATTTAGAAATTCGTTTTTTATATCCAATAAATGTGGGTGAATATCAGTTACTACATCTTCCATAACATTTTCAAAATAAAAAATTGCTGAATTATCTCCGTTTTTTAGCTTTTCGACAATTAAATCATTTTCAACCTGCCCATAATCAGCTAGCTTTTTATAGACTTCAGCTGATGAAATCTCTGTGCCATCATTTACTAAGAGTATTTTCATATCAAGAGTATTATTAAAGGGTTCTAAAATTTCTCCAATACCCTTTGCTCTAGCAGGTGAATTTTCAAAGAAAAAAGGAATATCTGCTCCAAGTTTTACTCCTATTTCTTTCATTTCTTTTTTAGATAAATTTAAATTCCAAAGCTCGTTTAGGCCTTTTATCATTTCGGCTGCATCTGTAGAGCCTCCAGCAAGACCAGCTGCCAGTGGAATATTTTTCCTTAAATAAACATCCACTCCAGGATTTGGCGTTTTGTCTTTTAAAAGCTCCCAGGCTTTATAAATTAAATTATCTTCTAAGGGACAAATCTCAGTTAGATTTGAAGAATAATTAAATTCACGCTTATCATTTGGCTTTATTTCAAGCTCATCAAATAAGCCTATACGAGCCATAATAGTATCTATTTCATGATATCCATCTTCTCTTTTATATAGGCTATCCAAAGTTAAATTAATTTTTGCAAAACATTTTCTATTCATTTTAACCTCAGCTCTAATTATAACAAAATTTAGCAATTTTGAGCAAAAAAATAATATGCTTCTACCAGCATATTAGTCAAAAAAATATATAATGGTGCAGGATAGAAGACTTGAACTTCCACGACCTAAAATCGGTCACAAGATCCTTAGTCTTGCGCGTCTGCCAATTCCGCCAATCCTGCGTAAATACTAAATTATGATACACCCAAAAATGAAAAAAGTCAAATAAGAGTTGCCTCTTAAATGACTTGGGATAAAAATTGCTTACTGCGTTCATTTTTTGGGTTGGTAAAAAAGTCTTGGGGATTGCGACTTTCTTCTACAATGTGACCACCATCCATAAAAACAACCCTATTTGCTACTTCACGAGCAAAACCCATTTCGTGAGTTACAACAACCATGGTCATCCCCTCATCTGCTAGTTCTTGCATCATTTCTAAAACTCCGCCAACCATTTCTGGGTCGAGGGCACTGGTTGGTTCATCAAAAAGCATGAGTTTTGGATTCATCATTAAAGCACGAGCAATAGCCACCCTTTGTTTTTGACCACCAGATAGGTTCGCTGGATAGACCCTTTCTTTTTCTAAAAGTCCTATCCTATCTAGTAATTCTTTTGCCTTTTGGATAGCTTCACTTTTACTCATCTTATTTCTCATAATTGGGGCAAGAGTTAGATTTTCTATTATATTCATATTTGAAAAAAGGTTAAAGTTTTGAAAAACCATACCTATTTCTTCTCTTAAAACATTAATATCTACAGATGGGTCGTTTATTTTTTGACCTTCAAAAAATATTTCTCCACCATTTGGTTTTTCTAATAAGTTTAAACATCTTAAAAAAGTAGATTTCCCTGAGCCAGATGGACCTATAATTGAGATTACATCATTTTCTTCAACTTCAAGGTTTACCTTGTCTAAGACTTTTAAAGGACCAAATGATTTTTCCAAATTATTTACTTTAAGCATGTAGGTACATCCTTTCTATTTTTTTAAATACTTGTTCTATTAGTAAAACTATTACTAGATAAATGATAGCCGCTGAAAAATAAGCAGTTGCTGCATCAAAAGTTTGACTAATTACTATTGAAGCACCACGAGTTAGGTCAGCAAGTCCTATAAATCCAGCAATAGAAGTTTCTTTAAATAAGGTAATAACTTCATTACCTAAGGCTGGTAGTGAATTTTTCATAGCCTGTGGCATAACAACTTTTTTCATAGTTTGAAAATTGCTAAGACCGAGACTTCTTGCAGCTTCTTTTTCTCCTTTGGCAACAGAATTGATCCCGCCTCTAAAAAGTTCTGCCATATATGCAGATGAGTTAAGAGCAAAGGAAATTATTGCAACAAGCATAAGGTTATCTAGGTTTACTAAAATGACATTAAACATAATTAATAACTGAATAGTTGAAGGTGTACCACGGATAATGGATACAAAAAGAGTAAATATTTTGTCAAGAATATTAATTAAAATACTACCAAAGCCATTATTCTCATACGCTTGATCTATATTTGCAGCTCTAACTAGGGCAATTATTAAACCTAAAGCAAAAGAAATAATTAAAGCACAAATAGTTACTATAACTGTAGTTTTTAGACCATCTAGAAGATATTTGTAAGCCCCATTGTCAATTATATTTGACTTAAATCTACCAATTAAACCTGTACTCGCCTCAGTATCTTCACTTTTTTGGTATTTTTCCATTATTTTATCAATCTCACCAGATTCTTTTAAGGCTGCTATCGCTTCATTCATATCTTCTAAAAGCTCTGGTTGGTCCTTGCTGATGGCTATAGCATATTCTTCTTCTAGGTAAGGGGTTTCGATAATTGTTAAATCCTTATTTGCGTTTACAAAATTTTCTGCAGAGTGCTTATCTAGGATAAAAGCATCTACTTTTTTATTTTGTAAGGAAAGGATGCCATCTGGAACTTTATTAAATGAATTTACATTTTCTTCACCAAAATCATCCTTGGCGATGGTATCACCAATGGTTCCAAGTTGGGTTCCAATTCTTGCACCATTATTTAAATCATCTACTTCTTTAATATTAGAATCCTTGCGGGTAATGACAACTTGACTGGTTTTTGTAAATGAGTCGGTAAAATTTACTGATTTTTTACGTTCTTCTGTAACAGTAAAACCTGCTGCTCCCCCATCTATTTTCCCAGATCCTATACTTGCAATAATGTTATTAAAGTCCATGTCATGAAGTCTTACTTCAACTCCCATATAATCACCAATTGCACGTAAAATATCTGGATCAATTCCTACTATTTCATCACCCTCATAATATTCATATGGTGGAAAGTCAGCACTTGTTCCAAAGTCGATGACTCCATCATCTGCTGTATTACTTGATGCAAGTACTTTAGCCGGTATTAAAAAAAATACCAGCGTAAAAATAAATGCAAAAAGTTTATTCGTTTTGTTTTTCATTTCTACTTCCTCTAACTTTTTTCTTCTATCTTCTCTAAAACAAAATTTATTTGTCTTATCACTTCATCCTTAGCTGGGCCTCCAAGGGATGTTCTTTCATTGACACATTTTATTATATCAATTTCTTGATAAATATCTGCTTCAAATAAGTCTGATTCACTTTTATAGACTGATAAATCAATTTCATCTAAGGATTTATCATTGTCTATACCATATTTTACTAGTCTTGCAGAAATATGGTGGGCATCTCTAAAGTTTACCCCCTTATTTACCAAGTAATCTGCCACATCAGTTGCATTTAAATATCCATCCTTACAAGCTTTTAACATTTTTTCCTTATTTGCTGTAAGACTTGATATTTGCCCAGTCATGACTTCTAGGGTCATTTTTATAGTATCAATGCTAGAAAATATGGCCTCCTTATCCTCTTGCATATCTTTTGAATAAGCAAGCGGCAAGCCCTTCATCATTACAAAGGATTGGTTCATATTTCCGATAAGTCTTGCAGACTTACTTCTAATTAGCTCTGCCATATCAGGATTTTTCTTTTGTGGCATTATAGATGAGCCGGTAGAAAACTTATCATCTATTTTTACAAAATGATAAGGTTGGGATGACCAAATTATTAATTCTTCTGAAAGTCTTGATAAGTGAATGGCTATAATTGATAAAACTGACTGGAGTTCTAAAATATAGTCCCTATCACTTACGGCATCCATGGAGTTTTGCATGACAGATTCAAAACCTAATTCACTTGCGGTAAATTCTCTATCAATTGGATAAGTTGTTCCTGCTAGGGCACAAGCACCCAGTGGGGATTCATTTATTCTCCTTTTAGCATCTTCTAACCTTTCTAGATCGCGCAGACCCATCATAGCATAGGCCATCAAGTGGTGGGCAAAGGTTACTGGTTGAGCTGCCTGTAAGTGAGTGTAGCCTGGCATGATTGTTGCTGTATTTTCTTTGGCTTTTTCACAAAGACTATTTATATATTTTTTTAAAAGCCCAGATATTTCTATACTTTCATCTCTTAAATTAAGTTTTAAATCGGTTGTGACTTGGTCATTTCTAGATCTAGCTGTGTGCATTTTTTTGCCAACTTCACCAATTTCTTCAATTAGGGCTCCCTCTACAAAAGTGTGGATATCTTCACTTGTCAAATCTACTTTTAGTGTACCATCCATTATTTTTTGGTAAATACTCTTAAGGCCATTTACTATTTGGTCTGCCTCATCTGCTTTTAAAATTTCAGTTTTTTTTAGCATCTTAACATGAGCTATAGAACCATTTATATCATCAAAAATTAACCTCTGGTCTATTTTTATTGATGAATTAAATTCTTCTGCAAATTTGTCTAGGTCACCTGTTAGCATGCCACTCCAAAGTTTCATCTTAATTTTCTTCACTTTCTTTTACTGCTTTTGCATACATCTTTGTGCTAAGGCCAAATAAGTTTATAAAGCCTGTTGCATCTGATTGATCATATACATCATCTTCTTCAAAGGTCGCATATTCTTCTGAATATAAAGAATTTGTAGCATATATACCTGCTGGTTGCATAGATCCCTTATAAAGTTTTACTTTTACTGTTCCACTTACATTTTCTTGAGTTTTTTCTATAAAACTATCCATAGCTTCTTTTAAAGGTGTCATCCATTTTCCAGCATAAACTAAATTTGCATAGTCTAGGGCCATTTTTTGCTTATATTGGAGGGCATCTGGATGAACTGTGACTGATTCTAGTTTTTCGTGGGCGAAGTATAAAACACTTGCTGCTGGATTTTCGTAAACCCCCCTAGACTTCATCCCTACCATCCTACTTTCAACTATATCATCCACACCAATGCCGTGCTTACCAGCTAACTCATTTAATTTTTTAACTAGGTCTGAACCCTTTAGAATTTCCCCATTTAAAGCTATAGGTTTTCCTTTATCAAATTCTATTTCAATAGTTTCTGCTTTATCAATAGCTTTTTCTGCTGGAGTTACCCATTTAAGGATTTTTTCTAAATTTGCAGGACTTGCTGGGTCTTCTAAATCTAAACCTTCATGGGATAGGTGCCAAATATTTTCGTCCATGGAGTAATCTTCATCTTTTTCTACTTTTAGAGGGATTCCATGTTCTTTTGCATAGGCTTCTTCCTCACTACGACCTTTGATATCCCAAAATCTCCATGGTGCTATAACTTTTATTTCTGGAGCTAGGGCCATCATTGAAAGTTCAAAACGTATTTGATCATTTCCCTTACCTGTACAACCGTGAACTATAACTTCTGCCCCTTCCTTTTTTGCAATATCTACTAATACTTTTGAAATTAGTGGGCGAGCAATGGCTGTTCCTAGTAGGTAGACATTTTCGTATTTAGCACCTGCTTTTAAAGATTTAAAGGCATAGTCTTCTATAAATTCGTCCTCTACATTTATATTATAGAATTTGCTCGCTCCAGATGATAAAGCTTTTTCTTCTAGAGCATTTGGACTTTCTACTTGACCTAGGTCTACTGATACACAAATGACTTCTTTTACACTGTTTTCTCTTAGCCATTTTACGATAACAGATGTATCTAGGCCTCCAGAATATGCTAATACTACTTTTTCTGCTTGTTTTAATATTTCGTATTCATTTTTAATCATAATATTCTCCTTTTTAATTTTTTTTAAAATATAGTCATTTGTGTATTTTTTTAGCAATAAAAAAAGCTTCCATCCCAAAAGGGACGAAAGCTCGTGATACCACCCATATTTACTTATTTCTCACAAAATAAACCTCATCAAGTACAAATAATACTCTAACTCTATAACGGGAGTTCCCGAATAAATCTCCTTGTATCGACTTATTAGCTCAGAGGTTCTTTTCTTTACCTAACCACTTATCCCCTCTCACCATCTAGGATTCGCTTGAAGCTTTTTAGATAAATACTCTTCTCTTCAACACATTTTTAAGACTAATATTCTAATTAAGGACATTTTAACTTATTTTATTTGCTTTGTCAAATCTTTTTTATTTAATGTCGCTATCTTTTAAACCTAGGCTATTCCAGTATTTTGAAATAAAGTCATCTTTGCTAACTTCAGAGTTGATTATGCCAAGGTTTCTATAATCTTCAATTACTGTTTCTAGAGTCTTTTCTGTATCTTCTAGAGATACTGCCCAGTTATATGACTCCATCATTTCTACAGCTGTCTCAAAGTCTCCATCTGCCCAGTTGTTGTCAAATAATATTTGTGCAGCCTCTTCTACATTATTTTCCATCCACTTTTGAGTTTCTAGAACTGCTTCATTATAAAGTTTTGCCATTTGTGGATTTTCTTTTACAAAGTCACCATTTAGGGCATTTATACAGCAAGCTTCATTTTTAAAGTCTTCATCAAATGATAAAGATCTAATCCTTTTTATTGTGCCATTTTCTATAAACTGACTTGCGTATTCATCAGATAAGATAGCTCCTGCTAGCTCTCCACTTTCTAGCGCCTGAATTATAGCAGCATTATCTACTTGTCTATATTTAACATCGTCAACATCGATACCATCATTATTAAGGAATCTAATAGCTATATTATGGTCTGCACTACCAATTGCCCCTGGAAATCCTATTATCTTGTTTTTAAGACCTTTAGTATCGTTTATTTCGTCATTGTCTAGTACATATAAAGACTTACATCCTGTATGAGCTCCAGAGGCAAATACTGCATTTACTCCATTGATTGTAGGAGGAACAAACTTTGCAATGTGACCGATTGTTGCATCTGCTGTGTGGGTACCTATTGAATCAACATCACTTTTTACATTTATAAATTCAACTTCAAGGCCTCTTTTTTCAAATTCTCCACGTACATCTGCAATTCCTGGAGCACCGGTACATAGACCGCCATTGTAGGCAACTTTTATTGGCTTACCATAGTGTGGCTCATCTTCAATTTTGCCAGTTGTTTTAACTTCATTATCTGCATTTTCGTTATCTTTTGCTTCTTTGCCTGTTTCTTCTTCAACTGTTTGAGGATCTTTGTCATTAACATTTTCAGCTGATGTATCAGTCTTTGGATCACCTGCTGGCATTTCTGCTTGAGTTTCTTCTGGTTTTGTCTCTTGGTTATTATTTACACATGCTGTAAATGATAGGGCCATAGCTAATGTTAGTGCTACTTTTTTAAAATTGTTCATTTTTTCTCCTATTATGTATAATTTTTAGTTTTTTGCATAAAAAAACCTGTAAAAAATTTTTACAGGGCTGTCTCTTTTATAAAATTAATCCTTAAAGTATTTTACTTATAGATTACTTAAAAAAGAGCGCACCTTCCCCATTAGAAAGCAAACTTTCTCTATCAGTCCAAAGTGTGTACTAAGGATAATCCTATCTTTAGACAATCTATATAGTAAAATAATATATCAAACTGATTTTTAGCAAGTGTACTTAATTATTTATTATCATAATTTTGCTATAAATCAAATATATCACGTATGATATTAAAACATATATAAATATTGTTGTCAATAAAGTTTATTATTAGTAATAAATAAACATAAAAAAACGGAGGAAATTCCTCCGTTTTTATCTTCTACTTATTAGATAAATAATCCAGCAAATACTACTGAAACTATTGTCATAAGTTTTATTAGGATATTTAGTGATGGGCCTGAAGTATCTTTAAATGGATCACCTACTGTATCCCCTACTACTGCTGCCTTGTGAGCATCAGATCCTTTTCCGCCTTCTACACCAGATTCGATGTATTTTTTAGCGTTATCCCAAGCTCCCCCAGCATTTGACATAAAGATTGCCATCATAACACCAGTTACTAAAGCTCCTGCTAGTAATCCACCTAGAGCATAAGGCCCAAGGATAAATCCGACTAAGATTGGTACTAATATTGCAAGTACTCCTGGGATAATCATTTCTTTTAGAGATGCTGATGTAGAAATATCTATACAGTTCGCATAGTCTGGTTCTTTTTCCCCAGCTAATATTTTATCATCATCTCTAAATTGTCTTCTAACTTCTTCAATCATTTGGCTAGCTGCTTTTCCTACTGAGTTCATTGTTAAAGCTGAGAATAGGAATGGTAGCATACCACCAATAAACATACCTGCAACTACTCTACTATCTAGGATAGAGATTGCTTCAAGGTTGATTGATTCTGAGTATGTGATAAATAATGAAAGTGCAGTTAAAGCTGCAGATCCAATTGCAAATCCCTTACCAATAGCTGCTGTTGTGTTACCAATTGAGTCAAGTCCATCTGTTATATCACGTACACTTTCTGGTAGGTAACTCATTTCTGCGATACCACCAGCATTATCTGTTATAGGACCGTAAGCATCAACTGTTACTGTTGTTCCTGTAATAGAAAGCATACCTACTGCTGCAAGAGCAATACCAAATACTCCCATAAGGTTAAAGGCAACCATGATTGCAATAGCTATTACTAGGATTGGGAAAACTGTTGAAAGCATTCCTGTTGAAAGACCAGCAATAATGTTTGTTGCAACACCTGTTGATGATTCTTTAGAGATATATTTTACGTGTCTATATTTATCTGATGTATAGATTTCTGTTAATAGACCGATTAAAATACCTGCAACTAGCCCTGTAATAACTGCAAGTGCTGCACTGTAGTTACCAAAGTATTTATTTGATAATACTAGTGCACCAATTAATACGATAGCTCCTGAAATATATAATGTACGCATTAATGATTTTTGTGGATTAGCGTGTTTTCCAGCAAGGAAGATGATTGATGCAACAATTGATGCAGCAATACCTATAGATGCTAGGAAAAGAGTAAATTGTAAACCAGCTTCTTCAAAATAAACTAATCCAAGAGTCATGGATGATATAATAGCACCAGCATATGATTCAAATAAGTCAGCTCCCATACCAGCAACATCCCCAACGTTATCTCCTACGTTATCAGCGATAACCGCAGGGTTTCTTGGGTCATCTTCTGGAATTCCAGCTTCTACTTTACCAACAAGGTCAGCCCCAAGGTCAGCTGCTTTTGTGTAGATACCACCACCAACACGAGCAAATAGCGCTACTGATGATGCTCCTAGTGAATAACCCATTAGGATTGTTGGGTCTTTAAAGTAAAGGAAAGTTAAAATAATTCCTATAAATCCTAGACCGGTTACAGCCATACCCATTACTGCTCCACCAGAAAATGCTACTTTTAATGCACCATCTTGGCCATCTTCGTAAGCTTGGTTTGCACATCTTACGTTACTTGCAGTAGAAACTCTCATTCCTATAAATCCTGCTAGCATAGAAAGAATAGAACCTAGTAGGTAGCAGATCATAATTTTTACATCTAAAAATACTGCTAGTAAGATTGCTACTATAACTACAAAAATTGCAATGTATTTATACTCTCTTTTTAGAAATGTCATTGCACCATCTCTGATATAGCTTGAGATTTGTAGCATACGTTCATTACCAGCTGATAATGGATTAATTCTTCTTGTGATTGTCACAATCATGAAAAGAATTGCTAGTATTGCTACTATCAAAGATAAAATCTCTACAGACATATGTCCTCCTTATAAAATTTTCTATATTTATATTGTAATATTAATGTTAAAATATTACAATTATAAACCACATTAAATATTTTTTATAATAAAAGGACGCCAAAGAGATGCAAGTCTGCATTAACTTTTAGCGTCCTATTTATCGCTTATTGAATTTGTTTTATATTTATAATCTAATTATTAATTTTCTTCGTATGGTAATAATGCAACTTGGCGAGCACGTTTGATAGCACGTGTTACTTCTCTTTGGTGTTTTGCATTAAGACCTGTTACTCTTCTAGGTAGGATTTTTCCTCTATCAGAGATAAATCTTTTTAAAGTTTCTGTATCTTTGTAATCGATCACTTTTGAAGGATCTTTTACAAATGGATCAACTTTTCTTCTTGGTTTATATCTTCTTTGAGCCATGATGTTCCTTTCTTAATATTTCTAGAATGGAATCCTTCCATCATCTTCTATTTCAGTGAAATCATCATCAAAGAAGTCATCATCACTATCAAAGCCAGCTTGGTTTTGATTGTAAGAGTTATTGTTGTAAGAATTGTTTCCTTGATAGCCAGTTTGTGAGTAGTTATCATTGCCATAATCCTGGTTATCACCATAATTAGGGCTATAATTTGAAGAACCACCTTGGTTATCTTGACGAGAACCTAAAAATTCTACGTTATCTGCAACAATATCTGTTGTATATACTGTTTTTCCTGTTTCTCTGTCTTGGTAAGATCCTGTTTGGATTCTACCTTCAACAGCACATTGACTTCCTTTTCTTAAATATCTTTCACAATTAACAGCTTGAGGACCCCATACATTTATACGAATGAAATCAGCTGTTGGACGATTTTGAGATTCTGCTTCTTGCCTTCTTTCTCTACTCATACGCTTATCAACAGCTAGAGTAAAGTTTGCAACTGATTGGTTTGATTGAGTATATCTTAGTTCTGGATCGCGTACTAGTCTTCCTATAAGTGTTACTCGATTCATTGATTAGTCCTCTTTTCTGATAACCATGTATCTGATTATGAAATCTGAAAGTCTAAGTCTTCTTTCAAATTCTCTGATATGATCAGGTTCTGATTTAAAGTTTACGATATAGTAATAACCTTCTTTAAGATCATTAATTTCGTAAGCCAATCTTCTTTTACCCCAATCATCTACATCAGAAACTTCACCATTTTCAGAAATAATTGCTTTAAATCTTTCTAATAGTTCAGTTCTATCTGTATCTTGCATATCAGCTTTGAAAATTAAAACTGCTTCGTAATTATTCATCTTTTCACCTCCCTATGGTCTATGACCCCGTTAATTACTTACGGAGTAGAGTGTTTACCGATATATTTTACTACTACCTATAGTATTAGTCAATACTTATATGTGACTTTCTTGAGTAAAACCTTCATTTAAGCTATAAATAGCATTGGCTATGGCACGGCTCATAGCATTTGCTGCCATAACACCTACAAGATTTATATCTGATTTTATTTCGTTAGTAGAAAGAGCAAAAACTGTATCCCCATCAAAGCCAGTGTGGACTGGATTTATTGATCTTGCAAAGCCATCATGGGCCATTTGAACAATTTTTTTAAGTTTTGTTTTATCAAAACTTGCATTGGTCGCTACTATGCCAATAGTTGTATTTTTGTTGGCAAGTCCTGAGAAATCTTTTATTATTTGCCCCATAAGGTCGGTAGTTTTTAACATTTTATTATCTTTATTAGGTCCTGCTATTTGCTCACCCTTTTCATAATCATATATATCTCCAAAAGCATTTACAGCTACTAGGGCCGATACTTTTAGATCTCCCTTATTAAGGGTAGCTGATCCAAGACCTGCTTTCATAATATTTTCCATGCCCAAAATTTTGCCAACTGTTGCTCCAGTTCCAGCTCCTATTATTCCCTGGCGATTTTCATTCAATGAAGCATTTTTATAGGCTTTTCTTCCCATTTTTTTATCTGGTCTTATTTTAGGATTTTTATAGGCTAGGTCAAATAATACTGCTTGGGGCACAATGGGTACTAGGCCTACTCCAACATCTAAGCCATAACCATCTTCTTCTAAAGCTTGCATAACTCCACTTGCCGCATCAAGTCCATAGGCAGAACCTCCACTTAAAATAAGCGCATTTACACTATTTACTGTATTTATAGGATCTAATAAATCTGTTTCACGACCTCCCGGGGCTGATCCCCTAACTTCTACTGCACAAGTATTATTTGCTGGTGGAATTAAAACTGTAAGGCCAGTACCCGCCTTAAAATTTTGTGCATGACCTATTTTAATTCCATCTATGTCTGTAATATATCCTTTATACATAAGTCTCCTTTAAAAAAGACCCCCGCTTGGGAGTCCTAAAAATTATTGGGCAACATCTTCGTTTCTGTACTTATCCATCATTTGTCCAAACACTTCTGAGCTTGATGGTGGTGTATAAGAAATAGCATTGGCCCCAGCTTCTATTGTTTCTAGGATACTTTCCCCAGTTTTGCCACCTGTGGCAATAATTGGGAAGTTTTTACCTATGTCTTTTCTTATTTCTCTTACTAAGTCTGCAGTATATTTGCCACCTGATACGTTTAAAATCTCTGCACCAGCTTGGATTTTGCCTATGTAGTCATCATTTATTGTCGTTACACTTGCTATAACTGGCACATCAACAAATCCCGCTATTTCTCTAATGTCTTTATTTGGCATTGGAGAATTAACAACTACACCATAGGCCCCAGATAGTTCTGCATCTATGGCTACGTATTTGGAACGAAGACCTTGGGTAGTTCCTCCACCAACTCCTATAAAACACGGTACATTTGAAACGCTTAATATAGCATCAGATATAGAACTTTGCGGCGTATATGGATAGACAGCCATGATACTATCGGCATTTGAGTTTCTAATTATTGCAAGGTCTGTTGTAAAAAGTAATGATTTGATTCTTTTTTCAAAAATCATAATCCCTGATGCCTTATAAATCTCTTGGGGAACTTTTATAAAAGATTTTCTAAGTTTAGAGTGCACCAAGGGTATATATTTTTCTTTTTTCTCACTCATAAAGCCCTCCTATTCATCACTTTCTATTCTTACCCACGTAGATTCTTATCAATCTTTGTTAAAAACGTCTCTGGTATAGACTTTTTCTGCCACATCTTTTAATTCTTCATCCAGCCTATTTGCTACTATGATATCAGAATTTTTAAATTCATCTAAGTCATTTACCACTTTTAGACCTTCAAAGTACTCATCATCTACATTTGGTTCATAGATGATAACTTCGGTTTTATCTTTAATATTACTTATTACATCAAAAATAGCTGACTTTCTAAAGTTATCAGAATCTTTTTTCATTACTAGTCTATAAATACCTACAGTTTGTGGATTATCTTTTAAAATCCTATCACTTATATAATCTTTTCTTATTTGATTGGCATCTATAACTGCACCAAACATAGCATTTGGTACATTTTCAAAGTTTGCGTAAAGCTGCTTGCTATCTTTTGGTAGGCAATATCCACCATAGCCAAAGGAAGGATTGTTGTAATAATTTCCTATCCTAGGATCTGTAGATACTCCCATAATAATATCTTTTGTAGAAAGACCTTTCATTTCCGCAAAGGTGTCTAGTTCGTTAAAATATGAAACTCTCATAGCCAAATAAGTATTTGCAAAAAGTTTTACAGCTTCAGCCTCTGTGGAGTCCATAAATAAAACTTCCGGATTATTTTTAGCTTCATTTTTGTATAAATCTGCAATTTTTTGACTTGATTTACTATTATCACCTACAATTATTCTAGATGGGTTTAAACTATCATAAAGGGCCTTACCTTCCCTTAAAAATTCTGGAGAAAATATAATATTTTTACAATTATATTTTTCTCTTTGACTCTCCGTATATCCTACAGGAATAGTTGACTTAATTAAAATTGGTAAATCTTTATTTTCTTTTTTAATATTTGCTATAACATCATCTACAAAGCTAGTATCAAAGTATTTTGTATCCTCATCATAATTAGTAGGTACTGCTATAATAGCAAGCTCACTATCTGATAAGTGCTTTTGATAATCCCTTGTAGCTAATAAATTTAAATTTTTCTCTTTTAGATATGTAATTATCATCTCATCGCTTAGGGGTGAATTTTTATCATTTATCAAATCTATTTTATTTTGATCTGTCTCTATCCCTATAACTTCATTTGACTGGCTAAGTAGTATGGCATTAGCAAGACCCACATAACCTAATCCAAAAATTATAATTTTCATAAACTCTCCTTAAAATAGTTAAGATTATTTTACAAGAAAAGTTATTTTTTACAATAAAAAAGCCTGGCGATTGCCAAGCTTTTAAATTTTATGCTCTATTAAATGCTTCTCTATTTAATTTATTTTCGCTTGCAGCAACTATTAGGGCTGATGAGTTTGCAGCTGTAACATTTGTAGCTGTTCTACCCATATCTGCAAGAGTTGAAATTGGAGCAAGAAGCACAACCATTTCAAGTGGCAAGCCCATTGCAGCAAATAAAGCTGTTGTAGTAATTGTAGCTGTTCCTGGTACTCCTACTGTTCCTAGTGAAACTAAAAGGGCAACTAGAATTAATTTTGCATATTCTGTTGGTCCCCAAGCAAGGCCCATAACATTTGCAACAAAGATTGCATTTATTACTGGCCAAAAACCTGCACAACCTGGCATACCCATGGTTGCACCAAGTGGAGCTGTAAATGATGCAATTTCTTCAGATACACCTTGTTTTTCAGTTAAATTTTCAACATTTGCTGGAATTGCTCCCATAGATGATTGAGTTGTAAAACCAATCATGGTTACAGGCCATACTTTTTTAAAGTAGGTAAGTGGGTTTACCTTAGCAAAAGCTGATACAAGGATACCTGTTCCAAGGAAAATGTGGATGGCTGATGCAACATAGTTTAATACCAAAATTAAAATAAATGGAGCAATAGCTGTGGAATCCACCCTACCAACAGCATTTGCCATTAAAGCAAGCACTGCATAAGGAGTGAGGCTTGTAATCATACTTGTAAGTTTAAAAATAACTTCTGCAAATGAATTTATAAAATCTGCAAAAGGGCGCACTGTTTCTTCTTTACCAGACTCAATAAGTCTTAAGGCAGCTACACCAACTAAAACTGAAAATATAATGATTGGTACGATTTGTCCTTCAGCTGCATTTGAAACTATGTTTGAAGGGAAAAAGTTTGTGATAGTTTCAGCTACTGTTGGTACTTCCTTTATTTCAGAATCAACAGGTACATCAAAGTGTACACCTTGGCCAATTTTGAAAATAGCTGCAAGGATAAGTCCAACTACAGATCCCATTACATTGTGTAAACTTAAAATGCCAACTGATTTTAAACCAACTGATCTAAGTTTTGTAAGACTTCCTGTATTAAGCATGGTTCTAACAATAACTGTTAAAAGTAATGGAATAACCATTGCATAAAGTAATCTTGCGTAGATACTACCAAAAATTGATACATACTCAGTGCTACCTCTAAAAATAAATCCTAAAATAAGGCCTGCGATAGCACCAGTAATTACTCTTATACCAAATGACATATCACGTTTTTTCATTTGGTGGAGTATATAAAACAATACTAGAGTTACTAGTACGGCAATAAATTGCATAAAATCCTCCTATAAAATTTTATTATGACAATTATAATTTTAACACTTTAATCTAGAAAACACAAATGTTTTTATAAAATATTTTATAAATATAATATTCTTATAAATTATTTTACAAATGTTACAAATTCATAGGGCCTTAAAAGAAGATTTTTTACAATCCTGCGCCTGCCATAATTACCTATAAGGTAGGTAAAATCATTTATATCTATAAAATGAAATCTAATATCAGCTAATATTTCCTTTTGAGTAAAGTTTGCAAAAACTATTACTTTTTGATTTTCATAGGTCCTTACAAAGGCAAATATATCTGGATCTCTATTAAAAATTTCTCTATAGGTTCCTTGGCTGATTGCCTTATTGTTATTTTTAATTTTTATAAGTTCTTGGTAAAAATCATATGTCTTATTAGTTTTATCTAACACCTTATAATCATTGGTATAAGTGGAATTATCAAATATACCGAGTTCTTCAAAATTTTTTAAAAGAAAGCTTCCCTTTAAGAAAAAATTAACTCCAGCAAGCAAGATCCTCGTTAAAAATGGAAAATTTTCATTATTTGTAAAGCTTGCTAGGACATTGTCAGTTGAATAAACTTCTCTTACATTTTCTCTATGGATATCAGAAATATATTTTTTAGCAGACAAAAGATTTTCCATAGGCGTTTCTAAGGATTTATTATAAATGTAGGAAAAATTACTATAATCATCTGATGCTAAATATTTTTGGTAGGCAAAGTCATCTGTATCGACCTCTCCTATGCTGACAAGATTTTCATCACCAAGAGTATTTTTACTAAGCTCCCTTATATAAAAACTAGGATTATTGACAAATAATTTTTCAAAATTAGTAAAATAAAAACCTGTTAGATTATACTTTTTTAAATAGTTGATAAATTGATAAAAGGCCTTACGAATTTTGGGATTGTCCCAATTTATTTTGCTATCAAGGTCTAATAGTAGAGTAGATATATTTTTAACATCTATATTTACCATTAGTCTAATATCTTCTCTTAGCAAAATATC
The DNA here is from genome assembly GCF_046365465.1 of Anaerococcus groningensis. Classification (NCBI taxonomy): domain Bacteria; kingdom Bacillati; phylum Bacillota; class Tissierellia; order Tissierellales; family Peptoniphilaceae; genus Anaerococcus; species Anaerococcus groningensis. Next base: position 7,510 of record NZ_JBGMEG010000012.1, on the reverse strand, counting down.
ATTTATCTTTAAAACTTTTTTAATAATTTCTTCATCTACTTTTACAAAAGGATTTATTAAAATAGCATTTATCCCTAGCTTTTTGTAATATTTGGTTTTGCTAATAATCTCTAATTTATTTTCTTTATAAATTACTAAATTTCCCATATTTACCCCTCTAAAATATATTACATTTTAGTTTAGTTTTGACAAATTTAAAGGTATAATAAGATGATTACAGAAAGAAGGTATAAATGTTAACTTTAAAAAATATATCTAAAATTTATAAGACAGGAGAGTTTGAGCAAAAGGCCCTAGATGATGTTTCCATATCCTTTAGGCAAAATGAATTTGTGTCTATCCTCGGACAATCCGGAGGAGGAAAAACTACTCTTTTAAATATAATCGGTGGTCTAGATCATTACACATCTGGTGACCTTTTAATAAATGGTAGATCTACAAAAGATTTTACTGATCATGATTGGGATTATTATCGTAATGTCTCAGTAGGTTTTGTTTTCCAATCCTACAATCTTATTAGCCACCAAAGTATTTTATCAAATGTAGAGCTTGCCCTAACTTTATCTGGCGTTTCCAAGGACCAACGAAAAGAAAAAGCTAAAGCTGCTTTAGAAAAAGTAGGGCTTGGTGAGCATATAAATAAAAAACCATCAGAACTATCCGGTGGGCAAATGCAAAGAGTTGCCATAGCCCGTGCTTTGGTAAATAATCCTGATATTGTCCTTGCCGATGAACCAACAGGGGCCCTTGATACAGAAACTAGCACGCAGATTATGGATTTGCTAAAAGAAATTGCCAAAGACCGCCTAGTAATAATGGTAACTCACAACCCAGAACTTGCAGAGACTTATTCAACTAGGATCGTCCGTATCAAAGATGGGCAAATAATTGGAGATAGCAATCCCTACCAAGAAGAAAATGAGCAAGACAATTTTAAAACTAGAAAAATAAAACTGGGCCTGCCCACAGCTGTAAACCTATCCTTTAACAATCTTTTAACCAAAAAGGCCAGGACACTTTTGACAGCCTTTGCAGGATCTATTGGTATTATTGGCATTGCTCTCATTTTATCAATCTCAACTGGGGCCAATGACTTTATAGCCGATAGCCAAAGAAAAGCTTTGAAAGCATATCCTATCCAGGTTCAAAAAGAATCATTTGACCTAGGAAATGTACTTACACCACCAAAGACTGAAGAAAAATCACATAAAGATGACAAGGTCTATGGAAATAATTTTATCTTAGAAAGAAGGAGTGAGTTATCCTCAAATGTAAGAGAAAATAACCTGACTCCCTTTAAAAAATATATTGAGAATAATAAAGATAAACTAAATGATTCTATAGGAACTAATTTCATATCTTATCTATACGATATGAACTTTGATATATATGTAAAAGATCCAAATGGCGAGATAATAAATACAAATGGAGATGACTTTGAAACTAACAACAGAGCGCCCTTATCTCAGTTTTTAAATCCTAACCAAGATAACAAAAACTTTAGCCAACTTATCACAAACAAAAATGGCAAAATTAGCACAATTATTACCGATGAATACGAAATAGTCGAAGGTAAATGGCCAGAAAATGCTGATGAACTAGTCTTATTTTCAGATTATAACAACGAAGTACAAACATCAAGACTCTATGAATTAGGTCTGTTGCCAGCAAAAGAGTACAGAGAATTTTTAAATAAAATTGATAATAATGAAGATGTAGATATAAAAGAACATTCTCTAGAACCAAGTAAAATTATCGGCCAAGAATACAAATTTGTAAGCCCATCTGACTATTATGAAAAAGAAGGTTCTAGCTTTGTAAATGTCAAAGACGACGAAGTAAAAGTTGATGATGTAGTTAAAAATGGGGTTTCTGCAAAGATTGTTGGTATTGCTAAAAGAAAAACCGATGATGACAATCAAGTAGTAAATGCTCCTATCGGTTTTACCGAGGGTCTTACAGACATGATGATTGACCATGCCAACGAGTCAGAAATTGTAAAGGCTCAAATAGATAATAAAGAAGTTAATGTATTAAACAATATCAAATTTAAGGCTAGCAATGAAGATGAAAAAATAAAGTCAGCTAGGTATTTCTTAGAAAACCTAACTCAAAAAGATTCTCTAGCCTTCACTACATGGCTGATGAGAAATAAACCAGAAATAGCAGAAGAAGCTCAAAAAGCAGCTGAAGAAAAACAAAAAGCTGCAATGGCTAGCGGTTTATCTATGCCTCAAGCAGCAAATGTAGAAGACTCACAAGTAAATGATGAAAACGCCCTAGCCCAATACATCCTTGAAAAAAATGATAAAGAGGCTACCCTAGATATTTATGATGAATTTGTAGCTGGCAATTCTTACAACAAAAACCTAGAAGACCTAGGAGTTGTAAGCAAGGATGCACCAGCAGAAATTGATATCTATGTAGAAAACTTTGAAAATAGAGAAAAAATCAAAGGCTTTATAGATGATTACAATAAAGGAAAAGATGAGAGTGAAAAAATTTCTTATAGCGACATCATAGGGCTAATAACAAAGTCTGTAACCGATATAATAAGTGCAATTTCTTATGTTTTAATCGCCTTTGTAGGAGTAAGCCTTGTGGTTTCATCAATCATGATAGGTATCATTACCTACATTTCAGTATTAGAACGTACCAAAGAAATAGGAATTTTAAGATCAATTGGTGCCAGCAAATCTGACATTAAAAAAGTGTTTATGTCAGAAACCTTTATCATAGGCCTACTTTCAGGATTAATCGGTGTTGGAGTAACCATGCTTTTAAATATCCCAATTACAAATATAATTAGAAACTTAACAGGAGTAGATTATATATCAGCCACCCTACCAGCTGAAGCTGGAGCAATTTTAGTACTAATTTCAGTTCTACTAACCCTAATTGCAGGCATCATTCCATCAAGTATGGCAGCCAAAAAAGACCCAGTTGAAGCACTTAGAGAAGAATAAAAAAAGTTTATAAAAAATAGGTAAAGTACTGGTAATTTTTTAAGACTCATCAAATTAAGTTTGAAATAGTTACTAAAACTATAGATTGGGCCTATTTTTATAAGTAAAATTCAAATTTAAAAACTTCTTAAGACTTAGTAATCTTAAGAAGTTTTTTGTTGTACTTTTTATTAAATTTATTGGTCAAAATATTTTTTAGTGTAATTAATAAAATATTCTGAACCTGTTTTTAATACTTTTTCATCTATAATAAATTTGGAGTTATGATGAGGATGGTCTTCCCCTTCTACTTTTGCTCCTAAAAACATCATTGCTCCAGGAATTTCTAAAAGATATTTTGCAAAGTCTTCTCCACCCATGCGTGGCTTGCTAGCTACTACTTTATCTTCACCTACAATTTCCTTTAGAACATCATAACCAAGGTCTGCCGATTCTTTTTCATTTATAGTAGCTGGCGTTCCAAAGTAATACTTGAAATTATAGCTAGCTCTATTAGCCTCACATACTCCTTTTACAATTCTTTCTATGATTTCAGGGAATTTTTCTCTTAGGTCATTGTCAAATGCCCTTGTTGTTCCTAGTAATTCAGCTGAATCGGGAATTACATTTTCACTATTACCTGAGTTAAAAGAAGTTACTGATAAAACCATAGGGCTTGTAGGCGAGATTTCTCTTGATGAAATATTATTTAGATTTTGAACTAAAAGAGATCCTATACTTATCGGATCTACAGTATGGTCAGGCTCTGATCCATGGCCGCCCCTTCCTAGCACTTCTATTTTAAAAGTATCAGCTGAGGCCTTGATTGGTCCTTCTTTTATTGATGTAAATCCTGATTCTAAGGCGCTACTTATATGAAGGGCAATAATCCTATCTACACCTTCTTTTTCTAAAATTTTTTCTTCCATGACATGCTTTGCTCCAGAATCTTTTATAAATTCTTCTGCAGGTTGAAATAATAATACTACCTTTCCTATCTCATCTTTCATTTCTTGAAGTTTTTTGGCAGCTCCTAAAAGAATGGCTGCATGAGTATCATGGCCACAAGCATGCATCACTCCATTATTTTTTGATTTAAAATCAAGGTCAGTTGCTTCACAAATAGGAAGGGCATCTATATCAGCTCTGATAGCTAAAACTTTGCCCTGCTTTTCTGGATTAATAATACCAAGTACACCAGTTTTAACAATTTTTTTGGCACTAATCCCTAATTTTTCTAGTTCATTTAAAATATAGTCTGAGGTATTTTCCTCTTGCCAGCTTAGTTCAGGATTTTCGTGAAAGTATCTTCTGTGTTTAATAATATAGTTTTCTAAGTCCTTATCTACGTATCTATTTGTCATTTTTTTCTGCCTTTACCTCTAATTAAATACTTATAACATTTTCTTTCAATATTGTTGTTACTTACAATGTAGATTTTACAGTCTAAATCCTCCTCTACATATTACTAAGCATTATACTTTTAGTAATAGTATAATACAAAAATATTAATAAATATTTAAAGTATTTTACTTACTGGAAGATATAAAAGATTTTTAAATTAGAATATGACTTAAAAATAAAAACTGTGTAAATTAATTTACACAGTTTTTGTAAGATTATTTTTCTAATTCATCTTTTATAATTCTTTTTATTTCATCATTATTTACAGGTGCATTATCTAAAAGCTCTTTTAGTTTATCTTGATCTTTGTCTGTAAACTCTTTATCATCATCTATTTTTTTACTAATGTAATGTTTGATATCTTTTCTTTCTCCCTTATCTTTTTCAATATCATCTTTTTCTTTAAACCAATTTACTAGGAGTAAGACCATTACAATCATACCAACATATCCTATAATGGGATAAAGATCTGCTACAAGCTTTTTAAAACCAGCAAAACTTAAGACAAATCCTGCTAATGTTATAATAACTAATATTATTTTAAGTCGCTTTTGATCTCCTTTAGAAAATCTTCGAGCCAATGCATAAAAAAGAGATATTGCTGTATTAAATACCATGGCAAATATTAAAACTGCCATAAAGAATCCCAGAATAGGACTTATATCTGAAATTACATAAAGCATTGGTATATCTAAATTACCAACCTCATCTACTCTTATAAATAAAGTAAGTGAAATTAAAATACCAAGTAAGCCTGCTATAGCTCCTCCAAGTAGTCCACCCTTTCCAGCTTGTATCGGATTAAGCTCTTCTCCACCAAGGACAAGGCCCATTGATACTCCTGTCATAAGGCATACTCCGTAGTAATTAAATATTGCTAAAACTACATTATTTATATTTGATGGAAGACTTTTAGAAATAGTGTCTAGCTCGCTCCAATTTGGATTGTAATTTTTAAGTGTATATATACCAGCTATTAGTGCAAAAATAATTATTACTGGGGTAAAAGACCCAATTATTTTAGTAACTTTCTTAAAATCTTGAAAACCTACTAATATAATAAGTCCTGCACACAATACTTGACCAATCCAAGTTGGTATATCAAAAGCCTGTTTTAAGTTGCTACCAGCTCCTGCTATCATTACAAATCCTACTATAAAACAAGTCAATATAATGGCTATATCTATAAATTTACTTAAATATTTATTAGTAATATTAGAAAATACGTCTGAGTGATTATCTGCTAGGTAATGAGATCCTAATTCTAATAGAATACCGCCAAAAATAGTATGAAGAATCCCTACTATACCTATACCAATTAGACCTGGTATTCCAAGAGAGATGAAATATTGAAGTAGCTCCTGACCTGAGGCTAGACCTGCCCCAGTTACTATACCTACATAGGCAAGCATTATAGTTAAAGTTTTTTTATTCATAATTCCTCCACAAACTATCATACTAGAATAAAGTATTTTAATCAAAATTTGCTTATTTTAATACTTATACATATTAGATTAATCTTCTATTTAAAATTTTATAAAAAAATAAGCCATCCAAAGATGGCTTATTTTCTTTAATCCTCTTCTAGTTCGCTTCTTGCAAAGTCTTCTGCAACTTGCTCTATTTGTTCGTTATCTATATTTGATCTTTCTATTAGTTTTTCTAATCTTTTTTCATCTTCTTTACTAAAGTCTTCATTATCATCTACTTTTTTTTTCATATAATGGCTAATTCCTAACCTTTTATAGGATTCGTATTTTATGGCAGATCTTTCTTTATACCAGGCTGCTACTAATACTATCATCATAAGGATGCCTACATATCCAATTATCGGGTAAAATATTGAAACTAATTCTTTAAATCCACCAAAGCTTAATATAAAACCGATTAGGGTTAAGCCTATTAAGAATATTTTAAATCTTTTTTCTTCACCTTTGGAAAACCTACGTGCTAGGGCATAAAATAGGGAAATTCCTGTGTTAAATATCATTCCAAATATTACTAGAGCCATTAGGACTCCTAAAATAGGGTTTATATCTTCAATGATATATAGCATTGGTATATCAAGCTTGCCTACTTCATCTACTCTTATAAAAAGTGTAAATGATATTAAAATGCCAAGCATACCTGCTATCGCTCCACCTAATAGTCCACCTATTCCTGCATCTTGGGTATTTAATTCTTCTCCACCTAAGACTAGCCCCATGGAAACTCCACTCATCAAACACATTCCATAATAGTTAAATGTGGAAAATATTACACTGTTAAAATTTGATGGCAATTTCATGGCCATATTATTTAATTGATTCCAATTTGGATTATAATTAAAGAATGTGTATAAGGAACCTATCAGTGTAAAAATAATTATTAGTGGTGTAAAAGACCCTATAATTTTGGATACTTTTTCAAAGTCTAGCATTCCTATTATTATTATAAGACCTGCACATATAACTTGGCCAATCGATTTTTTAATGCCAAAGGCTTCATTTAAATTTGATCCAGCTCCAGCTATCATTACAAAACCTATTACAAAGCAAGTAAATATTAGGGAATAATCCATAAATTTACCCATGTACTTATTGGTAATTTCTCCAAATACTTCTGAATGATCTGTTGCCATATAGTGAGAGCCTAGTTGTAAAAGTACTCCCCCTATCAATGTATGTAATAATCCTACCACACCTGCTCCAATTAGACCTGGTATACCTAATGAAACAAAGTACTGTAGAAGTTCCTGTCCTGAAGCAAGCCCTGCTCCTGTAACTACTCCTACATAGGCTAACATTATTACTAGTGATTTCTTATTCATATTTCCTCCATTATGTATAGTATACTTTTTTATAGAAATATGTAAATTATAATTAATATTTTAAAATTTGATTAAAGTAATTTAAAGTAATTTGTATTAATTTTTTACTATTTGTTATAAAGTCTTTAATAAATTTGCATAAAAAAAGAGCAAGCCTAAGCTTACTCTTTTAGTTTATTAGAATTGTAATTCTCTTAAAGAGTCTGAAACTCTTCTCGCTTAGTTTTTCGGACTCAGCATGTAGCCTGTCCGGCTAGGTGAGGACCTTCGTCTCGAAAATGAAAATTTTTTCAGATTTTCCACCCAAAATGCTGGGACTATTTTACGATTTTTGTAACAACTCCTGATGCTA